>CAMYNX010000094.1 GCA_947259875.1 uncultured Gammaproteobacteria bacterium | reverse complement strand
ATCGGGGGCGGGTAAGAGCACGCTGTCCGCCGCATTGTGTCTGCATGGTTGGCGGTTGTTGTCGGACGAATTGACGATCATCTCGCCGACGGATGGGTCGCTGACCGGACTCGCTCGTCCCGTTGCGCTCAAAAATGCAGCGATTGATCTGATCAGGTCACTCTCTCGAGACGCACACATCGGTCCCATTTCGCGCGATACCCCGAAGGGCGATGTGGCGCATATGCGCCCGCCCGCGTCGAGTGTCAGCAATGTCGAGCAACCGGCCAAACCTGCTTGCTTCGTGTTCGTCCAATTCGAAACCGGTTCCCCGATTCGGGTTCAGCAGGTTCCCAAGGCCCGGGCATTCATGAGTGTCGCGCAAAATGCCGCCCTCAACTACGGCTCGCTGGGAGAATCGGGATTCAATACCCTGTCGCGGGCAATCGATTCAGCCGTTTGTTACGATTTTCGCTACGGTGATATCCATGAGGCGATCGACTTTTTTTGCTCCGGGAGTTGGAAATCGACAGCGGCACACGAACGGGCGCCGGCGTAAGCGGTGATCATCGATAAACAACGCTTTCTGGACGCGCTACGCGATCCAACTGTTGTGGTCGAGTTCGACTTGTGCCATTGGGACGCTTTTTTACCGATGGTGAATCAGATCGACATGCTGCCACAACTGGTAGCAAGACTCGACGCCGCTGGTCGTTCTGATTCGCTGCCGAAACGTCTCGCGATTCACCTGGAAGCTGCGCGCATACGCTCTCGCAAGCAGCGGCGCGTCGTGTACTGGGAGGTTGAGCAGCTCGAATCAGCACTGGCGAGCATCGATATACCCATCGTTCTGCTGAAAGGGGCAGCCTATCTTTTTCGCGCCCTCGACATCTCGCATGGAAGAGTTTATTCGGATATCGACATTATGGTGCCAAAGGCTTCGATTACCGAGGTCGCACGCACTCTGCAGCAACATGGCTGGAAGCAACCGGAAGAACTCGCCGATGATGAGCAGTACTTTCAACGCTGGATGCATGAATTGCTGCCACTCATACACGAGCGACGAGGCACCAAGATCGATGTGCATCACAACATCCTCCCGCCGATCGACCGTCTGCAGTTCGATGCCAAGACACTGTTTGCTAACGCCCAGCCCGTCAGTGAGGGATCTCGTATTCACACGCTCGCCCCCGTCGACATGGTGCTCCACAATATTGTTCATCTGTTCAGGAATGGACATTACCAGCGTGCGCTCCGCGATCTGGTGGATCTGGATACACTTGCAAAAGAATTTTCCCAACAGGACGACGATTTTTTCAACCAATTGCTGGCGCGAGCGAAACAACTCAATCTCCTGACGCCGTGCCACTGGGCGTTTCGCTACGCACACAAGTATTTCAACACCCCTATTCCGCCAGCAGTAGTCACGCAGAGCGGGGAGGGAAACCCGATTTGGCCTCCCGATTGGCTGATGGACCGTCTGTTCGAGTTCGCGAGCTTTCCGGTGCAAATCACAAGAAAGGAACATGCCCGACGCTACGCACTCTGGTTGCTGGAACGGTACCCATTGAACTTGCTACGAAAGTCCATCCTGCCCAAGCTCGAGCGCAAGGGGATCTTTGTCATCGACCCCAAGTATTGAACCTGGCACTCACGGCACCTTGCCCACATTTCTCACCGAGCGGCTGCACACCCCATTCGTGTGCGAAAAATGGCGTTCAAAGGGGGCAAATACGCATCATTTACATGAATTATTACCTGCAACTAATTGATTATATGAATTCAACATTAATAAAAAATGCGATGATGCTGGTCCGACCCCAAACGAAGATCGACACAATCAACAGCGGGTCGGATCCCTCACAAGGTTCGGATTGGCAATATCGTTGTTGTCATCCTGAGGCGTAAAGCCGAAGGATCTCACCCTGTCTCAGGTGCCGCCGCCATCCAACACGGGGAGATTTCTCGCAAGGCTCGGAATGACATGAATTGCTGACACTGCGGTTTTGTGGGACAGCAGTCACTCTGATAGTCATAAGCCGCCTCCTCGGCTTCGTAGTATTGATTGAGTCACGAAACTCAATCAACTGCCTCACAAAGGAGACGACCTATGACACTGTATTGCCGAATCAACCGCTATTTTTTACAGGTTCCATTCATCGTGCAATGGCCGATGACGCAGCATTTTTTCATTTAACACGGCGGCAACCCGATCGCCCGCAATCACAACCTTTAGCTGCGGCGCCACCTCGGGAAACAGTTCCATCGACAGGCGGTGCCAACCTTCGTCCAGCCCGAGCAGCACAAACACCTCCTTGTGTTGCACCGTTAGATGATGTTCCCCAAAGTCACGACCACTAATCTTGATCCGCAATCGCCCGCGACTGCTTACCGTGAACTGATAAAACCCGCTGGTTTGGATGTACACATCGCCCTGCAGGCGTATGGACTCGATTCCTGCGTGCTCGTTGGCAAACTCCCGCAAACGGCCGTCCAGGGCCTTCACCACCAACTCGCGTTTATCGCCATCTGTCATGGTCACCCGCGCGCGGAGACCTGGCACGCTGAGCCCTGCCTGCGAATTTTCTTCATCGACACTCGCTTTAGCACGCGGTGGTTCGAGGACGCGGATCACAAGGGGCGGGCTGCGTACCGTGGAATCGTCGCGGTACGCCGCACGCGCGAAAATCGTGGATTGGCCGAGCCCAAGCGACTCGGCGGGTACGTGCACGCGCCACTCGCCATGGGTGACCGGCGCAGATCCCAACTCGAGCAACCCGCGTAGGACATGCACACGTTCGGCCCCAGGGGCGGAACCGGACAACACAATCCTATCCCCGAGCAACGCTTCGGATCGGCTTGCATGACCTTCGATCCGCTTATCGGTATTGGCGATCGTCACCGAAAATTTTGCATAGGATCGGGTCTCGATACGCCCGGCCTCAACCGCCACCAGGCGAAGTTCATGCTGCCCGTCCTCAATGCTCCGCGTATCCCAGGAAATGCTCTGGCCAGTAGCAGCGTCCGCAACCTGGATGCCGTTAACCCAAAGTTCCACCCGTGCGATCGGTCGCTCCGGCGTCGGAAACACTCGCGGGCGGATCGTCACAGTTTCTCGCCACGGCAGGGCCGGGTCAGGTTCGACGAGCCTGACATCCGCAGGATGCGCAAACGGCCGCGCGAGGGGGTCCCCCACTACGATTAATTGATACGGTGCGGCAATACTCTGGTAGAAAGACTCCGCCAGGGAGCATCCATCCGCATAATAGACATGCAGCATCGAGGTTGGGAACTTGGCCTGGAAGCTGAATGGTTCGGCCACGGCACCGCTCGAGCCGGCTGCGCCGTGACGCAGAAATTCCGACAGTTTGGTTTGCGACCCTCTGTTGAAATGGCCGCCGTAGCTGGTCAGCGACTCAGCAATGGCCCCCGGTAATAATCTGCTCTTGGAACGCACCCACGCATAGCTTTTGGCGCCGACCACAGCGCCGATCACATCATCTTTGCCCAGTGGCAGAATCCCATTTTGACCGGCTTCTCCGCGCGTCAGTATTTCCGCCCGGCGTCCGCGTGTCTCCAGGGCCTTGACGGTTGCCGGGAAAAGCCGTTGCCGGGCCGTCGAGCGAACGTTCTGGTTGACCAGCAGGTACACCGTGCCATCGGGGTGGGTGCCGTCGCTTGCGGCCGCCGAGGCCAGGTAACTGAGCGCCTCCGGCACGCTGTTACCGCGTATTCCGGTGTAAGCCAGCATGGTGGCGAGGTAATAACGGTTCAGATTACCGGCCGACGTGGTGGGGTCTGGTAAAGACCACCGATCCCAGAAATAGCGGCTGCGGAACCCGTGTGCCGGTTCGAAAGGACCATTATAGGCCTCCATGCGCGCCAGCAACTCACGAAAACCAGGTCGGCCGCGAAGGTTTTTGAGGTGTGGATCGTTACGGGCGACCAGACTGTTTGCTAATCCACTGTCGACGGCCTTATGCAATGCCTCCATAGCGTCTTCGGTGTGGCCCAGCACCGCGAGGCTGGTCGCCAACTTGTACCAGATGCGGGGTATGCCCGTGTGACTCGATGTCAGCGTGCGGTAGAGTCCTATTGCCGTTGCATAATCCTTTTTCCTATAGGCACTTTCGGCTTTTTTCTCAAGTTGTTTCTCATCACTTTCGAGGGGCCGGGGACGCGCGCGCATCGTCAGGTTACGCCGGAAATATTGATTCGCATCCAGATTCAAATAGCCGGCATCACCGATCTCAACCCGCCTGGAGAAAAAGGTGACACCGGTCAGCGAGGCGACACTGCCGCGGTGTTGATTCCGCGGGAGCTTGTTGCTCTTGATATCGGCACGTAGATTCACGGCATAAGGGAAATCGGCGGAATACGCGATGGTATCGATCTGTCCGTCGAGTCCATGGGACAAGATGAACTTGCGAATAGGATTCCAGATACGCTCACGGAAAGTCCCAACATCAATGGTTTCCAGGGAGGGCACGTCATGCAGCCACACCAGGTGGCTTTGGGGTATGTCCCGCAAGGCCACGTAGGCGTTGGCAATCTTCAGCGATAACGCGGAATCGGCGTTGACGACGACCAGTGTCGTCTCCGGACCACCACCGCCTTCGGCATTGTGCGGACCCACACCCAGCGCAAAGCCGACGATGATGCTGAGCCACCATGCGGGCACGCAACGTTGCAACGTTTCACGCCCGTGTAATCGAAGTCCCGGATGAGTCGGCATGCTCACGCAGATATCCTATCAGCGGTCCGCTCGAAGCAGAAAGCTGGGAAACGGAAGGTTTAAGTCGGCGGGATCTCTCGTTGAATCGGTTGAGTTGGTAGTTTGAGGCAGAGTCTTTGGGAGTGGGAGTCCTGGGGGTCCGGGTCGGGGTCCGGTCGTCGGGGTTCCGGTGGGGTCCGGGTCGGACCACGCTATCAACTTGTTTCCATTGGATGACTTGGCGGAATCGGCCGCTCAATCAGGCTTAGCAGGGCAATTTTAGCCCAATTATTGTTGCGCTAAGCTTCGACGGAATGGAGGCAGCTCATATATCAGTACTTCGCTCTGAATTTTGCCCCGTGCTGGCCTGGTGCAAATTCAGGAACTCAGGATAAAGGCTCGGAGGGATACAAACGAAATTTAAGGTACACCATTGTTGCCCTAAAACCGGCGTTTTAAGGATAATATTGCGTATAATTTACATAAATAATTAACTATAACTAATTGATTAATTTAACTTAATGTCGGCAAACAATACGATAATGCTGGTCCGACCCTAAGCGACCAAACTGCCAGAAACTCAGGAACGGTTCGGAGGGACACAGACGAAATTTCAGGTACTCCATTTTTACCCTAAACTGGGCGTTCTAAGCGTAGGAAAATTTATACTTTACATCAATAGTCACCTGCAAGCTGTTGATTATATTAATCTACGCCTTGCGAAAGAAGCGATTATGCTGGTCCGACCCCATAAAAAAACTGCAGTGGCCGCAGTTAATCCGTTACTTGGATGACGGTCGTTTGCACATCGATAACAACTTGGTCGAGAACGCCATCCGCCCGTTTGTGGTCGGACGCAAGAATTTTTTGTTTTGTGATACCGTCCGGGGCGCAAATGCCAGTGCCAATCTTTATTCCCTAATTGAGACGGCGAGGGCGAATAACATGGAACCGTATTCATACCTGCGACGCGTACTCACAGAACTACCCAGGGCGAATACGGTTGCGGATGTTGAGGCGCTCTTGCCCTATGACGCCGACACCGCCGATACCGAAAACGTCAAGAGCGCCGTTGCTTAGGCGCTTACAGTACAATCTCAGGATTTCAAGAACTCAGGAAAAGCTCGCAGGGACACTAACGAAATTTCAGGTGCGCTATTTCTACCTTAAAAACGGCACCTTTTTTTCGGTAGCCTTCAACCTCATTCGACTGGTGGGTCCACCACCGGAGGAAACGCCTAGACTGGGGTGTCGGTTTTTTTTACGATCTTTCAAAATTGCGCTAACCGATTGAGCATTAGCCGTTTTTTTGACTTCCGTCGCATTTTCGAGTGATTTTGACCCTGACAAAGGGCTGAAATGTGTCCGAATTCGGTACACACATCCTGCGAAACCGGTCAAGGCCGATTCTCTAAGCCCTTGTATTCACAAAAAAATAAAATATTGGCATGGATCGTGCTTTCCGTAATCAAATCAATTTAAGAATTAACCAACATATTAATCACTAAAACCGGTTAATGGAGCTTCGTATCATGCGCACTACAAACTCAATGCCTAAACTCACTGCGGGACTTCTGTTAGCGACGACTCTGGTTGTTGCCAGCGCAGCGCGCGCGGACATAATCATACATATGGGAACAGTTCCGCTGCAGTCAACCAACTTCTTTGATCAAATCCCGGTACCAGATATCCCGCAATTCGATCCGATCTTGGGCACTCTCGATTCAATCATGATTACCCTCGAAGGTACGGTGCAGGGAAATGCCTCAGCAGAGAGCCTCGACGTCGCTCCGACCACAATAACACTGGATCTCACGGCTGGGATCAATATTGATATTCCCGGTGCGTCTGACCTCGTAGGGGTAGTTCCACTTGCTCAAGAAGTCTTTAATGCTAGCGCTTTCGATGGACTCATTGATTTCGGTGGGACCTCCGGTGCGGCATTTCTGGGGATAACGGATACGGTCATGGACATGGTCACGTTGTTACCCGCCGATTTGGGGTTTGCGGATTTTGTGGGCTTGGGTAATGTGGCCATCGATATGGACGCGGTAGGGAACTCTACCGGAACCGGCGCAGGAAATCTGGTAACCACATTCGCTACCAACGCAACCGGAGACGTTGAAGTCAAGTACACGTTCACCCCCCCTGTACAGGTCCCCGAACCCGCTACGGTGGCGCTCTTGGGATTGGGTCTGGCCGGCCTCGGCTTTGCGCGGCGGCGCCGCGCGAGAGGCTGACATCCGCGCATTGACGGACGCCCGATACGCCGAGCTACTCTGGCGAAAACCGGAAACACAGAAAGCCGCCTCGTTTGAGCCGGCTTTTTTTTTGCCACCGCGACTCCTCGGGAAGCGTAACAAGGCGCTTGAGTCGGGGTCGGACCACGCTATGAAGTTGGTCGTTTGAGTCGGGGTGTTTGAGTCGGGGTCGGACCACGCTATGAAGTTGTTTTAAATCGATTACTTGCCGTAATGAACGGCTCAATCAGGCTTAGACGGGCAATTTTGACCTAAAAATCGTTGCGCTATGCTTCGGCAGAATTGAAACCGGTCGTATATTCAGTACGTCGCTGTGTATCTCGCCTCGTGCTGGTCAAGTGCAAATTCAGAAACTCAGGAACGGTTCGGAGGGACACAAACGAAGTATCAGGTACTCCATTTTTGCCTTAAAAATGGCGCTCGAAGGAATAATTCTACGCATAATTTGCATGAATACTTACCTATAACTAATTGATTATAAAGTTTTAATATCGGTAAACAACGCGATTATGCGGCCCGAACCCCAAGCGGCAAGCGAAGTGGATTCGTGAGCCTGACCTCGGGTTGACCGGCACCCATTTATGCGTAACCTAGCGCGTAGAACAACCACCCAATCTGTTGTTCTGCGAGTGATATATCCGGATGCCGCTCGATCAGGCCGCAGGCAACAAAGTGTGTCGCGATCTGATAAATCGGGCGTTACCACTTTGCTGTTATGTACAACGATACCGGGGAGGGCCGATGGTCAAGCTGATCGAATTCACCGGAAATGCGGCTGCTTTATTGGGCATCCTTGTTTGTTTCGTATCCGGGGTGTCCAGGCTGATGGGTAATTGGACCACCATGGGTTACGCCACCATGACGCTGTTTACCCTCGGCGTCGCGCTGATGGTCTTGGCGTGCCTGGCCAAGCTGCACGTGCTCAGCGCGAAGTAGCGGCTCTGCATACGCTCGGTGGGACTGTCTACAGCCCATCCAACGGGTACTATTTTTGATGAGCGGGTTGGTGTCGACCACAATGACCGAAACCGGCTGAGTCGATTTGCCGCTCCGAGGCCCCTACCCTTTTTAGTCCGTCAGACACCGCCACGGTCCGTGCGCAACGTGACATCCGTAATGCTATAAAATCAACATCGATTTTGGGTCTAACAGACACATCACCCCGAAGGACTCGATATTAATATCTTCTAACGTTGGGTGAATGATCTCTGGAGAAAGCCCCGTGATCGACCACGCGTAAGGATTGATTTGGGCAACCGACTCCCGCTGCGCCAAGCTCATCTTCCAGCTCGGTTCGATTCGGTTGACGACACTGGTTGAGATATGTACGAGCGAGGTTTCGACAGGATAATTCGTGGCCTTGTCTGGTTCATGATGAAAGTTAACCGCCTCTACCAGGTAATCCGCGAACCCCCAGACCTTTAAAAGCTCGGCACCCACTTGCGCGTGCGTGATGCCTATGACTTCCTTTTCCGCCCGATAACGGTATTCTTCGGGTTCCCCAGCCTGTTCCAAAACCTGACGAGCAAGCGCCGGCAGCGTGTGATAAATGACCAACTGGCCGATATCGTGCAGCATTCCGGCAATAAAAGCGCGGTCGGGTTCTGCTAGCCGGCATTTTTCGGCCAGGATACGTGCTGCCAAGGCGCAGCAAACACTGTGGTTCCAGAAATTGTCCATGTCAACCAGATCGGTATCAATGTGGCTAAAGGCATCGATCGCAGTCGTGGTGGTAATCAGAGTTCTTAAATCATCGTCACTGATAGTGTTGATGGCGTCGTAGACTGTGTTGATCTGCTGCGACGGTTGATACCGTGCGCTATTGGCCGCCTTGAGCACGCGAGCCATCAGCGCTGGATCATGACTGATAACCTCGGCAATCTCTTCCCGACCGGGCTCTGAGTCTAAGTCGTCTAAAAGATCCGTGAGTCGATGGTAAATCACGGGTAAGGAAAATAATTCAGAGACCTCTTCGACGAGCGTGCGTGCGGACAAAATGTCTGTTTGCAAATCCATCTCCCCCGATGGTTCGCGGTTCCCGGCGCTGAGTCGGTGCACCACTTTAGTTACAGTCTACTTGTTAGCATTGTAGCTGTCGCGGCATGACTTTGCCTAAGCGTGCGGCCTCACAGGATTCACCTACGTCTTTTTAAGAAACAGACTCCGGCTTCTCGCCCACGCCAAGCTGCCACGAAGTCATTAATTTACGCAGCACGGTTGGATTGTACGTTTCGAAGATCGTTGGTAAGCAGGCCGATCAGCTCAGCAGAAAAAACAGGGTCGGAGTCACGGACTCTATCGTGAGTGTCTCCAGGGTTCACAATTAACTTTAAATCGGTCATCCATGCTCTTGAATTCCTGGTTTCTCGCTCTAGGCTTAAATCAGAAATTCAAATCCCGCGTCGGATCGGGGCCGACCAAAACTGATGTATTACAAAGAATTAGCTATCCGGAAGGCCTAGTGTGTCATGGATATCATTGGCTGGCGCAATGTCGTGGCCGGTGCACTCGCTGAACGGGTGGGAATCCTCAGTGACATTGTCATTGACGAGACGCTCGAAGAAATGGGCGTATCGGAGGAAGAGATGCAAATCCGCATGCTGGGGGTTTTTATGAAACATTTATACACCAAGCTTCCTGAAGAGATAAATCGTCGCCAATTGCTGTTTGAGGTTAGGAACAGTCTGATGAAGGAATACAATCTATTGTTGGCGAGGAACTCACAGAAGGGGTAATCATGTTATCCGTACGTTCCAAATTGACTATTGTATTTTCCATATTTTTCGTCGTTCTCATCGCACAATTCGCCCTGGTTTACTACTTCAGCAACACGAGCGCCGCGCTGATCTCGCGGACCATACAGGCCCACGAGCAGAGTAACGCCTTGACCCGTCTCGCGATTGAAGGACAAAAACTGCGTCGTTATGAAAAGGAATTCTTTATCTATGCGGACAATCCAGAACGGCGCGCTAAGTACTCGTCGGAATGGAACGACAGTTATGGCAAACTCAAAGAAGGATTAGCGCTGTTTAACACGCCCCGCAGCACCTGGAGCCAATCGGACAAGGAAAAGGCCCAAACCTGGAACAAGTCGTTGAATGCCTATGCAAGCGGGTTCAACAAAGTAGATGTTGCCGTGAACAATGGCTTTATTAATGGAACTATCGCGGCGAATAAGGCGATTCAGGACGCCAAGAACCAATTTAGGGTGTTCCTCAAGGGCACAGCCGTGGAAATTAATAATAAGGTCAACGAGGCGCGCGATTTTTCATCGCAGGTTGAAGAAAATCTCGCGAATATTCAAAAATTTCTCATAGCCCTGTCGGTGGTGGCCCTGGTGATCGGAGGGGTGCTTTTGCTCACGATACCGCGCGCAATCGCGGGACCAATATCCGAGCTAACCGAATCTGTCGTCGACATCAGCAAGGGCAATATTAGCCGGCCGATCACGGTGCGCGGTGGCCCAGAGGTCAAGGGACTCGCTGAGTCGGTGGAGCGCCTGCGGATCGCGTTAAAAGGATTGATGTTGCGCATGCATAAGCTGCAACAAGAGCGGAACCAGGGGCAAGGCAACATTCCATCGAACAAACCCAAAGAAGTCGCCTGAGGCGCCAAGCGCAACGCATGAAATACGGCTGAAGTTGGCGCACTCCGGCCCAGCTTGGTCGCACACCAAGTGTCAATAGTGAACGAACGTCGCTTAACCTGACAACACGCTGTTTTACTTGTTGGTTCCGAGTTTGCTGTCTAAGCTCATATACAATCGATAGGCTCGCCAGCATCATGCGATTCGTATCGAAGGCCACACGGACGGCACCGGTAGCGATAATTACAACATGGATTTGTCTTATCGGCGTGCAATAACCGTCATGCGGGCGCTTTCAGAAAATTACGGTATTGCTTCCAGCCGCTTCGAGGTAAAAGGTTTTGGAGAAGTGCAACCGGTCGCATCCAATGACACAGAAACAGGCCGTGGATTGAACCGGCGCGTGACGTTGGTCAACCTTGGTGGTTAGCCTTTACCCTGTGCTTCTGAGGAGCTCAAATCACTTGGAAATTGTGCTCGCTCTAAAAGATATCGTTGCTCGATAAACGCCAGGATCTCATCCGGGCGGCTGGTATTCAGACGCGGTAAATCGGTGTCGATGGTGACCGGGCTGTCGGAGGCCACGGCAACAATGGTCTCGTCGTCGGGAAAAAGAAACGGGCTGCGAAGATCGGCACGATGCACCTCTATCTTCGGAATCGGCTCATGTCGTAAGCCTTCCACAAGTACGAGATCCACGTCTTCCAGGTCCAAGCGGGCGAGCAAGTCGTTGAGCGACGGATCGTGTTCGTTGTCCGGAGTCTCCGCCATCAGGGCCCAGCGTTTACGCGAAGCGACCAGAACCTGAGCGGCGCCGCTGCTTCTCATTTCATAGCTGTCTTTCCCCGCGTGGTCGATGTCAAAGCTGTGATGCGCATGCTTGATCACCGCGACTCTAAGGCCCCGCTCCCGCGCCAGGCGGATTAACTCTTTCAACAACACCGTCTTCCCGGCATTTTTCTGATAAGCGACGATCCCGACGACAGGCGGCTTAAGCTTATCTATATAACTCATTGTATTGATTATATGTTCTCCGTAATTAATCTAAAACCGGGTCGGTGACAACTGAGAATCATTAGCTTTATCGTCGTTTGTCATCGATCCCTTTTGACCGATCGGCGCTTGCATCCATGATACCGAAGCCGTGCGCTGCATACTTCGATATCTCGCGCGGTCGCATCCCGAGCCAGCGGCGCGCGAAGATTTCTCTTACATACAATTGGTTACAGCCTTGTGCTCAGCAAATTGTTTGCCAACCTCTATAATATTATTAGGTGCACACGGGTGGGAAATGGGTGAGTAATACACACGCAAAAGTGGCGGCTGACGAATTAACGCAAGCGCCCGAAAAACCAAAAGCTGTAGCCAAGCACAAAGCACAACAGCACAGATCAAAGCCCTTCGGGAGCCTCCGGAGCAAGTTCAGCCTGTTCGTGCTCGCCGCTACTTTGATTACCACATTAGTAGTATCTCTGATCTCCACCCACGCCACCCGTGAATTCCTACACTCGCGGGTCGAACAAAAACTACCATCTTTACTGAAGCAGACCGCCGACAAGGTCAAACTATGGTACGACCAGCGTCTGCATGAGATTACCGTGTTTGCGAGCGCTTCAACCTTGATCGAAGCCATCACTGATTACACGGTCCATGGTCAGGAACAAAGTCGTAAGGAAGCAGCACGATTTCTAGGTTACTTGCTACAAAACTCCCCGAAATTCTCTGGCCTATTTGTACTTGGGAAAAATCACGAACCCATTGTTTGGGTTGGTCAACAGATTACGCTCTCCCGTGCATTCCTCGATAACAACACAATTACCAACAGTGCATCGTTAAGCGACGTTATTATATCTGCTGATCAAGTCATACAGATCGCGTCCTCGCCGCTACTTGAGTTCCAAGAGAAAAAGTTGGGCACCCTAAACGCCATACTTACCATGGACTCTTTGGAAGAACATCTCAAATCGAGTGAATTGTCTGCCACCGCTTTGATGTTTCTGGTAGACAGTAATGAAAACTACATCGCGTCGAATCAGTCCATTCCAGCTGATTATATGACGATGCAGGAGTTGCCCACTCAGCCACAAGAACCCATATTGAAGGAGTACACAAATCGGAAACAACACGTCGTTGGTAGCGCATTGTTTGTTCCAGAGATCAAAAGCACCCTAGTAGTAGAAGAGTCATATACGGAAAACTTCGCACCTGTTGTAAATATATTTTGGAGGACGTTGGCAATCAACCTCGGTATCGCACTGTTGTTCTCTATTGGTGCATATCGTATAGCGATATCAATCAGTCGTCCTGTTGAAGCATTATCGAAGGGCGTACAACAGATTGCCGATGGAAAAACCAATGTGTTAATTAAAGAGACATCGTCCAACGATGAAATCAACATGCTTACGCGAGCATTCAACACTATGACAGCTCGTTTGCATGAGAAGACCAAAGCGCTTCAACAATTATCAGTAACGGATGGTCTTACCGGACTATATAACCATCGTTTCTTTCAATTATATCTATCGCGCGAAGAAAAGATCGCGAAGCAAAAAGGCAGAGAACTGGCGTTGATACTCTGTGATATCGATAATTTCAAGGCATGGAACGATCGGCTAGGTCATGGGGAGGGAGACAAGATTCTGGAGAAGGTGGCTGAAGTATTAAAGCGTCACACCCGCAGATCAGACTTGGTGGCTCGGTACGGGGGAGACGAATTCATCATCGTTGCACCAAACACGAAACTTGAGGTCGCGTTAGAATTGGCGGAACAACTCAGGCGGGTCGTTGCGGATAAGGTATCTGTTCCAAATGAGCCGGAATTACGCACCAGTATAACAATCTCAGCGGGTGTCGCGACCTACACAAAGGATAGCAAGACGCTATTCAACGATGCAGACCAAGCCTTGTATCGCGCAAAAGAAGCCGGAAGAAATTGTGTGCGCGCGGTAGGCATTAAATACGTTGACACTGTAAACGATTCTGTGTAACTGCCCTGTTATAGAGTTTCCGGCATTCTATCCGGGAACTCGATCATAAAACGGTTCAGCGCTCCTTTCCAATC
>CAMYNX010000093.1 GCA_947259875.1 uncultured Gammaproteobacteria bacterium | reverse complement strand
CCCGGCGTCGCGTAGATGTGCCGCGACCACGCGGCTGCCGCGATCATGGCCGTCTAACCCGATCTTGGTGACCAGTACCTTTATCGGCCGCGTCGTTGGATTGTGTGCGTCAGTCACGGTTTGGCGTGAGTCAAAGGCAATACGCGTTGAGTTATTTGTTACCAGACGCACGTTACAAGAGACCAGCCGGTAGCTCAACAGCAACCGTGCGAACACCGTCCCGGTGCTACCATCGCCACAGATGTGGACCCTAAAACAGACCCCGGCTAATGTGCGCCTAGTTTTAGCCGCAACCACACGGCGGTATCGTGGAATACCGCGCCACCGTTGGGGGCTCCTGGTTCCGCGCTGGTAAGAGCATTGATTCCTACACCGCCTGGGAAGTCATAGCCCGGCCAGATTCCCTCAATCGCGATCACGCCGCGCCCGATGTGCTCGTAATGTTGCGCGTGTACCGCGACCACCCCGCGCCGGTTGCCGATTTCCACCATGGCGCCATCGGCGATGCCCAATCCGACCGCATCGTCCGGGTGCAGCTTGAGCCGGGGTTGTCCCTCCTTGACCCGTGAACGCGGGGTCTCGGTGAAGCTGGAGTTGAGGAAGTTATGGGCGGGGGGCGCAATCAGCCGGAAGGGATGGGTCTCATCGGGCGCCTCGATGACATCCCAGTGACCGGGCAGTGCCGGCATCCGATGACCCAGCGGTCCCAGCGCCGCCCAGTCCGGTTTGAAGCGAAAGCGGCCGTCGGGCCAGGCGAAACCATTGATAAAATGCCCGGTCTCGAAGTCCGGTGCTTTGTTTTCCCAACGCCGTGACGTTAGGGTGGCCGCATCCGGACAACCGGAACGGAGCAAGGTTGCGTCTATCAGTTCCAACTCGCTCATCGCAAAACCAGGATGATTCGCGCCCAAGCGACGGCCAAGTTCGCGAATGACTTGATGGTTTGAACGGCAGCCTGGCGGTGGATCGATGACCTTGCGACCGATCTGCAAGAACGTCTGACCATAGCTGCGGTAGAGGTCATCGTGCTCGAGAAACATGGTGGCTGGCAGCACCACATCCGCCATGCGCGCGGTTTCGGTAAGGAATTGCTCGTGGACACAGACGAACAGATCTTCGCGGGCAAAGCCCTTGGTTACTCGGTTAAGATCCGGCGCGACCGCCATCGGGTTCGTGTTTTGAATCAGCATGGCGGTAACCGGCGGGGCGTCGCCGAGATCTTTGGCGTTGCCCGTCAGAATATGACCGATGCGAGATTGATCGAGCATCCGGGTGGTCGGGTTGCAAAGTTCCGCCCCGGTGATCAGCGCGAGGTCAAGCGGAAACAGGTCGGACGTGGAAAGCAGGGCGCCGCCGCCACGATGCTGCCACGCTCCCGTGATTGCTGGTAGGCAACTCACCGCATGCACATTGTGGGCGCCGTTGCGGCTGCGCGAGAAACCGATCCCCAAGCGAATAAAGCTTCGCGGTGTCTGTCCATAGAGTTTTGCAAACGCACGAATCTCGTCTTCGGGTACGCCGGTGATCGACTCGCCCCACGCCGGCGTGCGTTCCCTCAAGTGTGTTTCCAGCTCCTTTGGGGCATCGGTGTAACGGGAAAGATAATCACGATCTACGTGTCCGTCCGCGAACAGCTGATGCATGACCGCACAGGCAAGCGCACCATCGGTGCCCGGCCGCGGCATGATGTGCACATCAGCAGCTTTGGCGGTTGCATTGCGGTACGGGTCGATGACCACCAGCTTCGCGGCCCGATTACGCCGCGCCCGGGTGGCGTGCATCATCACGTTCACCTGAGTGGCCGCCGCGTTACATCCCCAAATCACGATCAAATCGCTTTCTGCCATCTCCATGGGATCCGGACCGTACAGCGCACCCACTCCGGCGGTCCAGCCGGCATAGGCCAGCGTCGTGCAGATGGTGCTGTGCTGCCCGGAATAACCCATCGCGTGCCGCAGCCGGTTGATACCCTCGCGGGCAACCAAACCCATGGTGCCGGCGTAGTAATAAGGCCATACCGCCTCTGGACCATGTTCCTTGGTTGCTTGTTGAAACCGGTTCGCCACCAGGTCGAGGGCGACATTCCAATCAATGGGTCGAAACTTACCGCTTCCTTTTGGGCCGTTGCGTATCAATGGTTGCGTGAGGCGCTTTGGGTGATGGATCCGAGCCGCATAACGGGCGACCTTGCCGCACAAAACTCCCGCCGTGTAAGAGTGATCCTTTGCCGCGCGTACTCGTCCGACAGAGCCGTCCGGCAGCCGGTCTATCTCTAATGCGCACGCGGACGGACAGTCGTGGGGGCAGACACTGGGGACAACCTCGGTCATGGATGGATTGTAGAAGGATCCAAGCCGTATGAGAACCTGCCACATTTACCCGTGGGCCTGTGCGAACACAGGTGTTGTGACGATGATTCCGGGACCCAAGGCATGCGTCTATGACATCGAAAGCATTGAAATAGTTGATAAAGGGCGCGGCGGCGTGTTGTCCTGTATTAACGAGGTTTGCGGATATCTCCGCCGTAAAAAGTGTTCAAATGTATCTGGCCTATACTAGAGTCTGTGATCAGAATCTCAAGCTCGCTGTTCACGCCATCAATTCCAGGATGTCACTGATCTTAGCGACATGATAACACTCGGCAACGGTCGAGGATCCGCATCAACACATGACGATTACGAAGAAACTGGTCTTAGCACCGATAATTGTGTTACTTGCCGTGGGCGTGATCAGCGCGTTTTCACTCGATTCTTATCTGCAATCGGTGCTGAAAGATCGTATTAAAGAAGAGCTCTCGGATATTGCCGGATCGGCTCTGGTGGCCGTCGGTGCGTTGGGGCAAGATTCGGACATCTTGTCTTTGGATGCATTGGCCGATCGCCTCGGTAAATCCAGCGGAGCGAGGATCACCTTTGTTGATGAGGAGGGTGTGGTTCTGGGCGATTCCGAACTGCTATTGGAAGAGATACGTCAGGTAGAAAATCTAAAGTCTCGCCCTGAGATTCAGTCTGCGATTCGTGATGATTATGGATTCAGTGAACGCTATAGCGCCACTGTCAACGAAGAATTTATGTACGTCGCAACTCAGGTCACTTCCAAGTATGTCACGAGCCAGCAAGATCCAGCCGTCAAATCACGGTTTATTATTGCGCGCGCGGCATTGCCCCTGACCAATATAAATAAAGCCATGGCGGGCATACGGTGGGGATACGGCTCAATAATAATTGCCAGTTTTTCTGGGGTCGTACTTCTTGGTTTGGTTGCATCACGGCTATTGGTAAATGCGATCCAAAAAGAGCGAAAGGTTTTGGAGCAGCGGGTGACGGCGCGCACTAAAGAGATATCCTTGCTCCAGAACATGTCGGGTTTGCTGAGTGCTTGTACCAACGTGGATGAGGCGGGCAAGATCCTTATGCAGATTCTCCCCCAACTTCTACCTGACCCGAAAGGGGCCATTTCAGTAACGAGGCCGCCCAGGAATAAGCTTACGGTCTTGGCCAGTTGGGGCGGTGAGTGGCCGGGAGCAGAGTCTTATAAATCAAACGAATGTTGGGCGCTGCGCAAGGGGCATCAGCACACGTCGAGAGAACAAGAAACCAATGTTGTGTGTGAGCATCTTGATGACACCTTGAAAGGGGAGGCGATATGTATTCCTCTGTTAGCGCAGGGAGAGACATTCGGTGTGCTGCATTTAATTAGCAATGAGTCTCACGTCAGTGACAATGAATTCAAGATTGCGACTTCTGCGGCTGAGCAAATCGGCTTAGCGCTTGCCAACTTGCAATTGCGAAATGACCTGCGTCAACAGGCCATCCGGGATCCGTTAACCGGAATATACAACCGCCGGTATATGATGGAAACCTTGCAACAGGAGTTCAGCCGGGCAAAACGCCTGCATTCCACCATTGGCCTTTTGATGATTGATTTAGATCACTTTAAAAAGATTAATGATACGTTTGGGCATGATACCGGTGATTTGGTGTTGCGACGCGTCGCCCGCGAATTAAGAAAGAATTCTCGCGCCGAAGACACTGTGTGCCGTTATGGAGGGGAAGAGTTTTGTCTGGTTTGTCCCGATATATCACTGGAAAACGCTCAATATCTGGCCGAAAAATTCCGCACACGGATACGCAATCTCGATATTCGGATTGATCACAAGCCTATAGACACCGTGACGCTCTCGGTTGGCGTGGCGTTATTTCCACATCATGCCCACGACGCGGAGTTGCTGCTCAAATCCGCCGACGAAGCGCTCTATCGCGCAAAGGCTGAAGGCAGAGATCGGGTAGTGGTTTCTCTGGTAAACAAAGTGGGAGTTAAATCACAGTTCTTATTGATCTAGCCGGTATATCGCACCAGGCTGCCCCGATCCCATCGGTATCATCCGGGATCCACGGGCTAAGTTGATTCATCGTCTTTGTTGATGTGGTCCCAGACATCGCGGTCGGTTTTACGGCGTCTGGGACGGCGCCGGCGGTCATTCTTATCGGGCTCCCATCGCACACCTTTTCGTCGATCCGGCGTCTTGCGACGATCCTCCCCGGACCGTCTATCCGGGCCTGCATGGTTGGGCGTTTTAATGTTTTTTTTCATATCGCCCCCTACCTCAGAGTCACCCCTGTCAACAATCAGTCCAATTCAATTTATGTAACAAGTTAAGACTGAATTTTGTCAGAATGCCAGTTCGTGAGAACGCTCACCGGGCGATTTGGCCTGATTGCGGGCATACCGTAGAGCGCTGACGGATCGGGTCCGTTGATTTAAACTAAGATAGGGCCTGAATCGAATTCAGACCCTATTCTTGATCCCATCACGGTATGACAAAACGCATTGGTTTGATTGTGAATCCGGTTGCGGGAATGGGCGGCAGTGTCGGCCTTAAGGGCACCGACGGCGCGATGCACGAGCGAGCAATCGCGCTCGGCGCGAAGCCGGTAGCGCCGGCGCGGACCAGGGAATTCTTGACGCATATCGAACTCCGCGAAGACATCACACTGCTGGTGGCCCCCGCGGCGATGGGCGACGACTACCTCGAGGGTATCGACATCGATGCGACTGTGATCGGATCAGTTGAAACCGCAACGACCGGCGAGGATACCAAACGACTCGCAGCACAGATGCTGACTGAAGGGGTAGACCTGTTGGTTTTTGTTGGCGGCGACGGCACCGCGCGTGACATTTACGATGCCATCGGACTGGAGTTACCCGTCATCGGTGTTCCGTCCGGTGTCAAAGTATACGGCTCGGTGTTTGCACTCAGTGCGCGCGCGGCTGCGGCGATGTTGGATACTTTTATCGAGGGCGCCGAGGTGAGTGAGGAAGAGGTCCTCGATATCGACGAGCAGGCTTTCCGGCGCGGTATTTTGGACGCCAGGCTCTATGGATATCTGTTGGTGCCCAACACCGCCCAATTCTTGCAGGGCGGTAAAGAGGCGTCGAGCTCAGGTGGATCCATTGTCGCAAATAAACAAGAGATCGCCGAGTACGTTGCCGGGCATATGGAACGTGATACTTTGTATTTACTGGGGCCGGGGACGACACTGCAAGCCATTGCCGAGGAGCTCGGTGTCGGCAAAACGCTGTTGGGTGTGGATGCGGTTTTCAACAATCGACTGATAGGTGCAGACCTCAATGAGCGGGGCATTTTGGATTTGTTGGATCAATATCCGAGATCAAAACTGATCGTGACGCCGTTGGGAGGCAATGGGTTTATTTTCGGGCGTGGAAACCGCCAGTTCACACCGGAGGTAATTGCTACGGTGGGTCGCGAAAACATCATCGTTGTGGCGACCCGGGACAAGCTCGATAAGCTAAAATGCTTGCGCGTTGATACGGATGATTACGGGTTGGATCGAAAACTCTCAGGGTATATGGATGTGATCACCGGTTATAAATATTCCAAGTTGTTTCGCGTCGAGTGCTAAAATAGCCCGGCAACCGATAACCCGTGAGGACTTGAATGTGGTGGAAGTGACAATGACATGGGACTTGAGGCCGGCTATCGATATGGAAGCCTACACTAATTTCTCTAAACAGGCGGTTTCCAAAGTGCTTCAAGCGCCCGGCTTTCGCGAATTTCGTGCACATCGAAATGTGCTGGGTTCACCCCATGTGCGGGCGACGTATGTGTGGCACAGCCTGGTAGACTGGGCCAATTACCATCAGACCGACGAGTGGCAGGGGCTGATGCCGGAACTCAATAAGTATGTCACCCACATCGAGGTCCAGGTGTGGGGTCCTTCTCCGGTGATGCCCGAATCACTGCGCCCCGGTTCGTAAAAACAAATCACGGACTCTTGGCCAACCCAATCTGAACCAATCCTTTGATGCGCCCAATACTTGAGGTTGCCGCTGAACTTGATCTTTCACCGGACGATCTTGTCCCGTATGGCGAGCACATGGCGAAACTGCGCCTCAAGGCGTTGCCGGCGATGGATATTGCCCCACCCGGTAAAATCATTCTGGTCTCGGCCATTAACCCGACGCGTAGTGGCGAGGGAAAGACAACACTGTGCATCGGTCTCGCCCAGGGACTCAAGCGCACCGGTCATCGTGTGGCATTGGCATTACGCGAGCCCTCGCTTGGACCGATATTCGGCGTCAAGGGCGGCGGCACAGGCGGTGGCCGTTGTCTGGTCGAGCCTTCGACCCGTATCAACATGCATTTCACCGGTGATCTACACGCGGTGGCCGCAGCGCATAATTTACTGGCGGCACTGGTCGACAATGCGGTTCATTTTCGCAGCGAACTAGACCTCGAGCATCGCCAGGTCTTTTGGCGCCGGGTGCTGGACGTGAACGACCGGTCGCTGCGCCAAGCGGTGATCGGATTAGGTGGGCGGTTGAACGGCGTGCCACGTGAGGCGGGCTTTGATATTACTGCGGCTTCCGAAGTGATGGCGATTCTTTGTTTATGCAAAGACATTGCCGATCTCAAGACCCGGTTGGGGCGCATTCTGGTCGGATTCGATCGTTCCGGTGACCCGGTCACCGCAGAGCGCTTACAGGCGACCGGGGCCATGGCCGCATTGATGTACGACGCCATCCTGCCGAACCTGGTACAGTCCACGGAAGGTGTGCCGGCATTCGTGCATGGTGGACCGTTCGGCAACATTGCCCATGGCTGTAATAGTGTCATCGCCACTACCGCCGCCGCGGCACGGGCAGATTATGTAGTGACCGAGGCCGGGTTCGGTTTTGATCTGGGTGCCGAGAAGTTTTTCGATCTCAAGTGCCGCAGTTCGGGTCTATGGCCGAGCGCGGTGGTGTTGGTGGTAACAGTAAGGGCGTTGCGTATTCACGGTGGCGGTGATCCAACCAGGGGCGGTTCTGTTACGGAGATTCGTAAAGGCCTACAGCACCTTGAACATCATGTAAGCAGTGTGCGGGCATTTGGATTTGAGCCGGTCATTGCCATCAATCAGTTTGAGCAGGATAGCGACGTTGACTTGGACGCCATCGAATCCGGTTGCACGGAGCTTGGGCTGAATGTCGCCCGTTTTACCGGGTTTACCGAGGGTGGGGCGGGTGCCGAGGCTCTGGCGCGAGTTGTCGCTACTGCAATGGTAGGGTCGGCGCCGCCGGTGCGTTATTTATATGGTTTGGAGAAATCCCCCGAAGCCAAGATTGCCGCGGTTGCGCAGACCATCTATGGGGCCAAGGATCTCGAGTTCAGCCGCACCGCGCGGCAGGACTTGGAGCGTGTGCGTCGTTTGGGTTATGACCGCCTACCGATATGTATTGCCAAGACCCATCTGTCGCTCACCAGTGATCCGCGCGCCGTGGGACGTCCGAGTGATTTCTTACTGCCCGTCGAATCGGTGCGGATCGCCGCCGGCGCGGGCTACCTGCTGGCGTTAACCGGAGATATCGTCACCATGCCGGGGTTGTCGCGGCAACCCGCGGCGCATCGCATTGACCTGTCCGATGACGGTGAGATCCTGGGCGTGTAGGAGATTCTCAGTCCGTATAGTGCATCATGCATCCTGCATGATGGCGTAAGGATCACGCCATGGTGAAGCAAGCGAAAATTTCCGCGACACGCCGTCAATACATCCTTGTAGGCTCGACGCCAGCATCCCTGCTGGCGACGGTCGCGCAAATTTTCACTCGTTTCGCCCGGTTTCCGCGTCTATGTCTACTCATCAGGAATGGGCCACAGAAAGCGCCCCTCACTAACAAAATGATGTAACTGCTGTGCGCTGTGCGCCGCCTTGCGCTCGACCGCTTCTTGTGTGTTGAAGGCGTTGTGCGGCGTGAGAATAACATTCGTCCATGACTGCAAGGCGAGCGCTGCTTCAACTTCGGGTTCCCGTCCAGGCTCGCCGCTGCGCAACGCATGGGCCAACTCCGGTTCGTGATCGTAGACATCGAGTGCGACTCCGCCAAGATGCCCCTCTTGTAATAGACGCAACAGCACGGAGGGAGGTGAAAACTCACCGCGGGACACATTGACAAATATAGCGCCGCGTTTTACTTGCCGCAGCACGTCATAACTAAAATACCCCTTGTTATGTGGCGTCAAGTTCATTGACACGACAATGATATCCGCCCTGGGCAGCGCCTGGTCGAGGGGTTGGTATTTAATATCCGGGTTTTTGTGGACAACATCGACGCCAATTACGTGCATACCCAGTCCCGTTCCCAGGCGGCAGACCTCGGTGCCGATGTTCCCAACCCCTACGACGACCAGATTCTTACCTTCAGCCTCTACACCGGTCAGTCCGTCGCGGTGAAAGCGCGCGAAGTTGTCACGTTGTTGCACCAGCTTGCGCAACAACGCCATCCACAACAGCAGCGTTTGCTCGGCCACGGCGCGGTGGCAGTAGCGGGGAAGATGGCCACACGCGAGATCCGTGTGCGCATGCTGTCGATAGGCGAGCATGTGCTCATAGCCGGTGCTGCGCGAGAGAATTGCCCGTAATGTGGTAGCCCAAGCTTTGGGGACAACGGATTGTGTACGGGTACTAATTATAGGCGCGGGTGGATGTTCATGGCCGCATTCCTGAATGGTTTTCCAGCTATAGCCCGCCTTGATGTGCGACTGCAGGTGGTGTCTCAGCGCTGCGGACTCTTCTTCAAACGCTTCATAGAAAAAAACATCCATCGCTCACGTCCCAAGTATCGGTTGGTATAGAGTATTGTGCAGGTATTTTATGATCGTAGGGATAAAGTAACATAGATACAAACTGTCACAAGTTTCTTACGATCACGAGCTTGCGTGGCGGTGATCCACGTTGAATCGATCAAATTGTTCACGCTCCCGGCTCTTCGTGTCCCTAACCCCGGGGACAAATAGGGTTGAAGCGTAATTTCCGGTAATATTCGGGCGCTTAATGACATGCAGATAAATTAACTCCGCGCGGCGCGTTTTTTTGAAACAAAGACTATGATTTTCAAGTACCGGATTTCGCGGTGAAGCATCACACAACCCAAGCAATTTCAATGACAATGTGCACGAACTCAATCGGCGATAACACGAGACCATGACGTCGCGCCCAATTGCTGCCGCCTCGACTTGGCGCACCCCGGTTTTCGTGCTGGTTGCTGGTTGTTTGATTGCCATGGTCGGTTTTGGAATTCGCTCGGTATTCGGCCTGTTTCTCGAGCCGATGACGGTAGCAAATGGCTGGAGTCGAGAAACATTCGGGCTCGCCATGGCGATTCAAAATCTACTGTGGGGTATCGGCCTGCCGTTTGCGGGCGCACTGGCGGATCGGTTTGGACCGGTCGGTGTCATCATAACCGGAGCGTTACTGTATGGGCTCGGTATTTGGGGTATGACCCTGGCCGACAGCGGGTTCGTGTTGCATCTTACCGGCGGGTTGTTGACCGGTATCGGGATTGCATTCACGGCGTTCTCCCTGGCGCTGGCGGCGATGGTGCGGGTAGTGGGGGCGGAGAAACGCTCACTTGTTTTAGGGCTGGGTACCGCAGCCGGTTCGGCTGGACAGGTCGTGTTTTCGCCGCTCAGCCAAGGATTCATCGCCGCATTCGGTTGGAGCAATGCGCTGCTGATCCTGGCGGCCGTCACATTGGTGCTGATCCCGCTGGCGATGGCATTGCCCAACGATCCGACCACTCCGGGAGAAATGCATCACGATCAGACCATCGGTGAGGCGGTGCGTGAAGCGGTTGGGCACCGCGGCTATGTATTACTGACGGTTGGTTTTTTTGTGTGCGGTTTTCATGTGGCTTTTATCACCGTACATTTCCCCGCGTATGTCAAAGACGTCGGACTTGACCCTTACATTGGCGCGTATGCCATAGCGTTGGTGGGACTATTCAACATCTTTGGGTCGTTGCTATCCGGCATGGCCGGACAGCGTTGGAGCAAAAAATTCGGGTTGAGTTTCATCTATTTCTCACGCGCGGTCGCGATTACGGCACTGTTGCTGCTGCCCAAGACGGAACTCACGATCTACCTTTTTGCCGCCGTCATGGGGATTCTATGGTTGTCTACTATCCCGCTTACCACCGGTATTGTCGCTCAGGTGTTCGGCGTGCGTTACATGGCAACGCTGTTCGGTATCGTATTTTTCAGCCATCAGCTGGGGAGCTTTCTCGGTGTATGGTGGGGTGGCCGTATCTTTGACGAGACCGGCTCTTACGACGGTATGTGGTGGGCCGGAATTGTTCTCGGATTGGCCGCAGCGGTTGTGCATCTGCCCATTAATGAGAAACCACTACCAAGGCTCAGGCCCGATTCCGCTTGAAGCAATAATTGCTTACTAAATAGGTGGTATCCAGACATTACCTATACCTCCACGCATAAAATCGTAATTAGCTCAGAACGCTTCGATAAGAAGGAGGTCAAAGAATTGAATCCTGCACAATCGAGTGGTCAACGGCGTTGAGAAATGACGGATGAAGGGTGTTGCGGCGTCGCTACTGATATGGATTAACACCAATTCGGGGTACGAGTATCTTGGCGAACCGCCGAAGATCGTCAAGACGGATCCCGAGGCATTAGTGCACTTGCTTTTGGGCGAGATCTGGAGAATCCCTGAGCGAGCCAAGCGGGGTCTGATGGGGCTATACGACTCAGAAACCCGGACAATTTGGCTGCGTGATGACTTCGATCCTAAGGACTATAAAGACCTCAGTCACCTCGTTCATGAACTCGTCCACTTTTTGCAATATGAGGGACATCGCAGCGACGGATTGGTGAATCAAACCCATTTTGAGACCGAGGCCTACGAAATTCAGAATCACTTTCTGCGGACCCACGACCTACCGCCCATAAAGAGAACAACCGTGCCGGATTTGACAAGATAAGCGGCCTGCCAGTTGCTGGCGAACTTGCTACTGGCTTGATGAACCGGGGATACCGGAAAAGCAGTCCTGATTAGGCGTCGGTTTTTGTGTTCATTTGGCAACGTATGGTAAAAGATTCTACCTTGACAGGGATCAATGCAAATTCTCCGGTGCCAAGATAAACTTTTTTAAAACCCCAGATTGAGAAATTGTTATGGTCACTTTTGATTCGCCCGTACTGTTATGCGATGTTTGTGGCGAAGTCGTGCTCCGTGACACGACATCGGAAGATTGTGCGCGCGCACATCATTGCCAGATCAAGGAATGCCCACACAAAAACGAGTTTCTCGAACAATGCCGCGAATCCCAAGAGCAGTCCGTTGCAGCGGGTGTAGGTTCCGGTGCCGCAGAAATCGGGGGCGGTGGCGACAGGCCAAACGCGGGAGACCAGCGACTGGATTAAACATAGCGGGTACCGAGACACGAGCACAACCCATCGGAACGGCCATTATTTAAAAATCGTTCAGGGAATAAAAAACGTTTCGGTGTAAGTGGTTTGGCAGCACAAATTCCTCTAACACCGCAATTTTCATTGCTATAGTTGCGATTTCTGCCAATTACGGAGGTGTGGTGGACGTTCTTGTGACCGGCGGCAGCGGCTTCATCGGAAAACGGGTCGTCATCAAACTGTTAGAGCGAGGCACAGTTACCACCCACGACGACGATACGGCCAATATCGACACGCTTATTGTGGTTGATGTCGTGCCCCCGGCCGACCCGTTCGCTGGTGATCCGCGGGTACGGTTCGTGCAAGCTGATTTTGCACGTTCGAATACGTTTGCGCCATTGATCACGCCGAAGGTGGGTGTCGTGTTCCATCTGGGCGCGGCGGTTAGCGGTGAATGTGAACAGGATTTCGATCTGGGGCTGCAGGTAAATTTAATGAGCACGTACAGGTTATTGGAGGCGTGCCGACATCATGCCGAGCAACCCCGGTTGGTATTTACCAGTTCGGTAGCGGCCTACGGCGGCGAGTTGCCGGATGTCATCGGTGACGACACGCCGTTGACACCACAGACTTCCTATGGGACGCAAAAAAGCATCGGAGAATTGTTAATAAATGAATACAGCAGAAAGGGATTTATCGATGGGCGCTGTCTGCGTTTGCCGACTGTAATCGTACGTCCGGGTAGACCAAACAAGGCTGCATCCAGTTTTGCAAGCGCGGTGATTCGTGAGCCTTTGCGGGGCGAAGAGTACATTTGCCCGGTTCGTCCCGATACTGCGATGTATGTACTTTCACCGCAGCGCGCCGTCGAAGCACTGGTACATGCCGCAGATCTGCCAGCCGCTATGTGGGGTGCAAATCGCTCGGTGTGTTTACCGGGGATCACAGTCACGGTGAGCGAATTGGTAAATGCGCTTCGCGATGTTGCCGGTGACGCAATCACCGATCGTATACGTTTCGAACCCGATCGGTTTATCGAACAGATCGTGCACGGCTGGCCCGCCCGGTTTGCGCCGAAACGCGGGCTTAGTATGGGGTTTCAGGCGGATGACTCCATTCATGAGATCATCCATGCGTTTATCGAAGATCAATTACAAGAAAAAGAAAATGACGCGCAGCGTATATGATTAAAGAATACTCAACCCCATGAATAAGGAAAGCGCTTGGTCCGATGAGGTATTTTCTGTATTGCAGAACATGGAGATCCGTCAAGTGGCCTATGTGCCCGATGCGGGACACGCTCGCATGATCGAGCTTTGCCGGGCCGACACTCGCATGCGAGCAGTTTCGTTGACGACCGAGGAAGAAGGCGTGGCCTTGCTCGCCGGTGCCTGGCTTGGCGGTGAGCGCGGCGTGTTGCTGATGCAGTCTAGCGGTGTGGGAAACTGCATCAATATGTTGGCGATGATCCAAGAGTGTCGTTTTCCATTTTTGACATTGGTCACCATGCGTGGTGAATGGGGCGAGTTCAATCCTTGGCAGGTTCCAATGGGTCAGGCAACAGGCGGACTGTTACGAGATATGGGTGTGATTGTTCATCGACCCGATACCGCCGAGCAAGTCACGGAGGTGGTGAACGCAGCAGCCCATCTGGCCTTTAATGCCAATCGCGCGGTGGCGGTGCTCATATCCCAACAAATTATAGGTTTCAAGAGTTGGCACAAGTGATAAGACAAGACGAGATCATCCTCGATCGCCGCGAGGCGGTCGCGCGCATTCTCGAGAACCGCGGGGACGCGCTGTTGATCACCGGCCTGGGTAGCACCACCTGGGATGCCGCCGCGGTGGGGGACCATCATCACAATTTCTATCTGTGGGGGGCGATGGGTGGTGCGGGATTACCGGGGATGGGGAGATGCTCATGGGTCTCGGTGGACTGGCGACGATTGCCGTGCAACGACCCGCCAATCTAGGTATTGTCGTGATTGACAACGAGTCGTATGGGGAGACCGGTATGCAAAAGACTCATACGCACTATGGGGTGGACCTCGCCGGATTGGCGGCGGCAGCCGGTTTTCCGGCGAGCCGCACCTTTTATAGCCGAGATGAACTCGAGGAAACCGTTTCTCTGTTATATGAAGCTTGTGGTCCGGTGTTCGCAGTGGTGAAGGTTAAGGCAACCGTGGCGCCCACCGTGCTCCCACCCCGGGACGGGCCATATTTAAAAGACCGTTTTCGCGGTGCGGTACTTGGCGACCGGACAACCGGATAAATTGATTGCAAACGATACCATAGTGGAGAAAGCGTGATGCAAGTACAAGCAAAGTCACAACCGCTCGAACAATACAAGATGTACATCGACGGGCAATGGGTGGAGTCCGCCTCGGGTGATCACTTTGAAAGCGATAATCCGTTCACCGGACAGCCCTGGGCACTGATCCCCAAAGGCGGGAAAGACGACGTAGACCGGGCGGTGCAGGCGGCGCATCGGGCGTTTGTCAGCGGTGACTGGCCGAAACTCACCGCCTCGCAGCGTGGCGCCTTGTTGCGTAAACTCGGCGATCTATTGACGACGCATGCAAAGCACCTCGCGGAGATCGAGGTGCGCGACAATGGCAAGTTGATCGCCGAGATGTCGGCCCAGCTCAATTATGTACCGCAGTGGTATTACTATTATGGTGGACTGGCCGACAAGATCGAGAGCAGCGTGATCCCGATCGACAAGCCCGACAATTTCAACTACACGCGCTACGAACCGCTGGGTGTGGTTGGGGCGATTGTACCGTGGAATTCGCCGCTATTGTTGACCGCATGGAAGCTCGCCCCGGCGCTCGCCGCGGGTAACACCGTGGTCCTGAAACCATCGGAATACACCTCGGCCTCTTTGCTCGAGTTCATGCGGGTGTTCGAACAAGCCGGTTTTCCCCCGGGGGTCGTCAACGTGGTCACCGGTTTTGGCCCGGACGCCGGCGCGCCGTTGGTCGAGCATCCACTCGTGGCCAAGATTGCATTTACCGGATCGGAAAAGACCGGCCGGATGATTTACGAGACCGCCGCCCGCGGGCTCAAGCGCGTGGGTCTGGAACTCGGCGGCAAGTCTCCCAACATCGTGTTCGATGACGCGGATATGGATAATGCGGTCAAGGGAGCGATCTCCGGGATTTTTGCCGCCACCGGACAAACCTGTATCGCTGGTTCGCGGCTGCTGGTGCAAGACAATATCCACGATGAGTTCGTTGACAAGCTCGTAGTGTTTGCCAAGACCGCAACGATGGGGGATCCGATGAGCCTCGACACCCAAGTCGGCCCGGTGACCAACAAACCACAATACCGCAAGGTGCTCGATTATATTGACATCGCTAAAGGTGAAGGCGTGCAAACCCGTCTCGGTGGCGCCAAGGCCGAGCGGCCAGAGTGTGGTGACGGTTGGTTCGTGGAGCCGACAGTGTTCACCGGCGTCAGCAATGCCATGCGGATCGCTCAGGAAGAGGTCTTCGGTCCGGTGCTATCGGTCATTCCATTCACCGATGAAGACGAAGCGGTGGCGATCGCCAACGATGTGATCTATGGTTTAGCAGCCGGTGTCTGGACCCAGAACATCCGCCGCGCCATCACCATGGCAGACCGCTTGCAAGCGGGCACCGTGTGGGTCAACACCTACCGCGCGGTGAGCTATATGTCGCCGTTTGGCGGTTACAAACGCAGCGGCCTGGGACGCGAGAACGGCCAGGACATGATCAAGGATTACATGCAGGTCAAGAGCGTATGGATCTCCACGGCCACCGAGGTCCCCAATCCATTCGTGATGCGCTAGCCCGAATGTTTTATTAGGCGTTGAGATCTTTGCATGCTCGTTGAGTTGGTTCCCGATCAGATTTGGCATGTCCGGGCGCCGGTGAGTTTCGCCGGAATCAGGATGAACACACGCATGAGTGTTGTCCGTTTGGCGGATGGCAAGCTATGGGTACACTCACCGGTCAGACCCGGGCCGGCACTACGTCAGACCTTGTATGAACTCGGTGATGTGGCCTATGTGTGCGCACCGAATCGCTTTCACCATCTTTTCATCGACGAATTCATGGCCCGCTATCCGCGGGCATCGCTGTTCGTTGCGCCGGGATTGCCGAAAAAGCGTCCCGCTATGAGCTACACGCGGATCCTTTCTAATCAGCCCGAGCCCGAGTGGGATGGGGAATTGGATCAGCTTTTGTTCGAAGGTATGCCAATGTTGAATGAGGTGGTGTGGTTACACCGCAAGAGTAAGACGTTGATATTGACGGATTTGTGTTTGTATTTTAAGGACGACGCCGCTGCGGTGACCCGCATCCTGGTGCGTATGCTCGGTGGCTATCGCACACTCGGTATGTCACGGACCATAAGACTGATGGTTAAGGACAGAAACAAAGCGCGCACCTCGAGGGATCGGGTCCTGAATTGGGATTTTGACCGGGTCATTGTTTCCCACGAGCATATCGTCATGGCGAACGGGAAAGACGCCGTTGCCGGGGCGCTTGCCTGGCTGGGGTAAAGAGTCTTGTGCTATGCTCGCCTGCATCTAGTAGACCCTTCGCCAGCGGCACCGCCCGAGTTGCGGGTGTTGTGCCTAATTCCCTTTTGGCACACCCTCAGAGGAGAACGAAATGCCTACAGCCCGTGCCCGCCATATCCTGGTGGCTAATGAACAAGCGTGTGAAGATCTCAAGAATCAGATAGAGGCCGGTTCGGATTTCGCGAGTTTGGCAAACGACCATTCCCAATGCCCGTCGGGTAAACAAGGCGGAGACTTGGGGGAATTTGGCCAGGGCCAGATGGTCAGGGAGTTCGATGAGGTGGTATTCAATGCCGAGGTGGGTAAGGTTCACGGTCCGGTGAAGACCCAGTTCGGCTATCACCTGATCGAGATCACCAGCCGCACTGATTAGAATACGTCATTCCGAACGAGGTCGGGAATCCGGCCACGGGTTAGCCGTTTCGATCCGTTGATGTCATTCCGAGAATAGTTGGGGCCAGAGTCGTGAACTCTGACCCCAACGTTTCAGCAGGTTGCCGATCGGTGTAGCTATCCCGCGTCGCGGATATATAACGCGTTAGAATTTTTGCGTGTCGCCCGGCTGCATTACGATGAGCTTGGCCGGGGAATCGCCGAGCGCTGCCTTGAACTGTTCCGGTGTCCCTTTCAACGGTGGGAATGTCGCGTAATGGATGGGAATCACGGTCTTTGTCTTGAGCAGATTTTTGACCGCATATGCGGCATGCTGCGGATCCATCGTAAAGTGACCGCCGATCGGTAGCAGCGCCAGATCCGGCTGGTAGTACTCACCGATGAATGTCATATCCGCGAATACCCCGGTGTCGCCGGCGTGATAAATCTTGAATCCGTTTTCCAGTTCGATAATGTAACCAGCCGGTTCACCGCCCGGGTGCAGGCTCTTTTTACCGGTAGTCGGGTCGGTGTGGAGGACCTCGGAACTGTGCTCCGCCCGCACCATGGTGATGGTGATGCCGTCGCCCAGGGGTTTGATCGGCCCGCTTTTGTTGAACCGGATGAGTTGTTTGTAAGGCACGATTCCCAAGGTGCCGAAGGTGTGTCCCATGTCGGCATTCATGGCCACCTTGGCGCCGCTCATCTCGGCGAGCTTGGCGGTGTCGCCGACGTGATCTCCGTGGCCGTGGGTAACGACTATCAGGTCGATCTTGCCGAGCTTGGTGAGGTCTTTTAGCTCCTTAGGAGTCTTCGGATTCTTGGTGATGAATGGGTCGATCATGATTACCTTGCCGCCGGGGGTGGTGACCTTGAACGCCGATTGACCGAACCACTGCAACTCAAAGGCATGTGCCGCGCCGACGCTGGACAGGCATACGGAAAATACGACACCGGTAATTACCCGATGGAATACGTGCATTTATCTCCTCCTAATCATGGTTAGTTGTGTTTAATTGCGCCGCCAGTATAAATGTATTGAATGTTGGAAGATATCCGCAGTTGTTTTCTAGGTTATTATCGCTATCTCTATGGCCGTAAAAATCTAGAAACCGAGGTGACGCGATGGGCCGCTTCCATGACAGGCAGTTTCCGGGCGAGAGCCACGAGTATCGCCGGGCGCGCGATGAGTTGTTGGAGATCGAGATCGATTTGCGCCAACGCATCGCGGAGGTCGCGGCGATACGGCGCCGGCTGCCGCCCGGCGGACCGCTGCGGCAAGACTACGTCTTCGAGGAAGGCGGAACGGATTTCGCCGATGAAACAACGATCAAGCAGACCAAAATCTCAAACAAACTGTTAGGTCCTCTTTTCACCACCTTGGTGCAATATGCGGGCCAGGGCCTCGGCGTGCGGATACCATGAATGGGTACCATGTGTATTAACCGACGAACGCGGCCATCAATTACCTGGCCGATACCGTCCCCCGCATGACCCCGGAACTGCATAGGCAGTTTGTCGAGACCGCGGGCCGCATCTCGCCGGCATTACAGCGTGAGATCCAGGAGATCGGGCCGATCATCCTGCCGGATCGCAGGCGCAAGGGTCTGGTTGCATTCCTGGCGCGGGTGATTGTCGGGCAGCAGCTGTCCACCCGGGCGGCACGCAGTATCTGGGGCCGCGTTGAGGATGCCGTCTGCGAAAACGGCGGCCGCATACCGGATTTTTTTTGTGAGCGCAACGTGCCGCTGCTCAGAGCATGTGGCGTTTCCGGAAACAAGGTCAAGGCGTTATGCGGTATCGTAACGGCACACGCGGAAGGAAGCTTGTCGCCGGATCGCCTGAAAAAAATGAACCCCGAACAGCGCTCAGCCCGCCTGCAGATGGTCTGGGGAATCGGCCCGTGGACCGCCGACATGGCGTTGATATTTTACTTTCGCGAGCCCGACATCTGGCCCGAGGAAGACGTCACTGTGCGTAAGACATTCAGCCGGTTTGTCAGCGACGCGGGCGCCGTGCCGGTGCCTGAGGCGGCCGCGTTATTCGCTCCCCATCGATCCTTGTTGGCGCTCTACATGTGGCGTATTGTTGAACGTACGCCGTCGTGATATGGATTGGGTTTTTATTGCCGCGTTGGATTGCCGTTAATAATTAATATTTTCACCGAGGAGGTTCACAATTATGTCGACGAAAGATACTTGTGTCACGCTTGTCCCGTATTTCGAAATCCATGCCGGGCAGGTCGGGCGTTGTTCTATGGATTTTCCTTTTGTGACAACGAGGCCCACTGCCGCGAAGGTTACGTCGACGCGGAAGGGGTGCTCAATCATTTGGAAAATGTCGATGCCCCGCTGCAGGAGGCATTATCGATCGCCAACATCATCAGGCTGGAGGTGCACGGTCCGGAAGCGGAGCTGGCAAAACTGCGTGAGCCTTTGAGTGCGCTGAATCCCAAGTATTATGCGCTCGAGTATGGTTTCCGTAATTGACGGCCCATTGTTATATCAACTCGTGATTCGCCGTCACCCGAACAGTTGATGATTGGGGTTAGATTACGCCGCTTCTCCTGGCAGCGGACTCGACTGTGATGCGGCGCCATTTCCCCAAACCAGTCGTTTGTAGTCGAAGGAATGTTCGATGGTCGGTTTGATGATCTGAAAGTACGGCGAGATATCGAAGTCTCGTGGTGCAAACAGGCTGTGGTGACGTATATGCAGGATCTCGCGGACGGTGTGCCCGTAGCGGCTGCGGGTAGGTATGTCGAGTTCCTCGATATGGGGCAGAATTGGATAGCGCACGGATTGAAACGCCTGGGCGATCAGAGACGAGCAAATTGCCTGGGTGGGGTCGCCGCTGCCCAGGGCGAGCATGCGACGCCGCATTGGGCCCGGCACCGGAGGCGTGGGTAGCAGATAGCGCGCAAGGTCGATGATATTTTTTAGATCGTAGGCGTGTCCCAACCTCGAGACCACGTAGTCGATGATGCGCTGCTGGTCCTCCGGTGCGAGATTAATGGGGCGGCAGATCCGAGTGTTATATGACGCATATTTTCCGAGTGGGACTCCGATGACACCCTGCTTGATATCCGCCTCCACGAGCACTGGTGCGGTCTCGTAGTCATCGCCCTGACCCAATGAATCGCCGACGTGGATCGCGGCATGCGACCAGGTTGACTGGGTTAGATATTTGATTGCGGTACTGAGCCGCCGGTCACCTTCCACGAGCAACACGTCACAGGGTCGCATCACCGCGGCCAGCCTGGCCGGATCGGTGATTGAAAAAGACTCATAGCCCTTGATCGGCTTGTTCAGGTAGTTCGCGAGCCAGCTACCCACGGTTTTCAATATTGATCCAGACATATTGGTTACTCGATAAGCATGGAATAAGGGTCAATTTTTCCAAAATCTAACCGCAGTCACCACCCCGCCATGTTGGCCGGTGCCGATTTTCGTCTATGCGGCAGGCCGTTATTAGTTATAAGACCGGCGGTAAGGCGGAATTATTTGTAATTAAATCGGCCGAACTTTGAAATTAAGGCCGCTTTAGGCCGTCTGTCGCACCAAGGATCCCGGTTGATGGCGACGGGACTTGTGCTGCGCGCGGTTCTCCTGCTGTGCGGGGACCAGCCCCCTGCTGTGCGGGGACAAGCGCCGCGCTGGATCGAGAAAACGGGGTCTGAACTGAATTCAGACTCATTTCATTTCACGCTGCGCGCCCCTTCCTTTTCAATTGCCTGGTTGGCGATGTCCCCATCTTGGGTCAGCTAGCACAACCGAGGTTTCAATCTGGCGCCTGGGGATACGCCAGTACTTGCCGAGCAGCCTGTCTTTCTCCGATGTCGTCACCAATCGGTATCCATTTTTTTCATAAAAGGCAATGGCCCAGTGCGCAGCGGCCCAGGTGCCGACGAGCAGCGGTATATCTGTTAACGATTCGAGGTGTTGCAGCAGCCTCGTCCCGATGCCTTGGCGTCGCGCGCGCGTTGTTACATAAGCGTGCCGGATGAGATGAACATCGCCCTTGTCCTGCGTACCCATGACGCCGGTGAGGTCTCCGTCTGCCTCAATTCCCCAGAATACGACGCCATCTTCAATCTCTTCACTCAGTTCTTCCATGGACATGTACGGGTCATGCCAGCAATCCGCTGGAATGATACCTCGGTACACCTGGGCCGCGTCGTTGATGATGTCGTAGATCGCTCTTGCGTCTGACTTGTCACACTTTCGTATCATCAGACCCAGGACCCCAGCGCTTGGGTATTCGGTTATTTTTCCAGTCCGGTTAGACGTGCGTAAACACGCGGTAGCGCCTCCGGCAACGCCGCCACATTCGAGATCACGATATACCGGCCCACCCCGAATAGATGAGGTAGGTAGTCTTGTCCTTTTTGGTCGATGGTCAATCCGAACGGGAATACCCCCAACGTGCGTAGATCGATTAACGCCCGGCGGGTGTCCTCCAAGGCGTAACGCCCCTCATAACGGTCTGCCGGATCGTAAGGGCGCCCGTCGGTCAGCACCAGCAACAGC
>CAMYNX010000092.1 GCA_947259875.1 uncultured Gammaproteobacteria bacterium | reverse complement strand
ATGGCGGTGGGGTTCTGGTCATACTGCAGGCTGACGTCTTCCTCGGTGCCCGGATAGTCGATGCTCGTCAGGCGATTGAGGGCGTCATAGCTATAGGCCGTCGCCTGGCCCTTGGCGTCGGTGCGGGTGGCGAGATTGCCGGCGCCGTCAAAACTGTAGCTCATCGTGCCGGTGTCGGGACTGACCTGCTGGGTGCGGTCATCCAGACCGTTGTATTGATAACTCGTCTCCAGCCCTTCGGGATCGGTAACCGACAGCAAGTTGCCGCGGGCATCGTACGCGTAGGCGGTGATGCCGCCCTTCGGATCGATCGTCTGCCTGACCCGGTGCAGGGCGTCGAAGTCCATGCGCGTCACCCGGCTCAAGGGATCGGTGATCTGGATTTGGTTGCCCTGGTCATCGTAGGCGAACAGCGTGGTCTGATTGACCCCGCCGATGGCCTCGGTCAACTGGTTGAGGGTGTTGAAGACCTGACGCGCGCTGCGAAACAGGCTGCCGCCCGGATCCAGCACCTTCTCTTCCAGGCGGTTGCCTTCGGTGTCCAGGGTGTACTCGATGCGGTTGCCGTCCGCATCCTGGATCGCGGTCAGCCGGTTGGCTTCGTCATATTCGTAGTCGATGAGGCTGCCGTCGGGCAAGATCGTGCGCGTCAAGTTGCCGACCGGGTCGTATTCCATCTGCGTGACCGCCCCGCCGACGGTTCTATGGGTGACCCGCCCGCGCTCATCATAGGTAATCCCGGTGATCGACCCGTTGGGGTCTTCGAGGGTTGCGGGTCGCCCGTGGGCGTCGAAACCGGTGACCTCGTTGGTGTGTCCAAGTGCATTGATGGTCTTGATCCGGTTGCCCTGGGGGTCGTATTCGAAGGTCGTGATGTCGTTGACGTCGGTGCGCGGGCCATCGAGGGTGGCGATCCGGCCCAGGGCGGTATAGGTATACCCGGTGGTGCGCGACTGGCCGGATTGGGTATCGGTGACGGTTTGTTGCGTGACCCGGCCCTGGGTATCGTAGACAAAACTCGTCTGCCGGCCCGGCTCGGTGATGGTTAGTGGTTGCCGGAACTCGGCGTGCCAGTCGGTGGTAATGATCCGTTGCTCGGCGGTGCCCGCCGCTTCTATGCGTTGGGTCTCTAAGCCGCGCTCGTTGTACTCGTATTCGGTCACGTTACCGTTGAAGTCCACCGCACGGATGAGGTTACCGAACTGGTCGTGCTGCGTGCTGCGGTAGCGGTCGCCGCAGGCCACGCAGGGCTCGCCGAGGGTCTCCACCAGCTTGGGCACGCCGAGCACGTTTTGGTAGCGATACTGGCGCATGGTGCCGCGGCTGTCGGTGATCTGCGTAGTGCCGTCCGCTTGGTAGACCAGCTGACGGTCACCGATACCGTTCACGCCGTTTCGCAGATTGGCGCGGCCCTGGGCGTCATAGCCGTAGGTCACGACACGGGTGCCGTTCTCGTCGGTAATGCCGGTGAGCGCGTGCTCAAAACGCGTGTCCTCATAGTGATAGACGCGGGTGGGATTATCGTTCGGGTCGTTGGGCGTGGCGTCGGGATAGACGACTTCGCTCAAGTTGTTTTGCGCGTCATAGCGGTATTCGGTCTCGTTGCCCGCCGGATCGATGAGCTTGCTCAGCCGGTTCTTGGGATCGTATTCGAAGCGCAGCTGCCGCCCGCCGGGACCGGTGACGCTGAGCAACACACCGGTAGTGGGATGATGGGCCAAGGTTTGACTCAAGCCATTGCGGTTAGTGATCTGGATCAACTGGCCGGCGGCGTTGTACTCCTCGATCGAATCACCGGTGGTGGTCAAAATCCACCCGTCCGGGTTAGTCGGGCTCGCGCCGACATGCTGTAAGCGCAGATGTATGTCGGAGTCGGTGACCCAGTCGCTGGCGAGCTGCCGGAAGTAGAACGTGCGCCCGTCCTGGCGCACCACGCGCGCGGTGGGCCCGCCTATATCCCGCGCGCTGATGGTGCGGTCGTAGCTGTGGCGCCAGCCGTTACCCATGCGCGCCGGTGGGACGCCGGACAGGCTGTTGTAGGCGCGCGCAAAATTCGGTGGAAAGCCGCCCCCGCCGCCGCCGTAGTCCAGACTGTTCAGGCCGACATTGCCGGTAGCGGGATTGATGCCACCGGACCCGCCACTCAGTCCGCGGTCGCCGCCGCTGTCTCCACCCGGATTCGCAGGACAACTCTTTCCATCACAACGCTCACTTTTCAAGCGGTTGGGGACACAATCGTTGACCGCGGGACTATAAGATGCACATTCGCGGCAGCTTATACAGGTCCCCGCGGTAGCCGCCTGACTCCCACAATGCCATCCCGCCTTGACGACGCCGACGCCCGTATTGGATTCGATCACGCTGCCGTCGCGGCTGACGGTGCCCAAGCCGATGGTCACAAATTCCTCCAGGTCGTGATCGTAGGAATACATTTCAACTTCGGCACCGGGCAGGTGCGCGTCGACATTGGGCAGCGTCAACGGCGCCGGCGGATCGAACATCGCTCCGACAGGCTGGATGGTGACGATGAACTGCGGCTGCATGCCGTTGGGCGGCGGCATCGGCACCTTGTCGCTGTTGACGACGGTGACGCTGAGCAGACCGGTCTTGCTGCCGTTGGGGAAGGTCACCGAATCTTCTTTGACATGCAGCTTGAACCCCGGGATCTCGGGGAGGGTGACATCGACGTCCTGGTCCCCAACTGCGAAGGCGTGCTGCGTCGCCAACGGCAACAGATACACCGGGCTAGGCAGGGTGTTGTCCACGCCCGCCACGGTGATCGGGTTGTAGCTCAATGTCGGCCACTCGCCAGGCCGGGTGGTGGTGCTGCCGTCTACCAACAGATGCACCGGCCCGACGGGGACTTGCTCGATCGTGAACTGGCCCTCGGCGTCGGTCACCGCCTGGCGTGTAGTACCGTCGATGCGTACGGTGACATTGGGAATCGGTTGGTCTTGGTTGTCGAGCACCACGCCCGAGAGTTTTGTCTGGCCGGGATCGCCCGGAATCAGCCCGCTGGCGGTGAACCCGGCGCTGAAGTTGCTGCCGACGATGGTCGCGCTCACGCGATGCACGTCCAGGCCCTCTTCCGGCCCCAGGGTCAGATGCGCGCTGGCGCGCCCGTCCGAATCGGTGGTGACCTGGTAGACCGCTTCGCCGTTTTGGAATTCACCGCCGCCTTGGGTCACCTGGAACTCCACTTCGGTACCGGCAATCAGGTTGGCGCCTTCGTCGGTGACCGCGACCACAAAGGGCAAACCGAGTGGCATGCGCACCGCGCCGCGCTGGTTGTTGCCGGCAATCACATTGACCTTGTCACCCGGATTGGCGTTGGCCGAGGCCGAGAACAACACCTCGCCGGCAAAGCCGGTAGCGGACGCCCGCACGCGATGATTGCCGGTGCCGGCGCGCGCGCCGACTTGAAAGTCAACGCTGGCGCGGCCTTGCGTGTCGGTATTGATCACCACCGCCTGGCGGGTCGCCGCCAGGGTGTTCTGCGGCGGCGTATCGTCGAACTGGCCGTCGCCCTGGATGACACGGAACACCACCGGTTTTCCGGCCACCGGTTGGTCCGCGCCGTCGTTGAGCTGGACCACCAGCGCTTGCGCCAGCGGACTCAATATCGGGGCGCTCTGGTCTTGCCCTGACACCAGCGTGATCGTTGGACTCGCGGGCGGCGGCGGCGCGTAGGCGATCTCGATCTGCATCTGCGCGGTATTGCCCACCCCATCAGAGGCGCTGATGGTGAGGGTGTTGATGCCCTCCTGCAGCGGAACGTTCTTGGCCAGATAAGTGCGATTCGCCACCGTCGCGGGAATGCCGTTGACGGTGACATTGGCCTGGTTCTCGGCCACGGTGCCGCGCACGATGTCGTTGACCAGGCCGCTGACATCCACACTCGGCGCACTCACCGTGATTCCGGGTTCGGGGGCCGCGACGGTGATGTACGGCGGCGTCGTATCCAGCGAGACAACGATGGATGCGGTGGCCTCATCGCCGGCGACATCGACCGCGCGCGCAACGATGGTGTTCAATCCTTCCTCGAGCGACACGTTCGCGCTCCAGTTGCCGCCGTGCGATACCGGCGCGCCATTGACGGTCAACGTCGCCTGGGGATCGTCCAAGGTGCCGGTGACGGTAATCGGCGTCGCGCCGACGGTGGTGAGGGTGGCCGGCGCGGTGATGACGACCACCGGCACCTTCCAGCGCGCCGGATCATCGGGGAACACGTCGTCGTTGTTGGCGACCCCGTCGCCGTCGCGGTCGGGGTCGGCGTTGTTGCCTAAGCCGTCGCCGTCCAGGTCCGCCCACTCGGTGGGATCGTCGGGGAACACATCCTGCGTGTTGTCGATGCTGTCGCCGTCGCGGTCCGGATCGCTGTTATCGCCAATCCCGTCGCCGTCGAGATCGGCTGACTCGGTCGGATCGTTGGGATACACGTCCGCATTGTTGTCGGTTCCGTCGCCGTCGCGGTCCGGATCGGCGTTGTCACCGATACCATCACCGTCTAGATCGCTGGACTCGGCCGGGTCATTCGGGAACGCGTCCTGCGCGTTAGCGACGCCGTCGCCGTCGACATCGGGATCAGAATTGTCGCCGATGCCGTCGCCATCGATATCCGAGGATTCGTTCGGATCGTTCGGGAACGCATCCTGGTCGTTGTTGACGCCATCGCCGTCCCGGTCCGGATCGGCGTTGTCGCCGATGCCGTCACCATCCAGATCGCTGGACTCGTTGGGATCCTCCGGGAACGCATCTTGATCGTTATTGACGCCGTCGCCGTCCTTGTCCGGATCGCTGTTGTCGCCGATGCCATCGCCATCTAGATCGGCCCACTCGGTGGGATCGGTGGGGAACACATCGACGTCATCGGCGTAGCCATCGCCGTCGGTGTCGAGCGTCACCGTGACGCTCGCCGGGGCCGACTCGTTGCCGATGAAGTCCTTCACGGTCACGGATAGGGTCAAATCGATATCGGTCAACGGCGCATCGGGGGTGCAGGTGGCGTTATCGGCGGTCGCCGGATCGCAGGTGACGGCCACAGGCGTGCCGTTCACCGACAACGCGATGCTGCTGGGATCGACCCCGGTGCCGATGTCCGAATAGCTCAATTCGATCGCGGGTTGCGGCGGCACCAATGCGCCTGCGGTGGGACTGGTGACCTGCACCTGGGGCGGGATTGCATCCTCGACATGGGCCAGCGCGTGAATCTTTTTCTCGCGGCTCACCTGGTGCAACGGGGTGCCGTCCGCGCCGATATGGATCAGGTCTTCATCGCTCGCCAGCCACACCGACTCGCCGGTGCTGTCGGCGACGATGCCGGACACTTCTTCAAAGTCCTCGTCCAAAGACACCGTCAACAGCAGCGCGCCGGTCGCCGAATAGCGCTGCAAGGTTTCTTCCGTCACCACCCACGCGCCCCCCGCACCGTCGACCGCAAGACCTTTTAGTTCTTCGGTCGGCTGGCTCAGTTGCAGACCGCCGGCGACATCATAACGGCGCAATTCTTGTTTCAAGGCGACCCACAACTCACCGGTGGTCCGTGTGGTTGCCAGATCGATAATCTCTGCCTCCTCTTCGTCCACTGCGATGGTCAGCACCACCACGCCATTGGCGTCCAAGGCAGTGAGCAGTTCCTTCGTACTCACCCACAAGCGGCCTTGGTTGCGGTCAAAAGCCAGGGCGGAGATCGACTCGGCCATGGTTATTGGAGTCAGCGCCGTGCCGTCAGCCGTTACGTGATACAAGGTCTTCTTGGCCCCGATCCACACCGAGCCGGTGGCGATGTCCACCGCCATCACCGCGTCTTCTGCACCCTCCAGTTCCTCGCTATCTCCGTCCTCGTCACCGCCGGGGGGTGAAATCGAATAATCGCCCCGGTAGCTGCCGTCAAAATCGTACGCGAACAGCCGGCCGTCTTTATCCAGCGCCCACACCGTGTTGCGCACTTCGTCTAGCGCCAGCGCGTGCGCGTCCGCCAAGGCCGGAATCTCCAGCAGGATCTGGCCGCTCGCCGAGTCCACCTTGATCACCGCGGTTTCGTCGGCGGCCCAAAGACTATTAACACCGGCCTGCGCCCAAGCTGGTTGGGTGGCAAATAGAGACAGCGTCAGTGAGAAAAGCAGATAATAAGGCGTGCGCCACCTAGGTGAGAAAAGGGCACTCACGATGGCGGCGGTCACGACCGATGTACCCCGTGACCACAGCGCAATGAAGGTGGATGGAAACGAAGACAACGAGCGACAACAGGAGGCCGAGATCGGTAAACCGGCGGTAGAAAAGTGATGATCTCCCTCTCCCCGTGTGTTGCCACTTATTGTTTGCGCTGTTTGTTTGGGTTTTATATTTATAGGAGTACTTTACAATTCCATTTTTTGAATACTCTTTTACAACATCCCAAATTTTCAAATACTTTAGAGTTATCCTAGGGAATCGTCAACTCCGGTTGCAAAGCGGCGTGGATGACGCTCGCCTGTCACGTTAGGAACGCCGGGTAGTCTATTGTCTGACCAAACAAATAAGGCATTTTGCTATTACACCGTGATACACCATGGCCAGATCTGCTAACCAGAAAACGCCTGCGTCTACACATCCGCGCATCGAGCGTGGTTTTAGCCTCTTCGCGATGTGGCTGACGTTGCTTGCCGCGGGGATCCTGGCCGGACTCGTCCTGACACACCCCAGCGAGCGCCGATCACTCGTTGACTTGCGGCAAGACAGCATCGTACAACGCCCGCCTTCCGCACCCCCACCACCGCTGGTCATTCCGGTGTTTGCGGACCACACCATACAAGCCGGATTGTGGAGCACCCACGCGCAACGCAGCGGTCGCATCGCGGGACTCGACGAAGCGATGGGTGCCGGAGCGTGTGTGCTCGATTACGATGACGACGGGTGGATGGATCTGTTCGTGATCGGCGGCACCGGTGAGCGCCGCTATTACGGTAAACAGCAGTGGTGGCAAGTGAGCCGCGGCAACCGCTTGTATCGCAATCTGGGCGCTTATCGCTTTGCGGACGTGACCGAAAAGGCCAAGTTAGACACTAACTATACGGGCATGGGGTGTGTGGCGGCGGATTTTGATAACGACGGGGACACCGATCTGTATATCACCAACCTCGGGCCCAACGAACTGTACGCCAATAACGGGGACGCCACGTTCCAAACGGCTGCCGCCGCGTCGGGCACCGAAGGTGACGCGCGCGAGTGGTCGCTGTCCGCTGTGGTGGCGGACTACGACCGCGACGGGCGCCTGGATCTGTACGTCACCAATTACATCGCCTATCGCAGGGGCGCGGCCACCCGCGAGGATGAGGCGGGGTTCCGCAACATCAGCAAGCGGGAACTGCAACCGCAGTTTTTCGACAGCCAAGCGAACCGCTTGTATCGCAATCTGGGCGCGCTGCGATTCGAAGACGTAACGCGCTCAACGCAAGTCGGTAATCCCAGTGGCCGCAGTGTGCATGCGTCTTGGGTGGACATCGATCAAGATCACCGGCCCGATCTGTATGTCGCCAACGATGTTGGATCGCCGGACAAGATTTTTTTGAATCGCGATGGCGGCGCGTTCGTGGACGCCACCGCCGAGTTGGGTTTTGTCAACGCCGCCGCCGCGACCAGTATTCAGCCCGGCGATCTCGACAACGACGGTGTGAACGAGTTGCTGCTCGGCACCCGCGCGGGTACGGTGGTGCAACTGCTGCGCAGGCACAACAAAAACGATGCGTACCTTTTCACCGAGCAGGCGCGTGACGCGTTCCACGACATTGAGCTCAGCAGCGCCAGCCATACCTGGGGCGTCGGACTGCATGATTTCAATAATGACGGCACGCTCGATCTGTTCGCGGCCAATGGATTGGTGACGCCCGATGCCGACGCCCATTACAAGGTGACGACCGGGCAACCCAACCAGCTGTGGCTCAATCACAAGAGCGGCCGCTTCCGTGAGGCGAGCGGTGGTGCCGGGATCGCCCTGCGCGATCAATTGTCGAGCCGCGGCGCGGTGTTCGCCGACTACGACAACGACGGTGACATTGATATCTTTATCAATAACAATAACGAGTTAGGCCAGCTTCTTGTCAATCAACATGACCGCGGTCATTGGTTGGGCGTGGGCCTGCGCACGCGCACCAACACCGAGGCGATCGGCGCCCAAATCCGCATTCATACCGCGCGCGGTGTGCACACGCGCACGCTCACCCGCGGCGGGCTCATGAGCGCGAGCGACCCCCGCCTTCATATCGGTCTGGGGCAGACGCCGGGGCCGGTGGACGTGGCCGTCACCTGGCCGGACGGGGAACGGTTTCGTTTCACCAATGTGGCGGTTGATCGGTACATCGCGTTGCGGCAGGGGAGCCCGACCGTCGAAGTGAAAGCGCTGCCCAATGTCGTGCCGTCGAATCCGGTGCCGTGGCCAGCGTTAGTTCGGGAGGAACCCGAATATCGTACTGCGTATATCGCCATGCTCGCCGATGCGATGGGTGTCGATCACGCGATGCGCCAAATCGATACCTTCATCGCCGATGAATCGGAGGCCGTCCGTCTAGCCACGGTGCAGCTGTTGCACGAGGCCCCGCATGACCGATCGATCCCCTATTTCATCTCACTGTTGGAGGACCCGGCTGCGGCGGTGCGCCAGCAGGCGGTGCTCGCACTGGCTCGATCTGAACAAGAGCTTGTGTTCCGTTGGCTAGTGCGCGCGACCCGGGACCCAGATGCGGCGGTGCGGCTGGCGGCGGTCGCCGCGTTCACGGCCCTCTTCCACAAGGAAGAAGCGTTGGTGGTGCGCAAAGGCTTGGCCGTGACCCGCCTGATTGAATTGCTGCACGACGATGAGGCGGCGGTTCGCGAAGCCGCCGCCGCCGCGCTGGGCGAGGCGGAACATGTGCGCGGAGTGGGTCCGTTGATCGCCCTGCTGGATGATCCGAATGAGACCACCAAGGTGGTTGCACTGCGCGCCTTGGGCCAGATTCGCGAACGGCGGGCGGCGGCCGCGGTGACCGACGAGATGCGTAAACCCCGCGTCTCGCCGGCGGTATTAGCGGTGGGTCTTGTTGCGCTGCGCCGCTTCGATGATCCGCAGCTTGCCGACCAGGTGCAGCACGCCTTTACCCGCCCGCACCTCGCCGAGAATGACCAGCGGCAATTGGCTAGTGCGCTATTACGCGGAAACGATCCGGTGTTCGATCGCGACACCCTCGCCCGGTTTGTCGGTCAACCGCTTGCCCTTGGTGAACAAGGCCAGCATAGCGCACGCATTCGGGCGCTGGGCATCGGCGGCGGACCGCTTGCCGCGTCACTGATTCGTCGCGATATGGCGTCCACCGGTCACGCACCATTACTCGTTGCGTGTCGCGCGCTGGCCGCGACGAGCGCGGTATCCGCACAGGAGCTGTTGATCAGGTGTGCGTCCCTCACGCCCGCGGACCGCGCGGCCGTGATGCAGGCGTTCCATCCCGCAGCGCAAACGAAACTGCCAATTAGTTCGCTGCATGCCTTCCTGGGCATTAATGCGCTGGACTCGTCGCCGGATCTTCAACGGCTGCGACCCTATGCCCATCTGTTAGACCTGTCCGCGTTCTCTGATGCGGCGTTGCTGTCGTGGTCCCAGGATGTTCAACTTAATGATGCACAACGCGTGATCGTTCTCGATACCTTGGGCCGGCGCCCGGCGCCCCTAGCCGTACCCTTCCCCGCGTCACTGATGCGCGATCCAGACCGGCGGGTGCGTCACGCGGCGCTGCGCAGCTGGCGCAACCGCGTTACCCGCTTCCAACGCTTCGCGAACACCCCTGCCGTGTTGCTCGCAGGTCTCGAGGACGACGCAACCGAGGTCTGGCGGTTCTCTGCCAACACTCTGCTGGCGCGCGTTGAGCCCTGGGCGATACGCTTGCAGGAAGAACTCCTGCTCGATCCCAAACGTCCGCTCGTGTTGCGAACCTATCTGTTAGACACCTTCGCCGCCGACGGCAGCAAGGTATCGCTGGTGCTCAAGCTGTGCCGCCGCCGCCACGACCCGATGGGATTGGCGGCGATGGCCGCGTTGCGTAACTATCCGGCCGCGCAGGCAAAAAACTACGCGTGGCGGGTGTTGAATAATCCAGCGGAGGCACTCGAGGCGCGCTTCGCCGCGGCGCGCGCGTTGTTCCAGGTCATGCCAACGGCGGTGTTGGCGGTACTCAAGGAACCGCAGCGATCGCATACATTGGCAAGCACTAAGGTGGGATCCGTAGCCCGATGAGTAAGCAATCGAATCTGTTGGACACCGAACAACGCTTCTCGCCGCTGGTCGTGCTGGCGTTGACGATCAGCGCGCTGAGCGGCTATGCCACCTATTTCGTCGGCGGTTTGGGTCATTGGAAGCAGTGGACTTATTTATTGCATGCCTTGAGCGGGACATACCTGGCGGTTGCGATCCTGCCTTACGTGTTCATCCACTTCTATCGCACCCTGGGGCTGCGCCGCGTTGTCGTGATCATCTTCGGGTGGCTCACGGCGCTGTGCGTACTGGCGATGATCGCGAGTGGCGGGTATGTCTTGATCTTCGGCCAGACCGAGGCACTCAGATGGGTGCACACAGTCCACGTGTGGACCGCCCATGCCACCGTGACCCTGATCATCGCTCATCTCGCCGCCCATCTGCTGCTGTTTTCCGAGAAACAACGCACCCGCCGTGACCCATTGATGACGTTGTCCCCGGCGTTCATAAAAACCAACGTCGTGGGCGTGTTTATTAGTCTCAGTCTGGTGGCCATCGCCACGATTGCCTATGACGCCATGTATACGCAGCCGCCGGAAGCGCGTCCCGATTACACTTATCCGTATGGCCCCGGGCCGTTTCTGCCTTCGCAGACGCAAACGCAGAGCGAAGGTTTTGTCGCCCAATCGCAGATTGCGCGCTCGGAATCCTGTGCGTCGTGTCACCTCGAGGTGACCCAACAGTGGCTGTCATCGCTGCATGCGCAAGCCGCCTCCGATGACGCCTACGAGCGCAACATCGATCTACTGGTCAAGGCGCGGGGCATCGAGGCCGCGCGCTACTGCGAAGGCTGCCACGCCCCGGTCGCCCTGTTGACCGGACAACTGACACCAGGAGGGGTGCATGGCGGGATTGCGGATACGCCCGCCAACCAAGAAGGCGTCAGCTGTCTCACCTGCCATGGCACTACTGAGGTCGTGCATCTCAAGGGGGTCGGCAGTTACCGGTTCGCCCCGTCGAACGGGTATTTGTTCGCCGATTCCGAATCAGACGTGTTGTCCAAGCTCCACAATTTTTTGATACGCATCAACCCGAGTGCACACCGTGCCACCATGAGCCGGGCGGTACTCAAACGCCCGGAGTTGTGCGCCACCTGTCATGTGCAGTTCATGGATAAGGACATGAACAACTGGGGGTGGGTCAAGATGCAGGACGACTATGACTCATGGCTCAAGAGCCACTACTCCGGGCAGGCCCACAATACATTTTCCAGACCAGACGTGGTGCGCTGCCAGGATTGTCATATGCCGCTGGTCAATGCCGGTGATCCTTCCAGCGACACCCAAGGCAAGGTGCGCTCACACCGCTGGCCGGGTGCAAACACGATCATTCCCGCGCTCAATGGCGACCGCGAGCAATCGTTCCAAGTCGAGCGTTTCTTACAATCCGATAAGATACGGCTCAAGATCGAGCAACCGGCCCGCGTGGATGCAGTGCGCGCCAAGCAATATTCGGATACGACATTCGTCGGCACGCCCGAAGCGCCCTACTACCTATACCTGGGTGAATCCGCGACGCTCAAAGTGGCGATCACCAACGTCGGCGTCGGCCACGCGTTCCCGGCCGGCACTACCGACATCAATGAGGTGTGGGTGCATCTGCGCGTCGTGGATGCGCAGAACAAAGTCGTGTACGAGAGCGGCGCGCTGGACGATGCCGGTTTCGTCGATCCCAAAGCCTTGTTCTACAAGTCGGTACCCATCGACCGCCACGGTAAGGAGGTTTGGAAGCACGATCTGTTTAATATGACCGGGATCAGCTACAAGCGCGTCATCGACGCCGGCGAGACGGATCTCCTTACCTATCGCCTCGCCGTCCCATACTGGGCGAAATCGCCGCTGACGGTCAGCGCGGTGCTGCGCTATCGCAAATTCAATCGCAGATACGCCGATTGGGCCCTGGGAGATATCAACATCGATCTGCCGGTCGTTGATATGGCGCGCGATGCGCTGCTCATCCCCGTCCAGTACAAAGCGCGTGTTGAATAACGTTACGATCTAACGTTGGTAGTCTGTAGTGGTATAGCGGTCCACCGATTCTTGATAATATAGAGTCACGGTCAAATTTTTTGATGTACCTAAACTTGTCTTGTTGTGCTGGCCGGTAAGCAATTCCGCGACCGGTAAGTAATTCCGCGAGCGGCTTCTCGCTTAAGACGCTGACGCGCATCGTCCCGGTGAGCCTAAAAGCCAGTGTGACGAGAATGTGACTAGCTTTTGGCAAAACGTGTCCATGTGTGTCATTCCTGGTCACATTTACGCTGGGCCCAAGCGCGTAACTATCTGATTTAACAACGGTTAATACGTAAGGAATGGTGTGCTGGTCCACCGAATCTTTCGGTTCCCCCTCCGGACCGTAAGGTTCTGAATCAGTTATTCTTATTATATCCTCCGAGGTCGAATTCCTAAGAACTCACTTTCGGAGGCCGCGATGCTCGTCAAACCGCAACCGCCACGGATCCCGCTTCCCAAGAGCTGGCCGGGCTGCGTGAAATCGGCGGTCGTCCACGCCATCGCGCTAGCGCACTACTCCATTGTCTATGCACGCGCCCGGGCCACCGATAGTATCAATGCTCGGGTCCGACTCGCGGCCGAGAAGGATCGATTCTACGAAGAGTGCGCACTGCTGCGCGAAGAGCTACGTATCAAGGACGCGCGCAGCGTGCGGATCCCACCTCAGCGCCGCCCACACTACAGCCCGCAAGAGCGCATGGCGATCCTCGAGCTTCGGGCCGCCCGGGGTTGGTCGCTCAAACAAACGGCAGACACCTTTCTGGTCACCTCGGCCACGGTCGCATCGTGGATGAAACGCATCGATGAACAAGGCCGCGATGCACTGTTGCAACTGCGCGAGCCAGTGAACAAATTCCCGGACTTTGTCCGCTACATCGTACAACGTATGAAAACTGTGTGTCCCACCATGGGAAAGGTCAAGATTGCGGAGACGCTGTGCCGGGCGGGCCTGCATCTGGGGGTGACCACGGTCGGTAGGATCTTAAGAGAATACCCACAACCTAGCCCTGAGGACGCCGCGCCATCCACTCGCGTCGTCACCGCTAAGCGGCCCAACCATGTCTGGCATGTCGATCTCACTGCGGTTCCGACATCGATGGGTATTTGGGCACCGTGGCTGCCGTTCGCATTACCCCAGTGCTGGCCGTTCTGCTGGTGGGTGGCGGTGGTCATCGACCACTACTCGCGACGCGTGATGGGCATGGCAACATTCAGGAGCAATCCCACATCCGTATCGGTTCAGTCCTTCCTCGAATGCGCCATTCACAACGCCAGTGTCACCCCGAAATACATCATCTGCGACAAGGGCCAGCAGTTCTGGTGTGGCGTGTTCAAGGATTGGTGTGATAACAAAGGAATCACACCCCGCTTCGGAGCCGTTGGCCAACACGGGAGTATTGCAGTCATCGGATTGGTGTGATAACAAAGGAATCACGCCCCGCTTCGGCGCCGTTGGCCAACACGGGAGTATTGCAGTCATCGAACGATTCATCCTGAGCCTGAAGAAGGAATGCACGCGCGTCATCCGTGTACCGCTTCATGGCAAGTCTTTTTGCCGAGAGTTGACCTTGCATGCGCACTGGTTCAATGCAGAGCTACCTCACTCTGCGCTCGATGGCAAGACGCCTCATGAGGTGTATTATGGACTTTCGCCAGCATGTCAACGTCCACGATTTGAGCCGCGAGTGAGATGGCCCCCGACTGCGAGGTGTGCCTCTCCGCAGGCGCCGGTCGCGGACCTCGGCAGCGCTCGCATTCGTCTTGAGGTGCGTTATCATTGGAGTCGGAAGCACCTGCCGATCTTCGTATTGAGACGCGCGGCGTAACCGAAACGCTTCAGCATATCTCGGCATCGGGGACACCTGTTGGCGTCGATGGTTTTCGTTGCGCTCCAATGTGCGTGAAGTGGTCATCTTACAGCGTCTGCGCTGGGAAGGTCGTAAGGTCAAGAAACTCCAACCTATTGAATCATTGTGGTTTGCGCTTCACGCGGTGCTCCGGCGTATCTTTGTTCTGCGGCCCCTTAACCTTAGAATTCTGACCTCAAATCGGTAACGCTGATACGGGAGGAAGCTGATGGAGTGGGCGCGAATTCTG
>CAMYNX010000091.1 GCA_947259875.1 uncultured Gammaproteobacteria bacterium | reverse complement strand
GCATCTCAGCGTTGAACGCCGCAATCTTCTTCTTCGTCATACTGCCTCCTTCCCTTACGGGAGTTAGTATGACTCACACACAAACTTCCTGACAGTCTCGTATCCGATGTCCGATGGCAGAGTGTTTTCTCTGCCGATTGTAATACGTTTCGATGTATTCAAAGATACTGGATCTAGCCCTGCGCCGAGTCGTGTACCGTTCCCTGTGAACGAGTTCGACTTTCAGAGTATGAAAAAAACTCTCAGTCACAGCATTGTCGTAGCAGTTGGCTTTGCGTCCCATGCTGCAGCGCAGGCTGTTGTTCTTAATCAATCGCTGATAACGCTTTGAGCAATACTGGCTGCCACGATCAGAATGAATGATTGTACCCTTGGGAAAGCGGCGGCGGAACAATGCCATCGTCAGGGCATCACAGACCAGCTGTTGCGTCATCCGTCGGCTCATCGACCATCCCACGACAGCTCGTGAGTACAGATCTATCACCACCGCGAGATATAGCCAGCCCTCGTCGGTCCAAACATAGCTGATGTCGCTGGTCCATTTCTGATTGGGCGACACAGCACTAAAGTCCTGCTCGATCAGATCAGGTGCAATAGGCTTTGAGTGGTTCGAGTCGGTAGTGACTTTGAACTTCTTCGCCTGAATCGCCTTCAGTCCCAGAGCCTGCATTCTACGGGCTACGCGGTTCTCGCTGCACTCGATGCCCTCGTCGTGCAATACCTCAGTAATCCGGGGCGCTCCGTAGCGTTGCCGGTGGCGGGTAAAGATCTCGCGTATGCGTCCATCCAGATCCCTGTTCGACTGCGCACGCTCGCTCGGATCACGCCTTGTCCAGTCGTAGTATCCACTCCTGGAAACACTCAGAACACCACACATGAGGTTTATCGGCCAGGCCTTCTTATACTCATCAATAAATCGATACCTCATGAACTTTCCTTGGCAAAGAAGGCCGTGGCTTTTTTTAAGATATCTTTCTCCATCCGCAGCCGCCGGTTCTCCGTTTCCAGTTCATGAATGCGCTGCTGCTCGGCTGTGCGCTTACCCTTACCTGGAAATACCTCCCCAGCGTCGCCTTCCAGCTCTCGCTTCCAGCGTCCAATCATATTGCCATTCACGCCTAAACTGCGTCCAGCGGCCGCACAGCTGTACCCATGTTCTACTACTAAGGCTACCGCTTCTCGCTTGAATTCCTGACTGTGAGTCTTGCGTTGTCTCTTCATCTAACACCTCGTTTCGAATCATTATATGATCCTTAACTCAGTGTCCGGTATCGTGGGTGAAGATCACACGGCTGCGGCCCTGGGATGGAAGGTGTCCGTATTCTTCACCTTCTACGGTCTAAGTCTTCTTAAAAAGGACCTAAAACCCCACATTAGCGCTCTCGGCAATCCGGCCATGCCTATGAAGATGCCGTTCGGCCCGGAATGGTTCCGCGACGTCGAGTGGAATATCCCCAACATTGTGCAAGCTAACATCCCTGGATTCGAGTCGCTTGCTACCAACCTGATGAAACAAACCGTCAAGCAAAAAGGGGTGGCCGCGGTTACCGATTTGCGCGATGCCTGCGTAGAAATGGATGTGGAGTTGATTGCCTGCCAAATGACAGTGGACCTTTTCGACTGGAAGAAAGAAGACTTTTTTGACGGTGTCTCCGAGTGGGCAGGCGCGGCGTCATACCTGGCGCGGGCCGGCGACGCGCACGTAACCTTGTTTACCTAAGGGAAGACATGCATCGCCGCACGATCCCGCGTGTCATGCGGCTGTTCGGTCTTCCTCAATGAGCTTGGAAATCTCACTTAAGCCCCTGCCCAACAATCGAGGCACATTTCTTTATTCCCCAATATATCGATTCAAATCATCGCTGCAACATGTTCAGGGGTCTTCTTTTTCACTGGAACCGTTTCGTGAGGGTATAGAGTCGGCCTTATCGGTGATCGTCTGTGCGATGGAGTGGGAACTAATACCGATATATAGATCTCACCGCACCGATTCGTAGCCTCCAACTAGACCGCGCTGCGAGTAAACGATCTGCCACAAGTGGTTTCTACGCGCGCGGAACGAGCCTGCCGACGACAGCAAAAAGAACCGCCACATGCGATAGAAATCTTCGTCATAACCGGCCTGCGCCAGTTCCTGTTTGTGGGCATCCACGTTTGCCATCCACGCCATCAGCGTCGGATCGTAATCCACACCAAAATTATGCCAGTCCTCCATCACCAAGTGGCCTTCAGTCGCTGCCGCGATCCACTTCTGAGTCGGTAGCATGCCGCCCGGGAAAATATATTTGTCGGTCCAAGGGTCGACACTTGTCTTCGGCGTGTTGGTGCCAATCGTATGCAACAGAAACAACCCATCATCGGCCAGGCACTGGCGGACCCGCTTGATGTAAGTGCGATAGTTTTTGACGCCCACGTGCTCAAACATGCCCAGTGATACGATCCGGTCGAAGGTCCCGGTCACATCCCGGTAGTCCTGCAAACGCAGTTTCACGGGCAACCCGTGACACAGTTGCCGCCCGAGTTCTATTTGTTCCTCCGCCACGGTAATACCGACCGCCTCCACTTGATATTTCTCTGCCGCAAAGCGGACAAAGCTACCCCACCCGCATCCGATATCGAGGATCTTCATGCCCGGCTTCAGGCCGATCTTGCGGCACACGAGGTCGAGCTTCGCCTCCTGCGCCGCATCGAGATCTGACGCATCTTTCCAATAGCCGCAGGTATAGGTCATGCGTTTATCCAGCATCCTTTGGAATAAATCATTTCCCAGATCATAATGATGTTCGCCGATCTTGTATGCGCGGGAGCGCCTTTGGCGATTGATTATCTTCGACACCACAAACGGCACGAGCAATTTGACAGGGGAGATAGCGTGCTCCAGATCAGCCCGTAATAACTTGTGAATCAACTCATCCAAAGCCTCGCAGTCCCACCAGCCTGCCATGTAGGACTCACCAAAACCGATGACCCCGTCACCCAGTACGCAGTCATAAAACTCAGGCCGATGGACCCGCACATCAAACGCCCGTGTTCCGTCGATTTCGACCCCGGCGATTGATAACAGATCCTGGATAGTCTGTTGTGCGTTCTTCATGTTACCCAAGGGATCATTTCTTGAGGGAAGAATCGGCGAGCCGATGGCCGGGCAACGAAGCTGTCGCGGTTATACATCCACACCGTGCAGGGTCTCTGTGATCAGCATGTCCACTACCGCTTTCAGTGCTTCCACGTTACTGGCGCCGGCGGCCTTCGCGTCTTTATAGGTCTTGATTTGCAAGTGTGCGCTGGTGCCTCGCTCGAGAATCCGCCGCGCATGCTCCACTTCGGCCACGCAATTGAAGTACTCCGCGTCTTCCCTAATCAGCATCAACATCTCTTCCAGCAATTCAGCGTAAGGCACCACAACACCTTTACCAAAGTCGATCAGCCCCTCTTCGAAGCCATAACGTTCCGCTCGCCAGCGGTTTTCATTGATAAGCATATTTGCATAGCTACGCCAACGCTGGTTATTCATACGCAGCCGATAGAGCATGCGCAACCAGCAGCGAAAAAGCGCGGCGACGCACACGGCATCATCAACGCGCGTGCAGATGTCGGTGATACGCATTTCAAGCGTGGGGAATCTAACGTTAGGCCGGATATCCCACCAGACCTTGGTTCGATCCTCGATCACCCCCGATCTGACCAGTACATCGACGTGGCGTTGAAATTCCACAAAGCTCTCGAAACGTTCCGGCAGACCAGTTCGTGGAAAAGTGTTCCAAACCGCAACACGATAAGACTTGAGTCCGGTGTCTTGGCCTTCCCAAAATGGTGAGGACGTACTGAGCACCAGAAGATGCGGCAACATGTACACCGCCTGACCCATGAGATCGATGCGCAACTGGTCGTCGTCGACACCGACATGAACATGCATCCCGCTGATCAATAGGCGGCTTGCTACACCCTGCATGTCCTGGGCGATAATTTCGTAGCGTTCCTTATCGGTGTGTTTCTGGGTGCCCCATCTCGCGAATGGGTGGGTGGAGGCGGCAATCATCGCAAGACCGTGGTTTGCAGCCACTCGTGATACGCAGCCGCGCAGTCGCACCATATCCGCACGTGCCTCTTGCATTGTCTCGCAGACGCGAGTACCCACCTCGATCTGAGACTGCAGGAACTCGGGCATGACCTGCTGCTCGAGTTCCTTCGCACACTCATCCAACATCGTCGGCGGCGACTCTTTGATCAGGTCGCGCGTTTCACGGTCGACCAGCCAGTACTCTTCCTCAATACCGATGGTAAAACTTGGTTCTTTGAGCATCGGAGTTCGCGATTACTTAAAAGTCGCCACTAGAATATGCGATCCGCAGACCACATGAGCCTCCGCTTTAGATTTCCTGTTCTTCGATCTTGCCGCGTTGATGGGGCGGACTGGATCTTATCAATATTACTAAAGCTTCTCATGTACAACAGTGTAACAAACTAGCAACGATAAGGGGCCGCAGGCGTTAGAAAACGGTCTCGGTCCCATTGCCGTTTCACTAACAAGGGACGTCAACACTTAATGTCGTGCCGTAGCGAGGAATCCGACCCGTTGTTGGTCATAGCGAACATCGCAAGGTAGCTCACCGTATTGGATGCTGGTAGCAACTTTAACAGGGTGAGATCTCTCAGCGCACAGCGCGTCAAGATGACAACTGTAAGAGCCTGCCGTGAGCGAAGCCGAAGGTGCCTGCCCTGAACGAAGCCGAACGGGTCACGGCACAAATTGTCACCGAAGCGAGCTAGCAATGATCTTCGCCCCGTTAGTTGATAATCTTGCTCGAACCATTCAAGCTGTTGATAAACTTGGTATTTGACTTAGGTTGCAGTATTGTCTTTCTCATGGCGAGCGGCAATACGGTCAAGATCACATGAACAGCGTCATTGTGCCGCCACCCATGCCCACGATCGCCGTTCGCAACACGATGGACGTGTATCCAGTGCACCGCATCTACTGTGTCGGGCGCAACTATGCGGAACATGCCCGCGAGATGGGGCATGATCCTGACCGCGAACCGCCGTTTTTCTTTCAGAAAAACCCGGACACCATCGTCCCCAATGGAGGCAGGTTCCCCTATCCTGACAAGACCCATGATGTGCATCACGAAATCGAGATGGTGGTCGCCCTCGGTGCGGGAGGCAAGGATGTTTCAGTTGCCGATGCCTTGAACTGTGTATACGGCTATGCGGTCGGGCTGGATATGACGCGACGCGATCTGCAAGCGCAGATGAAAGCAGCAGGACGGCCGTGGGAGATCGGTAAGGCGTTTGATTCTGCCGCGCCTTGCGCCGAGATCGTCCCGGCAAGCGAGATCGGGCATCCGGCGCAAGGTCCAGTATGGCTCAAGGTAAACGGGGAGATACGCCAACAGGGCGATCTGAACCAAATGATCTGGACCGTGCCGGAAACCATAGCATACTTGTCGGGGCTGTTTACGCTCACGGCGGGAGACTTGATTTATACCGGCACACCTGCGGGCGTGGCGGCGGTCCAGCGCGCCGACGTTCTACACGGCGGCATCGACGGGATCGGAGAGCTTAAGATTACCGTCGTGTAACTGCCGTCAGCACGATTTTGTTACCTAGAGTTTGTAAACCGCTGGGTTTTGTGTTGGTCAACCAACCGGCTTCCCTTATCATCAAACAAAATATCTTGAACAGAGAGGCGAGTTGTGAAAGCAATTGAATTTACCCACCATGGTACGCCGCATCAGGTGTGCCGCTGCATCGATGCCGAAGACGTCGGTTATCCTGAGCCGGGCGAGATCGTTGTTGCCGTGGATGCCAGCGCCATCAACCCCGCTGATCTCCTGATTATAGAGGGGCGCTATCCGGGGCCGAGCCAGCTCCCCGCGCGAGTCGGGATCGAAGGTACCGGCCACGTGGAGGCAATCGGCAGCGGGGTCATTGGCCTTGCGCCCGGTGACCGCGTCATGATCCTCGACCGGGCGAACTGGGCCGAGAAAGTCCGCATCGAGGCCAACCAGGCGATAAAGATCCCTGACGATCTCGACGTGCTCCAGGCAGCAATGATGAAGGCTAATCCACCTAGCGCCCTGCTCATGCTCGACGAGTATGTCGATCTGCAGCCAGGCGACTGGGTCATCCAAAACGCGGCCAACTCGGCGGTCGGGTACCACGTGATCCGGCTCGCGAGAACCCGCGGCATACATACGATCAATGTGGTGCGGCGCGAGACTTTGTTCGAGCCCCTCACCGCGGCGGGGGCTGATCTCGTGGTGCTCGAAGGCGATGACCTGGGAAAGCGGGTGCGCGCACGCATCGGTAACGTCCACGTACCGCTCGCCCTCGACGCGGCGGGCGGTCGGTCTTGCCTTGCGCTTGCCGACTGCCTCTCTGACGGCGGGATGGTTGTGAACTATGGGTTCCTGAGCGGTGAACCGTGCATGATCACCCCGCATCACGCCATCGTGCACGACATCAGCTTGCGGGGCTTCTGGTTGGTGCGGCAACTGTTTCAGGGTCCGCGCATTAAGATAGAAGCCGTGTATGCCGATATCGCGCGACTCATCACCGAGGGAACGATTCAGGCGCCTATCGAAGCGACCTACGGACTCGAAGACGTCACCCGGGCCCTGAAACATGCCGAACGTGAACGCCGCAACGGAAAGATATTGTTTACGCCCAATAAGTAAAGGCTAAGGACCGCGGATCGTAGAACGGAGGTCGGAGATGGGGGACCGGAGTTTGCATCACGCGTACTGAAGGTCGGACCGTGCAAAGACGGAATACGAACAACTATGCACTAAGCGTCTATGCCGCTACTGAAATGCCCGGCTTGATGATTTGTTTCTTCAGGCGCTGGGGGTGCCGTCTATACCGGCCAGTACAATATCAAACTTAGCACTCAACTCCACCGCGTCGTTGGCGGCCGGTACAAAGTCCGCCAACACCATGTGCCGGCGCTCTAGCGGAACATGATTGAAGATGAAGTCTTCCGCATTGCGAGGCTCGCCGCGTACATAAAGCTGGGTTGTGAATGGCGCTGTATCCGGCGCAAAAACAGCGACATGTATATGCGGGGTGCGGCCTGGATATGGCACCGGCCGGATGGTTCTAAACCGGTAACGGCCATTCTCATCGGTGATGCTATGCCCGAAACCCTGGAAGTTTTCATCCATTGCCCGGCCGCGATCCCGCGGGTGATGGTAGCGCCCGTTGGCATCACACTGCCAAATCTCGACACGTAGATTGCGCACCGGCCGTCCGTTGAGATCCAACACCCGTCCGGAAAGATCGGTAATGCGGCCTTGGGCCACGCCACTGTGGCCACGGACTTGGATCAGGTCGTTGTCGTCATCGAGGGGGGGTTGCACCGGGTAAAACGGACCGGCCGTCTGCCGCGGTGTCGGCTGAAGCAACCGCGCGGCCGCGGGCCCGGCAAGCAGCAAACCGGCGATACCCATGACTACATTGCGTCTTTGGAGATTCAAAGGCATCTGAAATGGCATTGTTAATCTTGGAAAAAGCCTTAGACATCCCAACCACGGATTAGGTTCTGAAATTTCGATAATTCAGCAGCCATAGATCCTAAAACAGGGATTGGAGATCGAAAAATGCGTATCCGCGAAGGGTGTCCAAAAAAATCGGTCTGGAACGGCGCGATCTGATTGTCTGTGTTGCTCACTTGGTCCGCTTGGACACATACATGTTTGCGTCTGCATCATCGAGTAGCTCCGCAATTGAACCGTGCCGCTGTGGATCCCAAGTGCAGATACCGACACTGTAGGAGACTCGATAACGATTTGCGGGATCGGAATTACGAATACGAACGCCCTCATCAAGCCGGTCTAACGCAGTGGCAATACCTTGTTGACCTCCACCGGTTACCAGCACGCAAAACTCATCGCCTCCGAGCCGCCCAATCACGTCGGAATCGCGGAACGTGTCCAGCAAAAGGTGGGCAAGGTCGACAAGGACACGATCGCCCTCGGCATGCCCATACCTGTCGTTGATTTGTTTGAACTCATCGAGATCTATAAACACCGCCGAACATGGTCTGTTGACTCGCTCACACAATGCCAGGGTGTGTTGCGCCATGGCTTCGAAAGCGCGGCGATTCGACAAGCCGGTGAGGGGGTCAGTGGTTGCGAGTTTCAGAGCACTGAACTCTCCCTCTACCATGGCGGCAAGGTCGCGTAACAAGGCTAGATCGTCCGTAGTCATGGTGCGCGGTTCGTGATCGATCAAACATAATGTACCGAGTTTGCTGCCGTCCGCCGATGACAGCGGCTGGCCGGCATAGAATCGGATTGGGGGGTTAGCGGTTACCATTGGGTTATCGGAAAAGCGTTCATCACTGCTAGCGTCTTCTACCACCAACGTGTCATCACCGAGGATTGCGTGACTACAAAACGAAATATCTCGAGGGGTTTCCTTCGCTTCCAAGCCTTGGCAGGATTTAAACCATTGCCGGTCCGCATCCACCAGACTAACCAACACAATTGGTACATCAAACAAGCGCCGTGCAAGACGTGTCACACGGTCAAACCGCTCTTCGGGTGGAGTGTCGAGGATATTCAGCGCCCGCAATGCTTGTAGGCGGATGCGCTCATCGTTAGGAACAGGTGCTGCCCTCACTTGTTATCCTATTACTGATTGATTATCGACCACAAAACATCACCAGAGTGCTGTTACGCTTTAGCCCGCATATTGCACCAAGGCACAACATGCGGGCTAATTACTCAAGTCTAGCAGTCCTCGTGAAACACACAACCTACAGTCTAGGTGTTAACAATCGTCGAGGAATAATCTAAATACATGAGGCTCACGCACCGTAGGCGGGAGGCAACAAAAATACTACCCCGAATAGCAGTCGGCAACCGCGAGTTCGTTGCCTTTCTTGGTGACGCGGAACTTATTGTAAAACGCTTGATCGATGGCGCGTACCGTACGGGATGCGGACTTTGTCCGGTAGCGCTTCAACTGTCTGGGTCCGCCGTTGTAGGCTGCATAGGTGGCGCGCGCAAGGCTGTCGATTTTTCCGGTTACCTGATGTTCGCCCTTAGCGATTGCGTAATTCTCAAGATAGTGCAACAGGATCTCGCTGCCGGCACGAGCGTTGTAAAAGATATCAAAGGTGAGCCCGTTGGCATCGTAAAATCCTCGCCACACCCGGGGCACCACCTGCATCAACCCGACCGCCCCCCGCCTGGAACGGATCGGTTTAATCCCATCGCCGACTTTGATGAACTGACGCCAACACGTCTCTTGCCACGCCGCCGCTAACACCAGATGCCGATACAGTTCATGGAACTCACTTGATAAGCGCGCATTTATGAGTCGCTCTTGCACGGTATCGGTGAGCAAGTGCCGGACCAGGGGCAGATACTCGTCGAGGTCCCGGCGCGTCGGCGCCCAACCCCGCAGCCGTAACAAGTCGGTTCCACGCGGCGCCGCCCAGGCGCTGGACAAAAACAAACTAGACCGTTTCTGCCGGCTCGTGGGTTCGGGCAGTTGGCGCACGGCCGGTGGCGGCAGGGGCGGGCCAAATCCAAACATCTGCCGCAATTCCGGGTCGACATCGGTGACCCGTTCCATGATCTCCGGGCCCGGTGGCACATACATCGTCGTGAGACGGCGGATCACCTCCGGCAACTCGATACCGAAATTGCTGGCCATCTGTTCCATCGCATCCAGCATTTCTTCTGTGCTCAACATGAACTGAAAAGGAGACACCGCATCAGTCTGGTCGCTAAAACGTTTCAATATTGGTGTCAATCGATCCCAAGTGTGGATAAATAATCCTCGGAACGCCGCATGCCAATCTTGAGTATCGCTCTCTAAAACATTGACGGCTTCGTAGCGTGCATCAAGCAGGATCTCCATCAACTTAAATCGAGTCATATCATCGACGGGTAGATTGGCGACCGTTTGCTTGATAAGCGCAATTAAAAAATTATCCCACCCCTCAAGGTTCTCAACGATCGAGTGATCCGGTGATTGAACTACAGGATTTGCGCCGACGGTTTGCGGCGCTTTAGTCGCAGCATATTCCAGAGGAGGTTGCGTCGTTTGGCTGTGGACCGATAAGCACAGCGAGAGTGATACAACCATCGTAGCGCCTAGCTGCAACAGCCGTCGTCGGTGATTCACGAACACCCCTCGATACCCGCCTAGATTTTGTACTTGCAGTGCTATGTGCCGACTGTGAGTTGACCACGGTTGCCAACCAAGATCAAACAAGCGGGTGCCATAGAACAGTCACCTTGATGCCACTGCATTGTGATCTCAACTATCCACGCGCCACTTGAACCATACTGCACCCAGCCCCATAAAAACCGCACCCATGGCCACTAGCACCATGACATTTTCTGCAATATGCGCCCAACCGTAGCCGTCAATCATGATTGCGCGGGCGGCTTCTAGAACATGAGTCAGTGGTAGGAGTTGGGCAATCGCCTGCAAGAATTCATTAGTGCCTTCCATCGAAAACCAGACCCCGGACAACAGCATCATCGGCCAACCAAGGAAATTCAACAAACCGCTCGCCAACTCTTCGCTGCTAACGCGTGATGTGGCGACTAACGCCAAGGCGATGATCGAAATCGCACCCAACGCGGCAACCATGAACAACAGAAGGTAACTTCCGTCCATGCGGATGTCGAGAAACACACCCATGCCCCAGAATACCAGCACCACGGATGTCAACGTGATCACGAGCCGCGACGCAATTTGTGCGGAAAGGAACTCCACGGCGCGCAGCGGGGTAGCATTGAGCCGCTTCAAAAAGCCGTTCTTGCGATAGCGTACGACGACAAACCCCACGCCGAACAAACAAGAAAACATCATATTCATACCCAGGATTCCGGGTAATAGCCAGTCGATATAACGGACCGGGCTCCCGGAAACAGCGGCCTTATTCAATGGCGCACCCCCGCTGCCCAATAACATCTTCTCGAGGATATAACCCTTCGGCGAATCCGCGTTGATCCAGTAAGTACGTGTTCCGTCAAGCCTGATCAACATATCGATCTGATGGCGGGAGACCTTTTGTAGCGCTTCCTGTTCATGCTGGACGGTATAAAACTGAATGTGCCGGGTGGATAAAAACGGGTGCGCCCCCCGATCAATTTGCTCGGTTTGATCCAACACCGCCACCTTGAACAAGGGTCGATCGTCTTCCCAAAAGATCCAGGCGATCCCCAACACCAGCAGTATCGGAACCAATAAGTTCCAGCTCAGCGAGGATCGGTCCCGTAGGAATTCCATGTTTCGGGCGTGGAGGATTGCTAGGAAACGTCGAATCATGGGCGGAGCTCCTTGCCGGTAAGTTCTAGGAACAAGTCATCGAGAGTGCGCGGGCGAATCTCGAGCCGTTGTAGGGAAATACCGTGTTGCTGCAGTTGTTTGATGGCCTCGTCGACATCTCTGATGGAGATCTCCACGCAGCCGTTACCCTGCAAAACGGTAAATGGAAAACGATCCACCGGGGCGGTGAAGTCTTCCACCGGCAGTTGTAGAATCGTTTCGTCAAAGTGTTCAGCTAGTAATTCGGCCGGTGATCCCTCGGCAATAATCTTGCCGTGATCCATGATAATAATCTCATCACACAACCTGTATGCCTCTTCCATGTAATGCGTGGTAAGCACGATAGTTTTCTTTTGTTGCTTGATGCGTTCGACGAGTTGCCAAAAATTACGGCGTGATTGCGGATCCAGGCCGGTAGTCGGCTCATCGAGAAACAGTACCTTTGGATCGTTCAGCAGCGCGAGTGCCAACAATAAGCGCTGGCGTTGGCCACCGGAGAGCTTGCGGTTGTCGCGAGTGAGTAGTTCTTCCAGGGCACACACCTCGACAATCTCGTTGAGATTGGCGGTGTGCTCGTACAAGCGGTGAAACAACTCCAGTGTCTCCTTGACGGTCAGGAAATCTTGTAACGCAGTGGTTTGGAACTGAATACCGATCTCCTCGCGAAAACGCCGGTCGTGAGGCGCCCCGCGATAGCGAACTTCACCGGCGGTCGCCTCGGTGATTCCCTCCATGATTTCGACCGTGGTCGTCTTACCGGCGCCGTTCGGGCCCAACAGCCCAAAACAGGTCCCCTCGGCGATGGAAAAACTCACGCCGTCGACGGCGACAACACCGGGATACCGCTTTTGCAGATCGCGCACATCGAGGATGGGTAGTTGCGTCATATTCAAGCCATATGATCGTAATGATATCGGGGTCGTCTTCAATAATGAGGACGTTGCGTGTCATGGCTAGGCCATCATATGCCGTCGCAAGTACCTTAGTACATAGCTAACCCCGTTGCCGGTAAAAATGGATTCTACCCCTCCCGTATATGCTTGGAGGGATAGTCGGATGAGCGGCTATAACACGAACTGCGCGACTAACGTTTCGTGTCCTTCATTGGCATAGTTCCCCTCATCTTGTCTTTATCCATTTTCGTATGGCCTTTCTCTGGCATTGAATCGGTTTTCTGCATCCCCAGCTCTCCTTCCAATTTCATCTCATGCTCTATTCCTAGCTCTTGTTCCATGTTCACGTTTGCAGTCATGGGCATACTGGAACCCAACTACGTGATGTCCGCAGAGACAACGGTAGCACTGATATTAGATAGGAAATGGGCTTTATTACTCTTCACAACTCACAATTCTATTCCTTGCAGCGCCCTGAAACAGCGGGACCGGCCAAAGCCGGTCCCGGGTTTACAACATGGCTTGGTTTTACTTAATACGGGTTATAACAACTTTGGCAACCGGCTCGTCGGTCGTCCAGCCGTGGACCTCCGGGACCAGATCATTGCCGCCCAGAATGCCGGCGTGATGAGTGATCACCCCACCTTCAGCCAACTCCAGGTCACTGGTTCCGGTTCCGGCATCGTCTGACATGATCTTCACCAAACCTTGGCAGGGCGGTACCATATTCGCAAAGTCTTCAGTATTAAACTCGGTTCCCGCGTCATAAGCATCGGTATAGACCGTCACACTATTACCCACTTTTTTGGGCAGGCGCTTAGCATCAAGACCGGTAAACCCGTCATTGGTACAGATCAACATCGATACGAACGATAAATACTTTGCCGGCGGCGAAGCGCTAATCTGGAAATTGAGCGTTCCGCCGTCGTGCAGAATCGGTACCGGATCGCTTCCGCTTGGCGCAGCCACCTTGGATGCAAATACATGTTTATTCGCCTTCAATGCGTCAGCCAGGGGCATTACGTTGCCGTTCTCGGCGATTTCTTTGACTTCGAAGCTCGCGGCTTTACCGACCTCAAAGACCTTTACCGGCCTTCTGTGTGTTGCCACCACGGGCGGTGTCAATGGCTGACCGCTGGTCAGATTGTTTATGGTGATATCGTAGGTCTTAATCGGTGGGGATGCATGGCTCGTTGTAACACCGAGGATGGGCATCAACGCAATAGCCGCTGTGATCGTGCACAACCTATGTATTGATCTATTCATAATTCTCTTCTCCTAAAGACAATTTATTAGCTTTCAGTATCAGAAAGAACAGGACACCGGAAAGCTGTGGATAGGACTTAAAACGTACGAACGGGTGTAGCCGTTCGTATCCCACCTTAGGGAAGAGATGTCACAAATCGATCACGGAAGTTTCAAGTTTTAATATCAGGATATCCGGAACAGAAGGTAGTTGAACGCTCTGGCCCACATTTCTCACCAGGATCCCGGATGCTGGCGCAGGACAGGTGCGGCGCGCAGGACAGGTGCGGCTGATTCCCCTGCTGTGCGGGGACAAGCGCCGGGCTGGAATGAGATGCATAGCCGTAGCTATGGATCGAGTGAAGCCCAAGTGCAGGCGTGCCTGGACCAGCCAGGGCCGGGATAGTCCTGGTTCGAGAAATTTTTGGAGGATGGGAAAGATAATCCCTCTTTCTGGTGTAATCGAGCGTCCATTGCCTTGATTCGGATATATGAAATAAACGAGCACCGCGATCCTCGGATGCTGCGCGCCTCCGAAATTGGCACCGTGACGGGTGTTCTCGTTTGCCATGGCGAACCAGATTTTCCCTACTACGTTAGCAACTTAAATCTGTCGCCTTGTTCACTCGGCGCCATAACAGATACACGCCGAGGAGGATGAGACACAGTCCGAGAACCGGACGAACCGTGCCGCCCATGAAGATCACCGGGACGGCGATCGCAAAAGCGAATATGGGGAAATAGAACTGGGTCCACTTTTTGGTGGCACGATCGCGCTGATACCAGGGAAACACCGTAGAGAATGCCGCCAAGGTCAGGAAAAACGCCGACCAGGGGCGGGTAATAAATAAGGACAGATCATTGCTGATCGACCATGCCCGATTGAGATTGAGTTCGGCAATATCACCCAGGACCACACCCAGGATCATCGGCGCCAATGGAAAGCCGAGATTGCGTAATATATAGCCGAGAATTCCAAACAAGAATAATGTCCACAAATCGAAACCGACATTGTGTAAAGCGAACACACCAATCGCGCAGTAAAGAAGAATGACCGACGTGAGGATATACATCGGTACCCGGGTGATTAGCACGAAGATGCGCAGACAAAACGCCTGCATGGTGACCATGATGAAGTGCGCAAAAAAGAACGCGATAAAGATGGAATAGGCCAGTACCGGTTCTTCGCTGATGAACGAGGGGCTCGGCACCACATCGTGAATCAACAACGCGCCGAGCATAACGGCGGTTATGATATCGCCCGGAATGCCCAACGCCATCACCATAATCAGGGCACCGCCCTCGGTGGCATTGTTCGACGACTCCGGCGCGATAATCCCGTCTGGGATTCCGGTGCCGAATTCCTCCGGATGTTTAGATGCCTTCTTGGCCTGATCGTAAGCGAGGATATTGGAGACCGATGAGCCGGCGCCGGGCAAGATCCCGGTGAACACACCGATGAAAGACGATCTCAAGACCACCACCCAACGGCGCAGGACCTCGACGATAGCTTGCCGATGCTCGACCCTCACTGCCTTGGCGCCCTTGGGCATCAGCGGTTTGCTCGCCTTGACACGATCCTGGACATCGCTCAACAATTGACTGAAGGCGAACAGGCCGACCAACACCGGCAGGAACGCAAAACCCTGCCGGATGGCGTCGTTGCCAAAGGTGAAGCGGGCGACGCCGTTGACTTCATCCTCACCAATCGCGGCAACCAGCAATCCCAGGGTGCCCGCGATAATGCCCTTGAGCAGGGCTTTTCCGGACAGGCTCGAGGTGATCGTGAGCGCAAACATGACCAGCGCAAAATAGTCCCAAGGCCCGAACTCCAAACCGACCCGAGCCAGCTGCGGCGCCAAGGTCACGAGCACGATCGCCCCGGTGATGCCACCGAAGAACGACGACCACACACCTATCCCCAGGGCGAGCCCGGGTTGACCTTTGCGCGCCATGGGAAACCCATCGAACGTGGTCGCCACCGACGATGGCGTACCGGGGATCCCGGTGAGCATTCCCGCCATGAGCCCACCGGACAGGCCGCCGACCAGCACCCCGATCATCGTCGACAGACCTTGGGTGGCGGTCATACCGAAGGTAAACGGCAGCGTTAACACCACCGCCATGGCGATGGTAAAACCCGGGATGGCGCCGGCAATCAGACCCGCGGTGACGCCGAGGGTCATCAATGCCAGCGTGTGCAGCTCAAACACCGCGGCTCCCGCGCTGAGTATGTTTTCTATCAGCGGTTTGTCCCCCTGATTAGAAAGAAACAATGCTCCCGGTGGGGAGAAACACTTTCAAGCCATAAGTAAATATCGCCCACATCGTCCCCACCGAGACCACCGCAATCGCTGCATGCACGAGGTGGCCATGAAAATCCCGGCGCCCAAGGGAAGTCAGCGTGACATAGACAAACAACATCCCACCGACCAACATACCGAGATAGGGCAAGCTAAGCAGGAACAACCCGAACCACACGAAGCACCAGACCGCGTTGAGGTGGTGGAAAAACCACTGCTTCAGTCCACGCGGTGCCTCCTCCGTCTGCTCGGAGCGCTCATGGCGCAGGGCCTGGACGAGATAGCCCAGACTCAACAGGGTTAGGAAGATGAGAATGACGCGCGGCCAGACCTCTGCACCCAGGCTCGCGTAGCTGGTCTCACGGATGCTGAAACTGGCGGTGAGGAAAACACCACAGAACAGTAAAAGGAAAATCGCAACCAGTGTGTCTATGTGAAATCGGCCCACACTGCTTCCCTCCGGTTCAGACATACGAAACCGACGGTCGCTGATCGAGACCGTCGGTTTCACACATTTGCTTGGAGCTAACCGAGGCTGTTACGGCTTATAGATTCCGACCTTGATCGCGGTCGTCTTCAAGGTGTCGTATGTCTGGGTAAGATGCTTCCGGTATTCGGCGGTGCTGAGCGGGAGCACGATGCTGCCCTTGGCCTCGAGGGCGACCACAACTTCCGGAGAATTCATCGCCTTGAGGATAGCGGTTTCGTAATGCTTGATGACGTCCGCAGGCGTGCCTTTGGGCGCCATCACCCCGCGGTCCAGACCAAACACCAAATTGATGCCCTGCTCCTTGAGG
>CAMYNX010000090.1 GCA_947259875.1 uncultured Gammaproteobacteria bacterium | reverse complement strand
CACGCGGCCGGCAAGGACCCGCTGGAATTCCGGCGCGCGCTGATGGCTAACCACCCAAAGAGTTTGGCTGTACTCAACGCCGTGGCGGAAAAAGCCGGTTGGGGCAAACCCGCGCCTGAGGGCGTTCATCGTGGTCTGGCGGTCGTCAATACCTTTGCCAGTTATGTCGCCGCCTGCGCCGAGGTCTCGGTCGATGATAAAGGTAAACTCACGATCCATCGTATTGTCGCGGCGACCGATTGCGGTTATGCCGTCAACCCGCAACAGATTGAGGCCCAGGTTGAGGGCTCCTTTGTATATGGTCTGTCGGCGTTACTCTATGGCGAATGCACCATCAAAGAAGGCGCGGTCGAGCAGCGGAATTTCGATAGTTATCAGTCGATGCTGATCAAGGAGATGCCTAAGGTCGAGGCCATCGTGATGCCGTCGGGCGGGTTCTGGGGCGGCGTTGGCGAGCCGACCATTGCGGTGGCAGCGCCTGCGGTACTGAATGCCATCTTTGCCGCCACCGGCAAGCGCATACGTGAGATCCCATTAAAGGATACCAACCTGCGTCCGGTGTAATAGAAAAGCCGGAAGCGCTAATTCCCGTAATATTAGAGACAACTGATACCCGACCCCAGTGTTACGGATACTTGTTGTTCTTGAACGTCAATCGATCGACGGCTTAAAAACCAGTGACCGCGTCACCGCAGCATTCGCAGACACCCATGATTCCAGCTGCGCTGCGATGGTCGTCGCGGACGGACTCGCGTCACACCTGCGTCACAGCGGGCGCAAGAGAGTCACGGAAGATGTGAGCTAAGCGATTGATAAACTTGGTGGCTATGGGTAACCAGGACGACGTGCAGGATGCACAAGTGCCGCGCAGCACACGACGTGCGAGAGCGGCCTCGAACCACCGACACCGACATTATGAGAGTGGCCAAGTCGAAATAGCTTTGTATTTTTCAACCAGTTACGCGCGCCGATCCCACGCGTTTGTGACTGGAAAGGCCACCAATGGACACGCCTGGACAGCTTTACGTCACATTTTCGTCACAGTCCTTTTTTGACGTATACCGTGGCTTTCTATCGAACACAAATAAGTCGCCACGCTATGATCTAGCCATGGCGCTCAACACCGAACTGATTAAACGGATTGCCCGACGACATGGGGCATCGAATGTACGGATCTTTGGTTCGTACCTGCACGGCACCCAAAAAGAAGAAAGCGACATTGATTTATTAATCGACTTAGATCCGGGGCGCGGGCTTTTCGATTTGGTGGCGCTGAAACGTGATCTCAAAAACGAAATAGGACAACACGTCGACGTCGTGACCGAGGGCGCATTGTCGCCCTATATGAGAGAGGACACATTACGGGACGCCAGGCCTTTGTGAAGCGCGATTCGTTATGTCTGCAGCACTCGTATTAGGCGGCGTCGAGGGGGCGCACGGCCAGAATTTCCGAATCCGCCACTGCGCGAACATCGGAGTGTTTCAATGTGACAAGGGCTTGCGTTTTTCCAGAACCCGTCACGAACTCGACCTCAACGCCATCGGAATCATATAGCTCCACCACGGCCCCAATATCACCCTTCTTAAAACCATGCTCTGGAAGGTCTCTTTTCAAAACCACGCTATCGAAAACTTTTAACGTCATCAGCCACCTCCAGGATACGCAGTGACGAACCGCGGAATATCCTCATCGTTCAATACGACCCAGGCTGCTACGATCTCTCTGGATGCCAAAGGTTGTCCCGGAACTCGAGCTATGAATGGATCTTCGCCCACCTACGAAAGAAATCACGTTGACACGGTTTTCCCTGAGGTCACTCTCAGCGGATACAATTATTGCCGCGATGCCTCAAACGCTGCGATGATCTCTCGGATGCGGCGGGCGTCGATGTCCGACTGGTCGGACTTGGAGTACACCGTGATCAAGATGATTTGGTCGGAGGTTTTTATATAATAGATCAAGCGGTAACCACCTTGCGTGCCGCGTTGGGCATCCCGATTGCGCACGCGCATCTTGTATAGGGTGTAGTCCACACCTGGGATTTGATCGCCAAGAATCTCCCCCGCCTCCAACTGTTCGATAACGGGAGCCAGATCAGAGCGGATGTGACGGTACTTTCGCGACAGACGCCCTAACTGGCGCTTGAAGGCCTCCGTGTACAGGATCTCCATTTACTTGGCGTCGATTCCCTCCCACAGCGTCTCGACCGGCTGGGTATTGTCTTCCATGGCATCGCGCCAACCGGCTTTAAAGCTGGTTTCCGCCGACGGCGGCATAACCCCTTCGCGGAACGAACGCACGATGCGCAGCAGCAATGGGCGATATTCTTCCGGGGTTTGGTTAATCTCGCTGATCAACTCCTCGGTCGGATCTTTCGGTTGCGTTTCCATATCGATCACCTCTGAGTGCTATTTTAGCACGCCAGAATCTCCGGTAATGGGCGTGGTATCACAGAATCGTGATGGATTGGTTAAAGACGTATAAAGAAGCACCCGCGAAAAAGTAGGCACTATCGGTGGTTTAAGCTGGAACTATGACTTAAAGATGCGAGTAAACCTAGCATAAACAGAGCATGTTTCTGTTTTTCAATTTGCAGATATACGTCACCAACGAATTAGAGTGTATCTTCGCTTGTAACCAAGTATGGGTAAACAAGTCAGACACGAGAAGCCTCAAGGAAGCAGACGACATTTATAAAGATAAACGACGTGAAACGTGCGAACGGACTCGTTCGCTAAACTTGGGCTAATCCTTTGCTTCAGTTGGCGGCTTGTCGTCCTTTTTCCTCTTCCAGCCGAGCTTTCTGGTCGTTTTATCACCTTCTCGCCACAAGCCGCCAGTGGCATAACACTGCCATCCCCAGCGTAGCCAGTGCAGCAACGCGAAGGCTAACCACAGCGCCCATGCTAGCATCGCAAACCGGTAGACCGTCAGTGGTACCGAAACCACCCACGGCTGAGGAATCGAGGAGGCGACTCGATCCTGGTACCAATTGAATTGCCATGCATTGGAGCCATTACCGGCGATCTGCATATCGGGAAGCCCCAGCAGGCCCTGCTGCACTGCGCCGAAGAGCATCACCAGCGCTACTAGTGTCAACAAACCCAAGCCAATCTGGACGGCCTGAAAATGCACTGGCTTCGTATCTTGTTGCAGCCTAGCGCGCGCGCCAAGTCCCAACAACCAGGCGACAACTACCAGAGCGGTCCATACGGTCGACTGACTCAAGCCCACGCCGAGCAGAAACCAGTGCCGGGTTCTCAGCGGTGTCAACGAGACACGACCCAATCCCAGTGCAATCAACATGATCACAATGAGCACACCCCAGAACAGCACCGCTGGTCCCAAGCGGGGTCCACCGGTCAATAGCGTCCAGCGATCACGCGAAAGTTCGAGCCGCACATGGCTGTTGACACTGTCCACGCCCAAGTCCAATGGCGAAACGACATACCGGTTACGAATGCTATCGGCAGTGCGCCAACTGAGCTCGATGCGTTGTTGACCCGGTACGATGGGCAGCGTAACGCGATTGCCGTCTTGGCGGATGGGTTGCGCCTTGCCGCCAATCGTCACCGATTGCAAGCGAGCTCGCTGCGGCAAGCTAACCGCGTGCTGAGCACCCTCACTGGAACGAATGACGAGATCAACCGTCGCATCCGTGGCGCGCCGGCCCGGCTTCACGACCAACGCACTGCGATCGATGGTCAGTGTCCGACCGGGCACGCCTTCGGGCCGCGACACGATCAGCGTGACCTGCTCGCCGGGCCAGGGACGCCACGTCGGCAACCACCGCCCTTGCCGGTTTTGGTGATGGATAACGGGTATCCCCTCCGACGTCGCATGCCATACCGGGCCGACATCCAGTCGCCAGGTCTCAACCCAACCGGTAACGCTGGGCGCAGTGAGCGTGATCCGTTCTGACTTGTCGAGCTGCGAGGACCAAGAGAACTCGGCCTGATCAGCGGGTATACTGATCAGCACTTTACCGTCTGTAACACGCACGCCTTCCGTAGTCACCGATTCACCACTTAATAATGGGACCTCTAGCACAACTGCGGTACCTGGTGGCGACACGCGCCGCAACCGGTTTTCTACCCGCCAGTCGAGACCGAGCCGCAAGGTGCGTTCCAGACTCGCAAAGGTGGGCAAAGCTCCCATCTCCAGTTCCGGAAGCGCCGTGCCGCCGTCGTTGCGAATGCGCGTGAGCTTCAGTTGAGGGTCGGCAATTCCATTTTCATGTACACCTTCAATCCCCCAACCGCTGGCATCGACGTCCACACGATGTGGAGTGAGTGGCAAAGCGAGATCTATCGTGTTGCGTGGCGGCAATGGCCCGCTCAATACGACTTGATGAAGACCCGCCGTAAGTTTTAGCCACAGTTCCCCTGACTCAGCGCGTGCAAGGTCTCGTGCAGGCTCGCCGTTTACCATAACCGCATTCGGTGACCAGTGTTTACTACTCCCGGGTAACGGCACGAAAACCTCTTCTAAGGTGTGAAACACGATGCGCGCTGTGAGCGAGTCCGGCATAACCTGCAGGTACATGCGCGGGCTTTGTGCGCACTCGGGCAAACACTCCGGCGGCTCCATCAAACGTTGCTTCAATTCATTGAGCAACTCCGTGGCTGGAAATTCGGCGCGCGCCGAATCCGGCGCGCCGCTCAGGAACATGGATACGGCCACCGCGAGCAATGCACCATTCGCGCTCAATCGAAAGCCGTGGCCACGCTCATAACGAAGCCCGAATAGAAACATTCCTAGACTGGTCAACAGCAGCACACGCAGCAGGTTGAGCACAAGGTTTCCAGCGGGAGAGATTAGAACCAACCGGAAGGTCTGATCTTTCGGCACGGGTCCACCCCAATTGAGCGGCACATTCCGCCACTGCCATTGCGGTAGCCCGGGTCCGGTCTGGATGGTTGCGTTGGGATCGAACTCGGTGAGCGACACCTCCAGTCTGGCGCGCTTGGAAGCGAACATACGCTCAGCAGTTTCTTTCAATTCACGGGCTTGCTCCTCGACGGGCGCGCCGAGCGCCCTGTACTTGTCCTGGGCAGATACCCGCTTAGCGCGAACAAGTGGTGACTCGACGCTGATCCCCATCGCGCCGGGCCGTGCCAGTTGCGGGTAGATTCCGGTGCGCACCTGGTCCACCATGAACGGCACGGCGATCACCGCCAACGTTACCAGACTCAGATTGCGGTACCAGTACACGACGCTTTTAGCCGTGCCCTCCGGCAGTGCTCGGTATAGCGCGATGGCGGCGAGCAGATTGAGCCAGATGTAGCGCGGTGCCAGCGGTTCGTGCCACAACAAAGATAAGGTCACCAGCGTCAACAGGCCCCAGCGCCAGTTCCATATACGCCAAACCGCTAGGGAAGCGATGAGGACCACGAACAGATCGAGCAATGTCCAGCGTCCGACCCAGGTGCCCGGCGCATGATCGACACCGGGGGCGGCCACTAGTCGCCAACCAGGCGGCAGTCGTAGGTCGGCGCCGACTTTGTGGACATCCTGGTCCCAACCTACGACCGGCAAGCGTCTGACGTTGCTTTCAATCCGGCTGTCGGCGTCCAGACTCAGCGACCCACGCCGAACCTCGACACCCGCGTCGTCTGATCCCGGTAACCGTGTGATGAACTGCGGTACGCCATCCAGCGCCACGCGTCCTAGTTTGATGGGCGGTTGGGTCATCATCCGCCAACCGCGCGTCATGCTGCCTCCGATGTGATCTTGGAGCGTGTAACCCTGGCCGTCGAAATCAAGCCACCAGGTCCGCTGAAGCTGCAGTTTATCTGGCTCGGGGTCGGGGTCGCCACGCCGCACCACATTCAACTGCATTGTTTGCCCGGCCTGCACACGGTAGGCAGGCAGCTTGTGCCAACCTTTCGGAAGGTTCGTCTGACGCGGATCAATGGTCGGCACCCCCTCGACTTCGACCAGCCGGAGTTGATTGCGCGCGTCGAATACCCACACCTCGGTTGCTGGCCACGGAGCCTGGCCCCGAAACGTGGGGAGTTCAGTGAGTGGTTCCGGGTGACGGGCCACCAGGGTCAATATCCAACGACCGGGACGTACTTGCAGCCGCAATTTTCCACCGGCCTCGATCCGCGCTGGCAACGCTGTCTGCAGCGACAACGGAACGAATCCTTCGAGCGATGCGCCGTCCAATATCAGCTCTCGCTGTACACCGGATATAGAAAGATTTATTTGGGTGACGACTTGCAAAGGTATATCGTCGACGATGCGGCGAAATATCTGTAACTCAACACGATCGTCCTCTCCCTTGTCTACGCCGCTATCGCGTTCCCGCAGCCACAGCCGCCCATCAGGTTCTCGATCGGGGAACGTGATCCGCTGTCCTTTGATCGCAAGGCTAATGAGGCCAGTATCAGCCGGAACGCTGAGCGTCTCCGGTAATTGTTCCCACATGAACTCGCCGTCCAACCGAATTTGTCCGGGTGACAGCCTCACCATAGGGCTGCCTTCGCGTTGCACAACGCTAACCGGCTGATCGTTTACGGTGACGTTCTGCGGCCACTGGTGGGAATCACCCGGCAACCGGATCCATCTCTCCGTGTACACTTGCCAGGTCTGTACGAACCGACCATGTTGCCCATCCAGATCGAGTTGTAATTCCGTCGGCCATGCACAACGACGATCGTTGTGGGAATTAAAAAGAAATGGGCAATGTAGAGTTTCCTCGCCGTGTAGGACCCACTCCATCCAAGGCCGTAACGGTAGTGGTACTTCGTCGGCTTTGAGCGCCGCGGAAACAGGCTGTAACAAAGTCACTACCAACAGCAACATGCATGAACAGACAGCGCATACCCACCTGTAACTCGCACTGATTCGGAATCGTTTCATCATTGTTCTTGTTGGTATTATTAATTTCAGCAATCGATATCTGGAAAACCTAGAATGGAGCGATCTATCTAACCCGACGAGATCCGATTAGCAGAACATTCAAACAAGTATAGAACGCCAATTATCGTTCTGAGGCATATTTTTCCCAAACCACTTCTTCAAATCGACTATGCAGCTCCTTGAGGACATTACCCACAATTTGGGCCGGAATGGTAAACAACTACCAGTGGATGTTGCTAGGCGGCCCACCCGCTTGGTTGGTGACCGGGGAAATGCTGCTGCCGGAACCGCGGGGCCTGCTTGAGTACACGACGGTCACCATGACTCGGTAGAACGCACATCTGGTACCGTACAATTATGTCAGAACCGTTACCCCGGCACGGGGCATATTGCTGTACGCACTATCAGTGCGCACTGCTTTCACCAAAAAGCTGACTGCGGCTTGGCTGGCCGCTGCGATAGACTCTAATACAAGACGATAAGGCACGTGCCTATGAGAAAAAAGAACTGCGCCGCAATTGCGCTGGCTACAGTCCTGTGGTTGATGCCCGAGGTTTTCGCTGAGGCTGGTAAAAAGCTAAATGTCACGGAGATTCCTTTTAACCGAACCTTACCACACGCGTTTTACGATCAAGCCGTGGCTTCCATTGCAGGTATCTACACTAGTGGTCAGGTGCTTATGGCCGAGCGTCTCGGCTACATTGGAGATTTCGTCTATGCGCTCGTCGCGTATCGAAAGGAGGCGAATGACCCTCAGGCTTATTTGGATGTGGTTGCAGTGAGCGGTACGCGTGCGTGGCGACTTCAGGGCACCTTTCCAGCAGATAAAATCCATCGCATTCACACAGTTGCCTTGGACCGCATTCAGCAACTACGTTGAGAGGCTGGCGTGGGAACTATGGATGTAGGTGGCAGCATCTACTTCCTACACGATGAACCGCTGTGCGGCCCCAGCTGTCCTTTGGCTGCAGAAACATTAACTCGAATTCCAATAGCACAAGAATAGGCTCTATCTTGGAGAACTACCGGCCATGAGGTATAGGGTAATTCGATTTGCGACATTATTGATTTTGATCATACCGGGATCACCGCACGCACAGTGCGATGTGGTAGCGACCGTATTCAACCGAGCAATTTGCCAATCAGATATCGCTTTACCCGATAGAGAGCCCGGTGCCAACGCTGGGTCCGGTCCTGGCCATCGCCTACGACTAGAGAAGGTCCGTTTGAGGAACAAGATTCGGTCTATCGCTGCCGAGCATTTGCTCCCCAGGAGCAGTTATACGCCGACTCAGCAGGAAGTCGATACCTTTGAAGAATTTAGCGCACGTTCTGCGGCCAGAAAAACGAGGGATGACGAAGAGGTTATCGCTACGGCCGAACAGTTATTGAAGACCTATGAATATGATGAGCATTTTCGTCGATCTCTCGAGACAACGATTAAGACGTTTAAACGCAGCATCGAACTATCTAAGAAACTTGCGGAAGACAACAAAATTCGGGATGAAGACATGCGGGAGCGCTTTGGCGACGAGTCCGTTGCAAAACTCCATCAGCACTTAAAACAGTCTAGTCGCAAGAGCAGCGAACGATGGGTCGCGAGTTGGAAAATGAACAAGGCTCTATATAAAAAGTATGGTGGTCGCGTCATCTTTCAACAAGCAGGCATTGAACCGATCGATGCCTACCGCGATTTCTTAAATGACATCAAAGAAAAAGGGGCACTTAAGATACTTAAACCGTTGTACGCAGGCGTCTTTGATGAATTCGAACGGTACCTCGATATGGGTCACAACTATCTAAGCGAACCAGGCGACGCGTTTTTTTGTCGACCCTATTGGGAGACGGTAGATCTTGTCGCAGAGCAGCGCAAACTTATTGAAGAACTCAAAGCGATACCACATACTGCTGTGAGATGCCAAGCCTCTGCTCTTGATACCTGTAGGTAAACACCTGAGCGATCAATAAAGAATCTGGCAAAATATCGACTACGTCCCGCAGGCGTGCTGCCTCTATAAGCAGGTGATCTTCTCCATTCTTCACTCCTATCTAGAAGTTAATCCGCCCGATCAACTCTCCGGTCCTGGCATCTTTGATAAAGGCCCGGAGCTTGCCATCCGATCCTCGTCTGCCGAGCATGACTAACTCCTGGGCCCCATTGCCATTGATATCCGGACCCACATCCATATCCTGGCCAATGAAGTACTTGTTGAAGAACACTTGACTCAGCGATGCGTTGGTCTTCCCATCTTTCACCCAGGCCTTCTGATTACCGCCATTGAACCGGCGGCCCAATATGACAATCTCTTCCGACCCATTGCCATTGAGGTCGGATACGATCGCCATCTTGATCGGCGGATAGTTGGCATCAAAGCCCAAACTGCTGACTTTCCTCGCCGTTTGGGTGTCTTTGATCAGGACATTGACCTGGTTATCCTTGGTCCGCAATACCGCGGCTTCCGGGGCAGGGTTGCCGTTGAGACTGGCCAGGCCGGCCAGTTGTTGGGCTTCCCAGCCCTTGCCATAGGACAGCCGGTTCAATAGTCGGCAAGGAGCGGCTCGATCACCCCGTAATCGCTCTCCTGTAACCGGAACAGCTCCTTTTGCGCCGGTACAGCGCGTCGCGGCCCTGCTTCGTCGATGACGGAACGTGTTCGCGAATGTGCGGATAGATATGTTCACGGACAAAGTCCTTCATGAAGCCGTCGAACACGTCACGCGCCGTCGAATAGCACTCTATGACCATGTTGCACGGCGGGGGTGCTCATGACGCTCTCTTAGGAAACTCGGTTTTTCTTGATTCATATCACAACCCTCCCTTCGAAATTTCGGTATTTATTGTACCCTTTGCGACGTGAGCCTGTTTCGATCTGTGCTTCTTGTCGGTCTAGGGCGCCACGGCATTAGAGGCCATCGCTTGTCTATCAGTGATATTTTCAGAGGAGCCTAAACCAAATGTTCACTCAAAATCCCTTTTCTGAGCTTACGGCCGTTATACCGGTCTATGCGATGCAAGCCTACGTCGTCGTCATGGCACTATTGGTCGTGGGTGGCACTGTTCTTGACATGGTTCACAAGAAGAGCAGTAAGTATTTCTTCGAAAACGCAAAGGAAGCGAAGAGAGGCGCAACTCGGACAGTTAGCGGCGGTGAAAAGATATCGATCGCGCTCAAAACCATTACGGGCGAATTCTTAACTTCGTCTGAGTTCTCTAATACACGTCGCAGAAAGTCACACCTTCTCACCATGTATGGATTCATTCTGTTTGTTGCCACGACAACCATTATGATCTTCGCCTATCCGACCTCAGAGGCTCCTACACCCGCTATTTGGCCTGTCTTATGGCACGTGGGCGCATTGATGCTTTGCTTCGGTGGTTACTGGTTCTGGTTTTTCATCCGAGTTGATGTTAATGCCGAAGGTTACCCCTGGTATCGCCTGATACGCGCGGATCTATTCGTTGTCTCCATGCTCGCGATGGTCACCTTCGCCCTGATCTGGTCCGCGCTGCAGACCGCACGCCTCAAGGTGCTGTCGGACCTTTTCTTTATTTTCTTCATTGTCGCCGCCACGGTGCTGTTTGGAACAGTCCTGTGGTCCAAGTTTGCCCACATGTTTTTCAAGCCTGCCGCTGCCTATCAGAAGCGCATAACCAAAGCAGATGGTTCGAGAGAGAATCTGCCCGATTTACCCGAGCTGACGGATCCAGCCGTACAGGAAAGGTATCCGGATATCCCGGAATATATGGGCGACAACCCACCCTCCATGGGGCTTGGTATCAAGCGTGAACCTGCAAACCATTACTAATAAATATCGATTGAACAGATTTAATTTGGAGAGAGGAATATTATGCCAACTTTTGTATATATGACTCGCTGTGATGGTTGTGGTCAATGCGTCGATATCTGCCCCTCAGACATCATGCATATTGATACGACTGTCCGGCGCGCTTACAACATCGAACCAAGTATGTGCTGGGAGTGCTACTCCTGCGTCAAGGCTTGCCCGCATAATGCAATCGATGCCCGTGGCTATGCAGACTTCGCCCCATTGGGCCACTCGGTACGAGTGATCCGTGATGAAAAAAAAGGTGTCATTGCCTGGCGCATCAAGTTCCGCAACGGCAAAAAAGACATGACTCTGTTGGCGCCCATCACGACGAAACCCTGGGGTCAGGGCATCCCACAGCTCAGTGATGTCCCCGCGCCAAGACAGGAAATGCGTGATAGCCAGCTGCTGTACAACGAGCCCAAATACATTCGCCTCGACGATGGTGATATTCACACCCTCGAGTCCAATGGCCTGCAAATGATAGAAGGGGTGTACTACTAATGGCTTACAAAACTATCGTAGAAGATGACATCGACATTCTGGTCGTCGGTGCGGGCCTCGGTGGCACTGGTGCAGCCTGGGAAGCCAGATTCTGGGGCCAGGACAAGAAAATCGTCATCGCCGAAAAGGCGAACATCGACCGCTCCGGTGCGGTTGCCCAGGGCCTGTACGCGATCAACTGCTACATGGGAACCCGTTTCGGCGAAAACAACCCTGAGGACCACGTCCGTTACGCGCGTATCGACCTCATGGGCATGTTGCGTGAAGATCTGGCCTTCGACATGGCCCGTCACGTCGACTCCACGGTACACCAGTTCGAGGAGTGGGGTCTGCCGATTATGCGCAACAAGGAGACGGGTGCCTATCTGCGGGAAGGACGATGGCAGATCATGATCCACGGCGAATCCTACAAGCCCATCGTGGCCGAAGCGGCCAAGAAATCGGCCGACAAGGTATTCAACCGCATTTGTGTCACCCACCTGCTGATGGACGAGGCCAAGGAGAACCGGGTTGCCGGCGCTGTCGGCTTCAACGTGCGCACCGGCAACTACCACGTCTTCAAATCCAAGACCGTCATCTGTGGCGCTGGCGGCGCCTCCAATATATTCAAGCCACGCTCGGTTGGTGAAGGCGCCGGTCGTGTCTGGTATGCGCCGTGGTCATCGGCATCAGCCTATGGTTTGCTGATTGGTGCTGGCGCTAAAATGACCCAGATGGAGAATAGGATTGTTCTCGCTCGTTTCAAAGACGGTTACGGTCCGGTGGGTGCATACTTTCTGCACCTCAAGACCTATACCCAAAATGGCCTGGGAGAGGAGTATGAATCCAATTGGTGGCCGCAACTACAGGAAATGGTAGGTAAGGAATATCTGGATCCAGAAGTTTCGCACAGAACCCATAGACCCATTCCAACCTGTTTACGTAACCACGCACTTATCAGCGAGCTCAATGCCGGTCGCGGCCCGATCCACATGGTGACCATGCACTCCTTCCAGGACCCTCATCTTGAAGAGATCGGCTGGCACAACTTTCTGGGCATGACCGTTGGTCAGGCCGTATTGTGGGCGTCAACCGATGTCGATCCGAAGCACGAGAACCCGGAATTGACCACTTCCGAGCCGTACGTCATGGGCTCGCACGCAACCGGTAGCGGTGCCTGGTGTTCAGGTCCCGAGGATGTATCACCGCCAGAGTATTTCTGGGGCTACAACCGTATGACCACAGTCGAAGGTCTGTTTGGCGCGGGTGATGCTGTCGGCGGGACGCCGCATGCGTTCTCTTCCGGTTCGTTCACCGAAGGCCGTCTGGCCGCCAAGGCCGCCTGCCAGTATATCGACGACGGCAAGGGCGAAGGCATCGTGGTTTCTCAGCAGCAGATCGATGACCGAAAAAAGGAGATTTATAAGCCGTTAGATCATTACACGGTTTACCGTAACGAGATCACAGCCGGCAGCGTCAATCCGCACTACATCAACCCAAGACAGGGTCTAGACCGCCTGCAGAAACTGATGGACGAGTATTGTGGCGGGGTGACCGTCAGCTACATGACCAACGAGAAACTACTCAACATCGGCATGAAGAAGCTCAGGATCCTGGAAGAAGACCTTGAGAAAATAGGCGCTGAAGATCTCCACGAGTTGCTGCGAGCATGGGAGTTAAAGCATCGCCATCGCGCCTCTGAGTGCGTCATGCAACACACCCTGTTCCGCAAGGAAACCCGTTGGCCCGGCTATTACTACCGTGGTGACTATATGCATCTCGATGACGACAACTGGCACGTGCTCACGGTTTCACACCGCGATCCGAGAACCGGTGAATACACCATGGAGAAGGCGCCCTGTTATCACCTGGTTGATGCAGAGGAAGAGAAAGACAAAGATAAAGTCGCGTAGCAAGAAACGCCAAACAGAAGTTCACTTTGAACTTCTGTTTGGACGAATAAAGATCAACATTTCGCTTGTTGGACGAGCAAATGACCTTGACAAATCCGGTGCACTGCACCAATACAGGGTCAAAGATGAACATTATTGACAAATCCGATGATGAGATACTGGCCATCGCACATCCCATGTGGATCGACCTCGTTAAATACTCCAACGAGGGCAAGTACGGAGAATTCGTTAAGAATTTTTCTCGTTCACTGGCGTTTGGCCTGAATCAGGTCGAGGCGGGCAAACAGTTTGCAAGAAGCGACCTGGCTAGAAACCTGTCTGAACATGCAGACTTCCTTGGCATTATCCGCCGTGGCGAACACGTGACGGTTTTATACCGGCAACGTAGCGCCAAGAAGGAGGGTGAATGGCTTGGCAGGCTAGTTCTTGGCTATGAAGACGGAGAGGCCAAGATTTTCAGTGCATCCATCTTCTAAGCACAGGAGTCTCCCGTAAGCAGAAAAGCGCCAATTCGTTCTGACAATTCCACAACGTATATCTCTATGAGGTAATTTATGGGCAAAGTAGACCCCAAAGCGAAGGTCCCTGAAGGCAAGACGCGCTATCTGATAACCCGCCAGAAAAAGCCTAACGAAAAGGGTTTCGTCGGTTACGAGACCATCTGGGAACCGTTTCACAAAGAAGCCAAGTACACCACCCC
>CAMYNX010000089.1 GCA_947259875.1 uncultured Gammaproteobacteria bacterium | reverse complement strand
GCTCGCGGCGAACACATTGGCGACATAGATCCATTTTCCGCGTTCTGGACCCAAGCGCACCACCCAATGATGCTTACCGGCCGAGGCGTCGGCCAGGCGATCCGGAAACTGGTTGATATAAAGTATATTGGTTACCAGCAGGCCGTAAGGTAGACACAGCAGCAGCAACTCCCAATCCCAGCTCTGCCGTTGCACAAAGTCGGTGCCCATGGGTATCAAAATACCGAAACCCAACGCGACACAAGGCTCTCCCCAACCGCGGCTGTTGAGATTAAAAGGCGGCGCCGAATACGCCCAGCCTATGAACACACCGATCGCACCAATGGCTAGTAAACTCCAGTGACTGGCAAAGGTCAGTACCAGACCGATGCAAATTCCGCCGGCGAGCAACGTTAGGCCGTAGTGCAGGGTTTGTGTTTCGGTGAGCACCTTATTTTGGATGAACCGGCTGCCCCCGGTGAATGGGAATATGCGTTCGTTGTTATGGGTGTCGCTGCCATTCAAGGCGTCGTAGTAGTCGTTCAGCACGTTGATGGCAGCGTGAATAGCCGTCGCCCCGATGAGCGTCAACAATACTGTGGTCCAATTCAAAAACCCGTCGCGATAGTGTGCATAGGCAACGCCCAACATGAATCCCGCAACCGTGACGGTGAGAAACGGCGGCCGCGTCGCCCACCAGTACCGGCGCAGCGGATTCGTCAATGCCTCCGGTGTGGGCTCGAGAGTTGCTGGCTTGAGAGAGTCTGTCTTCATCAGCGTTGATCGTTCGCCGGCTGTGGGTAGATACGATACTGTCCGTATTATGCAACGATTTAGCATCGAGGATAGTGCCGGTCTGGTGACTCGTCGAATCGTCGTTACCTCATCGTAGAGATGGTGGGAACCTTACGGATTAAGCTCCCAACGGTACTTATTCGCAGCGGAGGATAATCTGAATCACGGGGCAATTTCCGGGACACGCCGTAAATACGTCCCTGTAGGCTCGAAGCCAGCATCCTTGCTGGCGAGGAGAAATGGATTATCCGGCGCAGTAGTTGGTTACAGCTGCAAGACCGCGATTATGCGATCCCAATCCGGGGTCCAGGTGGTGTCCACGTCGATGCACAGATCCCGCTCATCAGGGGTTAACGGGTCCTGCGATTGCAGTTGGCGTTGCAAAACCGATACCGTTGCCTCCGAGGCATTCGGCCGTGCTTGCGCCCGTTTCTCGATACGTTGTGCCAATTCCGCCTCGCCGGCGTGGCAGTGCAGGATATGGAACGGCACGCCGAGGCGCGCGGCCAACGCGCGGAATTGCCGCCGCTGCCCGGCGTTGATGAAGGTGGCGTCGACGACCAACGGATAGCCGAAACCAATAATTTGTTCGGCGAGCTGTAACAGACCTTGATACACACGCTCGATGTTCTGCTGACTGTAGCGTGTGCCGGCGTTGATGCCGGATCGCCGGCGCTCAATATCGGAACGGATGCGGATGATGCCGGTGCGCTCGACAAGCCGCTCGGTGAGCCAGGTCTTACCGGACCCCGACACGCCGTGGGTAATGACCAACGGTATTGATGCGGGTTGGCGCATCAAGGTGGTGGCCAGCGACAGGTGACGCACCACATCCCGATCCTGGCGCCGGTGCAACGCAGAGGATTGTTGGCGTTGTATGCACGCGACCTTGGCGCGTACCAGTGCCCGGTACACCAAGTAGTAGCGCAGCACCGACAGCGCCTCATAATCTCCGGTGTGCTCCAGGTAACGCAACCACAGCCGGTGGGCGAAGTCTTCCCGATCATGATACAGCAGATCCATCAGCGCGAACGCGACGTCGCTGGCGACATCGATCCATCTCAATTGTGGGTTAAATTCCAGGCAGTCGAACAGGCGGACCTCGCCGTCGACCAGCACCATGTTCGCCAAATGCATGTCGCCATGGCATTCACGAACCGTACCTTGGATGAGCCTGCCGGTGAACGCGTCGGCGAGCCGCTTTGCCGAGTCTTGGGTCCAATCATGGAGCTTGTGCAGTTGCTCTTTTTCGCCGCCGTGAACACAGGGGTTGATGTGCGGGAAGTTATCCATCGCGCGCTCACGTATGCGCTGGGCGGTGGAGTAACCCGACTCGGGAGCGGCGACCTCGGCCTGCTGATGAAATTCGGCCACGTGTCGCGCTAGGTCGTCGATGTGTTCCGGCGCGATGTGACCCGCGCGAACCATGTGATCTAACCGGTCCGGTTCGTGGAACTGACGCATTTTTACTGCGTATTCAATCACCTTACCGTCACCGCCGACGTGGGGATCGTCTTCGCTGCCGGTGATCGGCACCACCCCCAGATACAGCTCCGGCGCCATTCTCCGGTTCAAGCGCAGCTCCTCCTCGCAGAAAAACAGGCGCTTGTCGAGGGTGGAAAAGTCGAGGAAGCCGAGGTCGACCGGTTTTTTGATCTTGTAGGCAATGTCACCGGTGAGCAGAATGTACGAGATGTGTGTCTCCATGACCTCGAAGCCGGTCACCGGGTGATCGAACAACTCCGGCCGTTGCAGGCGCTCGATCAACGCCGGCCGCTGTGGTTCAACCATCGATGGGCGCGCCGCGGTTACCCGACGCGGCTATTCTTTGACCGAAAAACTCGCGATCTTGGGCTTTACGAGCTTTTCATAGTCATCATAGGCAAGGCGCACCACTTGTGTATGGGTGCCGGCATTAAAGGTAATGTCGTCGTCCTCCTTGAGCATTTCGTCGACATAGGTGTCCATGCCGTATAGATTTCCAAACGGCGGCATGGCGCCGACTTCGCAGCCGGGAAACAACTGTTGAAACTCCTGCTCGGTGGCAAGACCGGTGTCGCTAGCGCCTGCCGCGCTCGCCAGCCTGTCTAGATCGACATGCCGAGACGCAGGCACCACCGCCATGGCGATGTTTCCGTCTATCTTCACCATTACCGACTTGGCAAACTCACGCCTTGGCACCAGCGTCGACGCGGCCACCTCGCGGGCGGTGTACACCGGCGAATGATCGATGGTGATGTACTTGATGTGATAACTGTCGAGGAATTCTCTGAGTTGTTCAACCGGCATGATTATTCTCGCTGTATAAATTTCATTGAAAACACTTCAACACGAAGGCAGGTGTCACAACCATGACTTCGGTCAAGCGACCGCTGCTGAACCGCACTGCCCGCAGCGTCGTACTTTGGAGTGGCTAACCCGTATATTGCACCAAGGATCTTGGATGATGGCGACGGGGTCGGGTGGCTGGACGCCGCGCTGGAACGACATGCATAGCCGTAGCTATGGATTGAGTGAAGCGCAAGTCCAGGCGTTCGAGACCGAGCCAACGCCGGGATAGCCCCGCGACTATTCTCCCTAAATATTCTGGAGACTCGTATGTTGCCATTTCATCTAAGTGACACTGCGAAGCTCTTAGCTGGGCACCATGAATAGTCGCGGGGCGCCTTGGTGCAATATGCGGGTTAACCCTTGACGCACACCACAGGGGTAACGCGCGCCACCTTACGCGCCAATCCGGCACGGTCGGCGACGTCCACGACCGCGTCTACGTCTTTGTACGCGCCCGGCGCCTCCTCGGCAATGCCTCTCATAGAGGGGCTGCGTACGACGATGCCACGCGCCGCCAACTCATCCACCACATGGCGTCCGCGCCAGGTCTTGGTGGCTCGCCGGCGGCTCATACTGCGTCCGGCGCCATGGCAGGCAGATTCGAATGACAACGCATCGTTGCCGGAATTGCCGGCGAGGACATGGGACGCGGTACCCATAGAACCGCCTATCAACACCGGTTGTCCCACGTCCTGGAACGCATCTGGCAACTCCGGATGTCCGGGGCCGAACGCCCGGGTGGCGCCCTTGCGGTGAACGTAGAGGCGCCGGGTCTCACCGTTAATTTCGTGTTGTTCCAGTTTGCAGGTGTTGTGCGACACGTCATACAACAACTCCAACCGCGCCTCAGGCAGGACCTTTGCAAACACCTGTCGGGTCAGGTGGGTGATGATCTCGCGGTTGGCCAACGCGCAGTTGATGGCCGCACGCATCGCGCCCAGATAGCTCTTGCCCGCCGGTGAGCGAATCGGTGCGCATGCGAGTTCACGGTCCGGCAGATCGATGCCGTGTTGATGCGCAGCCTGAGCCATATCCTTGAGGAATTCGGTTCCGATCTGGTGCCCCAAACCGCGCGAGCCGCAATGTATGGTGACCACGATATCACCGGTGTGCAGCCCGAAGATTTCCGCGGCATGCTGGTCATAAATCTCGGACACCTCCTGAATCTCCAGGTAATGATTGCCGGAGCCCAGGGTGCCCATTTCGTTTCGTTGTCGTTTTTTAGCGCGCGCCGACACCTCGTCGGGCAGCGCATCGCGCATCATTCCGTGCTCCTCGATGCGCTCTAGATCGTCCGGGCTCCCCCAGCCTTGCTCGACCGCCCACTTGGCGCCGCCGGTCAACATCTCGTCCATTTGCGCATCATCAAGCCGAATACGGCCGGTGCTGCCGACGCCCACCGGAATCTCTTCGAAAAGCGCATCGGCGAGGATCAATTTTTTTAACTTGAGGTCGGTAACCGTGAGACCGGTATGCAGGGTGCGCACGCCGCATGAAATATCAAACCCGACGCCGCCGGCCGAGACCACGCCTCCCTGATCGGAATCAAAAGCGGCCACACCGCCGATCGGAAAGCCATATCCCCAGTGCGCGTCGGGCATTGCGTAGCTGGCGGTTACGATCCCCGGCAGGGTGGCGACATTGATTGCCTGATTTAATACCTTGTCATCCATGGCGGAGATCAGGTCGCGATCACCATAGATGATTACCGGCACGCGCATGCGCCCTCGCGGCTCTAATTGCCAGGTGTATTTTGAACTCTGTGTCAGGTCGTCTACATCCACGGTGCTATCACGCTACACGTCGATGATACATTGGGCAACCCACACCCCCCCCTCATTGGCAACACGCAACTCCGTATAGGTCGCTCCTTTGACCTCGACCGCCGGTTGATGACGGAATCGGTCTACCCGCTCGCCCCACGCCTGGGCCTGCAAATGGCAGTCGTCGATGTGCACCTGGAAATGACTGAACAACATCTTGCGCACCGCCATTTCGTAGATTAACGCATTTAACCACTCGAACAACAACGTCTCCAGGTCGGTGGATGCAAAATCCAGTTGCACCGAATCATCGTACCGGACCTTTGCTGGCTCGGTGATGGCCGCGGTCAGCGCCACGGCCGCTTGTGCGAAGGCCTCTTCGACAGTGGCGCCCACCCCCCGTATCCCGACATCCGCCATATGGGAAAAGTGTTCCCAATGCCCGGGATTGCCTGCCGCAACGTGCGCCATAATGTCCAAGGATACGCATAGGTTTTGAGGTGTCGTTGATTTCAATCAAAAATATCCGAGGATGCGACTAGGTTTCGAGATGTCGTTGATTTCAATCAAAACCCTAATCACTGATACGATTAAACCGACAACCGCAAGATGGGCGACGGCGTCACCGTGTGCAGTCACCATGCAAGATACTTGCCGCCAGGCGGCGGTTGGCGATAAGTTCGCTCATGGGTGCGGATGGGCGGACGACACCGGAGTAACGGCCATGCGGATGGGTAACGAACAAATCGCCAACGCCTTGGATGAGATCGCGAATCTGCTCGAGATCGACAACGCCAATCCGTTTCGCGTGCGTGCCTATCGCAACGCCGCCCGCACCGTCCGCGGGCTGGGGAAGAACCTTGCGACGCTGGTGCAGCAAGGCCGGGACCTCAAGTCCCTCCCCGGGATCGGTCGCGATCTCGCCGCCAAGATCGAAGCGATGCTGGACACCGGACATATGGCGGCGCTCGATGAGTTGCACAAAAAACTACCCGCGAGTCTGGAGGATCTATTGCGCATACCCGGGATGGGGCCCAAACGGGTGCAGACGCTCTACCACAAGCTGGGCATCAAGAGCTTGCCGCAACTGGAGCGGGCGGCGCGGTCGGGAAGGTTACGCGAGCTGCCCGGATTTGGGTCCAAGCTGCAACAACAGATTCTCGATGCCATTGCGGCGCACAGAGTGGCCGAGGTGCGTTGGCTGCGCGCGCAAGCCGCGGTGTATGCCGAACAGCTTGTTGCCTATCTAAAAGCGATACCGGGTGTTAACGAAGTCGTGGTCACCGGTAGCTACCGTCGTGGTAACGAGACCGTGGGCGATCTCGACATTGTGGTCACCGCCGCCAAACCCGATCCGGTGATGCAAGGTTTGGTCGCGTATCCGGATGTAAAACAGGTGGTCTCCTCGGGGTCCACCCGCTCGTCGGTGATTCTCGGCAACGGCCTGCAAGTGGACGTGCGCGCGGTCAAGCAGCACAGCCTGGGCGCGGCGCTGCACTATTTCACCGGCAGTAAAGCGCACAATATTCAGATCCGGCGCCTGGGACAGAAGCGCGGGCTGAAGATCAACGAGTACGGGGTGTTCAAAGGCAAGCGGCTCGTTGCCGGCAACACCGAGCAACAGGTATTTCGCTCGGTGGGTCTGCCGTGGATTCCACCGGAGTTGCGCGAAGGGGATGCAGAGATCGATGCCGCCCGGCGCGGGGAATTACCAAAGCTCATCGAACGCGACGATCTAAAGGGCGACTTGCATGCCCACACCCAGGCCACCGATGGCCAGGCCAGCATCGAAGAAATGGTCACCGCAGCAAAACGCCGCGGCCTGCGGTACATCGCCATCACCGATCATTCGCGGCACCTGACGGTCGCCCATGGCCTGGATGTCAAGCGCCTGTTGCGTCAGATCGAACAAATCGACCACATCAACGAGGCCACAAAAGGCATCACCGTGCTGAAGGGCACCGAGGTGGATATCCTCGAAGACGGGGCGCTGGATCTGCCGGATGCGGTGCTGGCGCGGCTGGATCTCGTCATCGGTGCGGTACACAGCCACTTCCAACTGCCGCGCAACAAACAGACCGAACGCATCCTGCGCGCCATGGACCATCGCTATTTTTCTATCCTGGCGCATCCCAGCGGCCGGCTGATCGGCGCACGGCAGGCGTATGCCGTCGACATGGAGCGGGTCGTGGGTCATGCTGCGCAGCGCGGTTGTTTCCTGGAGCTGAACGGCCAGCCCCAGCGCTTGGACCTGAACGATACATACTGCCGCATGGCGCAGGAACAGGGCGTGCTGGTCAGTGTCAACAGCGATGCGCACAGCGTGGCCGGCTTCGATAATCTCGATTACGGCATCGTGCAGGCGCGACGCGGATGGCTGGCCAAGGACGACGTGTTGAATACCCGCGCGGTCAATACACTCAGGCGTTTGTTGAGGCAGACCCTGTTGTGACCTGTGTATCGCTGAGTTAGATGCCGCGCATCACTAAAAAGGGCGGCTTGTGGGGCCGCCCTTTCTAAGTTGAAGCCGATGTGTTCGCTAATGGCCACCACCGCCGTCTCCGGTTTCGGTATAGTTCCCGGGAAGCACGTCATGGGGCAAAGAACGGTAGCTGGTAACGATGTTCAGGTGGGTTCGGTTATCGCTACCCTCGCTCACCGGAATCAGCTCGCCGCCGTGCCTGAATACGAAGTCTTCCACGGCCTTGATCTCCAGATAATAGCCCGGACAAATGACGCCGGCGGTCAGGGCGCTGGCCATGGACACATTGCATTCCTGCGGGACATAGATATCGGCACCGAATAGCTCTTCGACGTCAACCAGGCTGCTGTCGGCGTTTTCAGTCAACCAGTGCAGGTGGGTGTAGCTGCCCGGCTGCGGGATCATGCTGCGGGTGCCGCGCAGTCCGTCGTCCTCGCCAACGACACGCGGACCGATCATCCACACCGGATGGTCGTGATAGTGGTACAGAAACATCGCCTCGCATCCGTTGACTTCTTGGATACAGGGTTTGGCCTTGATGGTCCAGCCGGGGAAGCATCCGTCCGCATAATGCTCGGGCTTGGTACAATGATGGGCGATGGGATCGTCGTCGTCGGTGAACTCTCCGGTCCAAGTGATATAGAAGTACCCCTGAAGATCGCCGTTGTTCTTCAACCGGGTTTCCTGATGGGTATCGATATGATTGCCGAATAAGAAGGTGTAAGGCGGCGCGTGATATTGCCATTCACGACCGTCGACACTGCTGCTGTCGTCGTCGTCACTCTTGTTGTCGTCCTTGGCGACCGCAACGCCCGACAAGGCCATCGCCATGATGGTGAGAAAAATTAATGTGAGTTTTTGCATCATCGCTCCCCAGAGTATGGTTGTATATGGTGGCCGGTATTGTTGGGATTGACGTTAACAAAACCTAGTATTTTTGTAAGTTTTAGAAGCTGATCCAGGTCAAAAATAAAGAAAAAAGAGCGGGATCAAAGGCCAAACCGGTATCGAAGGTGCATGCCGGTATACAAGTTCCGTTCCGGGGCGGGCTCAAAGTAGCGGCCGCCAAACGCATTGATGCGGACGTTGGCGGCGTAGGCCGCGTCGAACAGGTTATTCACGCCGAGATACAGCGTCCATTCCCAGTTATCGTGATCGCCTGCATAACCTGCCTTGGCGTTGGAAACGGTATAGGAATCGTTCTTTTCGCTGTTGGCATTGTCGACATAAAACTCATCGACGTGCACGACCTCCCAGTCGGCGAAAAAACCACGCCGCTGGTAGGACAGGCCGGCGACCAGCAGGTGCTTGGGCACCCCCGGGATGCGGTTTCCATCGAACACATGGCCTTGGCTACCCGCAAAGCGGTCGAACACGAAGTCCGAATAGGTGTAGCTCACCGATGCGCTCAAGTGGGGCGTTACCGGAGCCGATAGGGAGAGTTCAACGCCGTCGCGAGTCGATTCGCCCGCGTTGACGAAAAAAGTCCGGCCGGGTTGTCCTGCGACTTCAAACGGGATCAGCTCGTCTTCGATGTCGATGTGAAACAGCGCGGCCTCGTAACGGATCGCGCTGCTTATCGTTCCTTTGATGCCGAGTTCATAATTGGTGGCGGTTTGCGGTTCGAGCTCCGGATTGAGGCCGCCCTGACCGGATGGATTGGCAAACTCCGCCGTCGTTGGGGTCTCGAAAGAAGTCGATATATTGGCGTATAGGTTCGTCCGCGGCGACAAATCATAGACGATTCCGATCATCGGACTCACCTGTTCGATGGTACGCTGGCCCGAGTCATCGCCGTTGATCAAGAACCGGTCGTCGACGTCAAACTCGATCCTGTCGTAGCGGGCACCCACAAACAGATCGAGTTGTTCCGTGGCGCTGAGCTCACTGCGCACGAACGCACCGGCGCCGGTCACCGTCTCTTTCTGGTCGAAACCCAGCGCCCCGAGAACCCCCTGATTATTGTCGAATCTTTGGCGATCATCATTCTGCTTATCGAGATCGATGCCCGCCACCAGCCGGTTGTTCAATCCCATGAAGTCGCCGTCATGGGTATACAACACGCCACCACCGAGCAAAAACCGGTCCAGTCGCACCGCGCCGCCGCCCACGAACGGTAATCGGTTCTCAAAATCACGCCACACGTAGTAGTTGCGCACGGTCAGTGTGCGGCGGTCGTCAAAGGTCTTGTGGTAGACCAATCCGAGTTTCTGTTGCTCGACGCGCTCGCCGGCATCGAAGATGACGTTGCGCTGACGCGCCTGCGTCGGATCAAGATCCATCTGCTCACGTGTCAACGCCCCCGGATCCTGAGCAATCGGCGAATCGGTTAGATTCACCAAAGCGACCAGGTTGGAACTTTCATCAATCGCGAAGCGTACCTTGGTGTTGAACCGATCGGTCTCTACCCGGCTGTGATCGCGATAGCCGTCCAATTCCAGTCGCGACCCGTTCGCTAGATAATTGACGCTGCCCACGTCGCCGGCGGTCTTGAGCTGGTATTTCCGATAACCGAAATCCCCAAACGCCGTGCCTGCGTCCACGAATGGCTGCAGCGGACCGTCTTCGGTGGTGATGTTAATGACGCCGCCGGATGCATTGCCCCACAGCGAGGAAGCCGGCCCCCTAATCACGTCGATCTGCTCGGCGGAGCCGAGGTCAATGCTGTCTACCTGTCCCTGTCCGTCCGGCAATGTCTGCGGCACCCCGTCGACCAGGATCTTGATGCCGCGAATCCCAAAGTTTGCGCGCGCTCCGAAGCCGCGCATCGAAATCCGCAGGTCTTGCGCAAAGTTGTAGCGATTCTGCATGAACAAGCCCGGTACACCGGCCAGAGACTCGTCCAAACCGAGTTGCTGCGTTCCGCGTTGAATCTTGTCTTGGCCGACCACCGAAATGGCGGCCGGCGCCCGGTCCACGGGTGGCGCGATGCGCCCGCCGGTAATGGTGATGACAATCGGCTCTTCCGCCGCCGGCGCGTTCTCCTGGGCCAGCCCTACGGCGGCGCAGGACAATCCTACTCCCAACAACAGCGCTTGCGCCGTGTGCATCGTTATCGGCCAAGTACCAGCATGTCGATTACCATGAATCGGTTGTTTTGCACCCCTGCCGCTGGCGATGTCGGTGCCTTGGAAAAACAAAATTGGAATTCTCCTATGGCGGATTGTGACCTTTTTGTTTTATCACGTGCTCGTGCCGATGACGTCGATCCCGGTCATCCACGCGGTATCTCGCAGTAACCGATGTGCGTCTCGAGTGGGTTACCCAATCATCGATATAACGGAAACATCCACTGGTGCCTTCGGCCTACGGCGGCATCTCGACGCTGAGTTTAATGCTTGCGTAGTAGGCGGCGAGGTCTTCAATGTCGGTGTCGGAGAGTTGTTTCGCGATGACCTCCATCACCGGGTGGGCGCGTTCTCCGGAGCGGTACTTGGCGAGTTGGTCGCGCAGGTATACCGCGACCTGTCCGGCGATGTGGGGTGCATCCGGTTGACGGCTCAGGCCATCCAATCCGTGACAAGTGCGGCATGCCGCAGCCTTGTGGCGGCCCGCTGCGGGGTCGCCGGCGTCGGCACCGCCTGGCCAGCCGATGGCCAGCACCACGCATGCCAGCAGTATCACGCAACTCGACGGCTCGTGTGTTTGTTTACTTCCACGCATGGGCCGAGAACCGGATCGTTTGGCCACGAGAATGGCAAGCACCGCAAGAGTGCCGCGGTGCTTGCCGGTTCTCATGTCCTATGCGCTCAGCCGTCGTACCAGATGCGATAGATCGCGCCGGTCAGGTCGTCGGAGACCAGAATCGAACCGTCGAGATACTGAATCACGTCGACAGGCCGCCCGAAGTACTCGCCGGTGTCTTCATTTAACCAACCGGACGCGAAGACCTCCGTGGCTGCCGCACTCCCGTCTTCGTTCAGCGACGTGAACATGATCCGCGCGCCAATCGGCGTAGTGCGATTCCATGAACCATGCTGGGCGCTGAAGATGCCGCCTTGGTATTTTTTGGGAAACATCTTGCCGGTGTAGAACATCATCCCCAGATCCGCGGCGTGGGCCACCATTTCAACCTCCGGAAACACCGCGTCGGTGGGTGGCTCCGAGTCCTTGTACTCCGCGGTCCGTACCTTGCCGCCCCCATACCAGGGAAAGCCGAAATGTTGTCCCGCGCCGGTCACCCGGTTGAGTTCACCCGGGGGAATGTCGTCACCCATGCCGTCGACCTGATTGTCGGTGAACCACAGTTCACCGTTGGCCGGATTGAAGGCAAGGCCGACGGAATTGCGGATGCCTTTGGCATAGACTTCCCAATTCTTGCCGTCACGGTCCATGCGCACGATGGCGCCGACGCCGGCGCGGTCATATTTCTCCATTTTCTCCGGCGCAAACACGTTGTACGGCTGTCCCTGGGCGACATAAAGCTTATTGTCCGGTCCAATGTCACACACCCGTGCCCCGTGGTTGAATGATTCTTCATCCCTGGGGACCAGCGGTTCCTTGACGACACCGACCGCGACGTCGGGCCCTTCGTAGAAGAACTCCGCAGCCGGGAACACCAGCAAGCGGTTGTGCTCGACAATATAAAGGAAGCCGTCTTTGCTAAAACACATTCCGTTGGGGACCTTAAAGTCGATGCTCGGGGCAAAGCGTTTTACCTCGTCAGCGACGCGGTCGCGGTCGCGGTCAGTGACCGCCCACGCGGCGGTCTTGCGGGTGCCCACGAATACGGTGCCGACGTTGTTGCCCACCGCCATATGCCGTGCATCGGGAACGATGGCGTAAAGCGCGATCTTGAATCCACTCGGCAGTTTGACGCGCTCGAGGATGTTGTTGAGTGCCTCGGCCTGTGGGCCGGTTTGGGACACGGTCTCCAACTCCAGCGCGGTGCCGGTGGCCTTAAAATCCTGCAGCTTCTTGAGATTCTGGGCAGCGGCACTGTTCGCACCGGCGCTCATCAAAGCAAGAACGCTGACGTAGACTATCTGTTTGCTTGTAACTGGCATGATCTCCTCTCTTGTCTTTGGGGTGTAGGCCAAAGGTTTCATTGGTATTGGACGACTACCAGCATAATCCTACCGCAAAACACAATACCGGGTCATTCGGGATCGATTGACGGCGGGTCGATAGGTCGATTTTAGATGAAAGGCGTTACGATCCGGAGCAAACAAATAGTCACAGCGAGGATAGAGAATTCCTGTTCGCTGCACCGCAACAATCCGGCCGCCTCGGACTGCGGCCGCTGTGTTAGCCGCGGGGATCGACACGCCGCGGCCGCGGGCATGGGTTCAGGTCCCAAGCCGGCAAGATTGCGCAATGAACCCTGGCGTCAGCACGGGCACAATCCGCAACTAATTGATTATCATCATGGAGTAAGGATATATGGCAACGCACACTTAAAAATAACGAACTACTGCGAGATCAGCCGATGCCGCGACCTGAACCGTTAACCATAGAAGCCTTGTACACCCCTTGTGACACAAGCCATTTGCCGTTCAAGGATACCGCGGAATTGGAGGAATTTGACGGCGTTATTGGTCAGCCACGCGCCCTGGGAGCCATCCATTTCGGTACCGGTATCGCCCGAGACGGGTTCAACATCTATGCGATGGGCTCCTCGGGCACCGGCCGATTCACCATCGTCAAGCGCATTCTCGAACAACAGGCCGCCAAGCGGGATGTGCCGTCGGACTGGTGTTACGTGTATAACTTCAAACGACCCCATAAGCCCAACGCGTTGCGCTTACCCGCCGGACTTGGCGTAACACTGCGGGACGATATGGAGCAACTGATTGAAGATCTGCGCTCAGCAATCCCTTCGGCATTCGAAACCGAGGAATATCACTCTCGCATCGAAAAACTTGAGCAAGAGTTGAACGAGCGGCGCGACAATGCGCTGAATGAATTGGCGGAAAAAGCCGGGGAACACAATGTTCGGTTTTTACATACCCCCGCCGGTTTCGCATTTGCACCGTTGGATAAAAAAGGCGAAGTGATCCGGCCGGAATCGTTTGAGCAGTTGTCGCAAGAGGAAAAACAAAGCATCGAGCAAATAGTCGAGGACCTGCAGAAGAAATTACAACGGATTATTCGGCAGATTCCGATCTGGCAAAAAGAGACGCGGGAGAAGATCAAGGAACTGGATCGTGAAATCGGGCGATATGCGGTCGATCATTTGATTGGCCTGATTAAAGAGCGTCACAAAGATTTGCCTGACGTGACGGCCTACCTGGAAGATGTCGAACACGATATCGTCGAACATGTGCGTGACTTTCGTGCTGAGTCTGAACCCCAGTCAAGTCTACTCGGTATTGCTTCCAAGCCTGAAGCGCTACATCGTTACAACGTCAACGTCGTCATCGATCATGATGGCGAACAGGCGGCGCCGGTCGTATATCAGGACCTGCCTACGCACTCCAACATGGTGGGATGTGTCGAATACCGCGCTCAGATGGGGACCTTGGCATGTTGATCAAGGCCGGTGATCTGCATCAGGCGAACGGCGGTTACTTGATCCTAGACGCGATTCGAGTGTTGACACAGCCTTTCGCGTGGGACAGCCTGAAGCGGGCACTACGTTCGCGAGAGATTCGCATCGAGCCGCTCGAGAAAGCATTGGGCTTCATGAGCACAGTGTCGCTCGAACCGGAACCGATCCCATTGGATGTGAAGGTGGTTTTGATTGGAGAGCGCCTGCTTTACTACCTGCTGTGCCAATATGACCCGGAATTCTCGGACCTATTCAAAGTAGCTGCAGACTTTGACGAGCGCATGCAACGCGATCAAGACTCCGATCTTCAGTTTGCACGCTTGCTCGGCCGTATTGTTAAACAGGAATCTTTGTTGTGTATAGATCAAAGCGCTGTAGCGCGCATCATTGAGCACAGTTCGCGACTCGCGGAAGATACAGAGAAGCTATCCATTCATATGCGTGAAATCGTTAATATCATGCAGGAGGCTGATTTTCGCGCGCGCCAGGACGGTCAAGAGATTATCTCCCGGGAACATGTGCAACGCGCAATCGACGATAAGATCTACAGGTTGGACCGCATTCGAGACCACATCTATGAAGCAATTCATCGTGGTACGCTTAAAATCGATACCAAGGGATCCAAGGTGGGTCAGATCAATGGTTTATCCGTCATTGATCTTGGTGGATTTTCTTTCGGACAGCCCGCCAGGATCACCGCGACCACGCGGATGGGGTCGGGAAAGGTGATCGATATTCAACGTGAAACCGAGTTGGGTGGCAACATTCACTCCAAGGGCGTACTGATATTGTCCAACTATCTCGCGTCGCATTACGCCAAAGCACATCCACTGTCGATATCAGCGAGTCTGGTTTTCGAGCAATCCTACGGATTGGTGGAGGGAGACAGCGCTTCCTTAGCGGAACTATGCGCATTACTTTCGGCACTATCCGGTCTGGCAATCAAACAGTCGCTTGCGGTGACCGGTTCCATTAATCAACTCGGCGAAGTGCAGGCAATCGGTGGGGTAAACCAGAAAATAGAAGGATTCTTTGATATCTGTCGGGCCACGGATTTAACTGGGGAGCAGGCGGTGCTTATTCCGAGGTCCAACGTGCAGCATCTGATGCTGCGTCAGGACGTGGTCGCAGCGGTTGAGCGCGGTGATTTCAGTGTGTACGCGGTGGACAATATAGATGAGGCGATAACTCTGCTCACTGGTGTGTCGGCGGGAGCCCGGGACCAGAAAGATGAATATCCTCCCGAGTCGGTAAACGGCAGAGTAGAAAAAGAGCTCATAGATTTGGCAACACGGCGCAAGGAATATGCGCGTGAACACGAAGACCGTGAACAACAGTGAGCGACCCGAACAAAAAAACGGAGACCCGGGTTACATTGGTGATCGATGCCTCGCGTGGAAGTCTCGACAGCTTGAAGACGGCGGCGGACATTGCAGCGCAGGTAGAGGCGCACCTGATGGCATTGTTTATTGAAGACATCAACCTGTTTTCTCTTGCCGAGTTGCCCTTTGCAAGGGAACTAGACCGTACCAGCGGTGCTACTCGGCCTTTCGATCGGCATGTGGTCACCCGGGCGTTGCAAGCAGACGCTAAGCGTATCCGTCAGTTGCTGCAGACCGAGTCTGAGCACCGTCAAATCACCGCGTCACTGCAAGTAGTGCGGGGACATTACGTGAGCGCTGCCATGGAGGCGGCCGAGAAAACCGATATCGTGATCTTGAGTAATGTTACCGGGGTCCGATTACGGACGGTCAACACACCCGAGCGGACACAACGGCGGCTGAGAATTCGCGCCGGTGGCCCCAAACCGGTGTGGGCCTTATTCGATGGGTCTCCGGCGGCCGGCCGGGCGCTTGCAATGGCGAAGGATTTCAGCGAGCAGCGCGAGGCAGAATTGGTGGTATTGATCGTAAAGAAGTCTTTCAAGCGATTAGTGGGCCAGGCGAAAGACTTGCTCGGGGACACACCCGCCCGATACCAACCAATTGTGGCGGTAGAAGCGAGGGAGATATTGAATACGATGATAGCGCAAGGATCTAGTATGTTTTTTTGGCCGCGTGGGGAGTCATCGTTGTTCGCTAAACTGCCCGCTATTCTGTTGGATGAGCTTGCGTGCCCGCTGGTGGTGGTTTCATGAAACGCAACCGCGAGTGAGTATGCCCGATGACGGTCACGGATCCCTTTATCTGTGATGTCTCCAGACGGGTTTGGCGGGCCAAGTATCAATACAAAGATGGCGACACTGTTTACGATCAGACCATCGATGATACCTGGCGACGGGTTGCCAGGGCCGTCGCCGCCGTTGAGGATGACTCTGATCTTTGGTCGCAGTCTTTTTACCGAGCCCTCAAGGACTTTCGATTTATCCCCGGGGGACGGATCCTGGCAGGAGCCGGCACCGGCCGCAGGGTGACTTTATTCAACTGTTTTGTGATGAACATTGTCGAAGATTCGATCGATGGAATCTTCGATGCACTCAAGGAAGGCGCGATCACAATGCAACAAGGCGGTGGTGTAGGCTACGATTTCTCGACCCTGCGACCAGCGGGTACCTACGCACGCACGGTGGGAAATATCGCCTCAGGACCGGTGTCATTTATGCGGATCTGGGACAAGATGTGCGCAACCATACTCTCTACCGGTGCCCGGCGCGGCGCGATGATGGCAACTTTGCGCTGTGATCATCCCGATATTGAACAATTTATTGATGCGAAAAAGGACAAGTACGAGCTGCGTCATTTCAATCTATCGGTATTAGTGAGCGACGCGTTCATGGAGGCAGTGTGCAACGATCATCAATGGCCGCTG
>CAMYNX010000088.1 GCA_947259875.1 uncultured Gammaproteobacteria bacterium | reverse complement strand
CTCGCTCCCTTTGGCCAACAGATTGAGCACCTTGCCGCCGGTACTGGTGATCCAATCGACGCTGCGGGTCCGATCCACAAAGCCCAGCACTTCGACCCTGTCCAGCATACCTTCCTCGGCGGCCCATTGGTTGATGTTAGTCACCGCCTGCCGTTCTCCCTCAGAAACCCCGACGGAGGCAACCTCGGCGCGTTCCACGCGCAGGGATTGCAACAATGCCTTGGCAATGCTGACTTTCTCGTCCTGGGAGAACGAAACACCGCGGGTCTGCTCACCGTCTCGCAGTGTTGTATCCATCAGTTGAATATGGCGGCTCATGTTGTCTGTCAGATCCAAGTCTCAATAAACGAAGGTTCTAATAAAAGCATCTAAATTGTAGCGGAAATTTGATTGAATTGATTCAATTTGCATCACGGGTGCCTGGTGCGTATGCACTCGGATGCGGAGAACAGCCCGGTGGGTGGAGGAAATGGCGCACCCTGCACACGCATGGCTGCAGTCACCGGCTAATCGCGAACGATAATGTCCCCGGTCATCTCGATACCACGGTCGGTGATATCCAGGTGACCTCGGTATACGGCGTTGATTGAACGCAGCGCTTCCAGCATCTGCCTCTCCTTTGGCCGGTAGTGCCGGCCTTGGTGAGATCCAAATACATTCACCAACGTATTGAAGTAAGACTGGTAGTCAAACTTATAGTACAACAGTCCGTTGGGCTCGAGGTTGTCGCCCGCAAATGCCTTAGCCAGTTGCCCCGCCTTGGCACCTGCAAAAGCGATCAGATGATCCCCTGACAACGCCAATTTGAGCGGTAAACGCAGATGTCCACTGGTCAACGGTATCGGCAGCCACGCGTCAACCGGCGTGCCATCTTCCGGGACATCGATCTGGCCCAGTCCGGGAATTGCGCCTGCGTTTTCCAGCAGTAGTTTTGGATCTTCTGCGGATACAGCAAGCACGGCGTCAAGCTTATTCAATCTGAGGTCGCCGCCCGCACCATCTATGTCTAGATCCAACAAGCCAATGCTCACTCCCTTTATGCCCTGTCCCATGGCGGCGCCCACGGATGCCGTCATCGACGCCGAGGCCGCGTTCTCACCCCATCGATTCAACGGCACTAGAACAGGACATTCATAATTCCACTGTCTCATGTATCGCACCAGTTCTCCGGCGACTCGTCCCAGCTTGCCGACATCAAGGCCCAACGCGAAGGCAAACTCAGTATCTTCGCTTTCGATCAACGAACGCGGAATGTAGCCCCTCACCCTTCGCAGAGTTTCGAGAAGCTCTGGATGCTCGATCTCGATGACGGAGTGGAACTCGCTTGCGAAACCGCCATCGGTAATTTCCATATTTCGGTATCCCGCCACTGTTCGCGGCCAGATTCGTGCAATGCTGTTAAATTCTTTTGCACACGTTCGGTTGCGCAAAAGTTTTATGTCATCCGCACGTACGTCGTCGGCTAGCAACCTGGCAATGGTTCGGCCAGCTTGATTCTCCGCAGAGGTTAACGCAGACACGATTGCCCGATGGTTGAGCAGGAAGGTGCCGAACGCGGAGTAATCGTATTTTTGATTCAGTCTTTTTATCTCATCAGTTTCCGCCATGGACGTCGCGGGCTTGGTCGCACCAATCGCGATGGACAGTGCCTCCGGATCTCCGAGATCGACAATAAATGCCACATCGTCGCCGGTCTCGACCACCACCAGGGACGGATTATCCGAACCTTTAACCAACGGATAGACTTTATGCTCTACATCCCCCAAATCGCGAACTAACGGCGCTACTCGCGCATTGTGTTCGATACTGGCAAATGTGCGATCAAACGCCGATCTGTCTGCGACCTGCATCCGCATGACAGGAACGAGACCCACGGTATAGAACGTCATATGAAACTCATCGGCCAAACCTAGCTTGCCGAGCAGTTCCGCCGGGTCATCGAGATGATTAAAATAAAGAACCAGCAGTTTACTCAGCAGTTTGACACCGTCCGCTGCATCTTGCAGGTCCAAGGCTTGGTAGATCTGAGTCAAGTCGTCGGGTTCGAACCACTGCGCGTAATTCAACCCAGTGTGCTCGAGCATTTTGCGTACCGGCACTGGTTCAACCCCGCCGGCGAACATCAAGGTGTCAGCTGGCACCAGATCGAGGTGCGCGTTCGGCACGCCAGAGTCTCGGGGTGTGCCAAAACCAAAGTAATAGGCAGACCCTGCTACGGCTAGGACCCCTAGGACGATGAATGGAATCTTGTTTAGCTTCACACTACTTGCATCAGGGATGCTTTTAAAATCAATATACTATGGACAATAAAATTTCAGACTAGTAGTAACATCCGCGAGTGAATTATCATCTCGGGGTTGCATCAATCAATTGTAGTTGAACTTGACAATTAGAGAAGCGATATACAACGAACCCGCGGTGTGGGCGACACTGACCCATATGGCTCGTTCCCTCGTCGCTGTTTGCCGTCACAATATGCTCGTCTAACGCGTGCCGCGCTTTTGTTATCATTGAGGTTTATCAACCGTCGCGGTTGAATTCAGAAATGTTGGAGTACGCCCCATGAGTGATGCCCTTAATTATTTAATCAAAGCCCGTCCTGACGCGATCAAGCCATATTTTACGTTCCTCAAACAGGCGGGAACGCATCTGGACAAAAAGACTCGCAGTCTCATCTCGGTGATTACCAAGGTGCATGCGCAGACCGAAAATGGTTTCAGGCAGTACCTCAGCCGGGCAATGAGAGACGGAGCCACTCCCCACGAGATACTCGATGCCCTGTTGATGGCATTTCCCGCCCTTGGCCTTGCTAAGATCGTCTGGGCGGTGGACATCATTCTAGATATGGACATTCCGGAGTTTCGCCCTGAGCTCCTGGACGCCAAGTCCCAGTGGCACGAGGTAGCCCCTACCCAAGAAATTGAGAATCAAAAAATCAACTACCTAAACTGCGATGGGCGAAGCCTGTTTATTTATCGCGATGACAGTGAGTTTCGCGTTTACGACAGCCGCTGCCCACATCAGGTCACGAACATTCCACACCTTGCGCTCGAGGATGGTGTACTAACCTGTCCTAAACATGAATGGACTTTTGACGTTTCAACTGGCGAATGTATCAAGAAGGGAAACCGTCCGCTGACCCGATTTGAATGGAAGATCGTAAACGACAAACTGCTGGCCTATTGGTAGGTGTCCTGGGCAATCAATTTCTAAGCGTTGGGCGCCGTGTATTTAGTATATTTGCAAAAATATTTGCGCAACTGCCGTGATTAATATTGCGCTAATGGCATTACCTCACAGGGGAACTCTCATCACTTTGATAACGGTGCTATGTTTGTCTATACCGGTGTGGGCGGATGGATGGAACTATGATGGTCCAATTCGAATCATAAGTCCGGGAGACAACAAGGGTGTTGAAATCACCGAGGCCGAGCACAAACAAAACATCGATGAGCATAAAGTTGTGCGCAACCGGAGTAAGGTGCAGCAGAAACAGCCGGCACGTTTTCCGACGTGGTTTACGTCGAAGTAACGCGCGTTCACTGTCAGACACTACCGCACCTTAGCTGCGAGCATCACGCCATATTCAATCACGCACCGCGTGAGCAGTTTTCTTGCGGCGACCGACATACATGCTACAGGGTCCGGCGATCGGAGATCGATGAAACAGAAATTGGAGGTGCTTCGGCGCGGATGTAACTAAATTTTTGTCACGATGGCTACCGGTAGATTATCCAAGCTTATCGCGAGGTTTGCACAAAGAACTGTATGATTAACACGATCGCAATGATAAACAACACACCTTTAACAATAATGCGATAGTTATCGGTCGGAAAGCGATCACGAATCGCCATACCGAACAGCAGTGCAATCAAGGCGACACCGGCCAACGGTGTCGTTGACATCACTATTCCGGGGCCAACCACGCCGGCACTGGCAAACATGCCGATCTGTGCGATCTTGCCGGCAAAAAAGCACATATTAAACACCTGCACCATGGCGTTTGCGGCGAGACCCAACTCCAGGGTGTAAATAATCAATACGGGAACCATCACGTTCGTGGTGCCGCTCGCAACGCCGGCGGTGAAACCAAACGTCAACATGGACCAACCGGGATTAGACGCGATCCATTGCATCTTGAATGCACCCAAACGGTTCGCACTCAAGTAAAACAAAATCAGCGCGGCAAGCAACAGCTTGTAGGGTGCGGGGTCACTGATGATGAGAAACCAGGTGCCGACGGCGCTGCCGATCACAGCATATACGGCAAGCGGCCAAAATTTCCCAATACTTTCACGCCAACGGCCACCGCGCACAATGCTGACGACGTTGACTGTAATGGTGGGCAGCAGCGTAATGACAATGGCGCTTCGCACATCAACGAAAAGAGCGAGCAGCGGTGTGGCGATCAATGGAAAACCCAGTCCCAATGTGCCGTGCACCAGGCCGGACAAAAAAATGATCCCGGCAAACAATGCCAGGGTGAGGAAAGAATAGTCGTCCATGAGCGGCATGACAGTTTTGTCGGCGAGACTATTTGTCGGAGCGTTTGGAGATGAACGGACTTTACGTCTGTGAACAGGCCCAAGTAAGGCGTAATTGTTTTTGGCAAGGCGGGATTACTTGCGCAGTGTATCCGCTATTCCTCTCAGTAGTTCTTCCGTGGTCGGCCAGTCAATGCAGCCGTCGGTAACCGAAACACCGTATTCCAACTTGGACAAGTCCTTGGAAATGGTCTGGTTTCCGGCGCTAAGGTTACTTTCCAACATTAGCCCGATAATCGATGTATTGCCGTCAAGGATCTGATTCAGACAGTCTTTGGCCACCAATAGCTGGTGCGCTGGATTCTTGTTTGAGTTACCGTGACTGCAATCCACCATAATATTGACGGACAAGCCGACTTGTTTGAGCTCCCGCTCGCACTTGGCGATACTGACCGAGTCATAATTTTGCTTGCCACCCCCGCCACGTAAGACAATGTGTGCATAGCGATTACCGCGCGTGCGAAACACTGTAGTCTGTCCGATCTGGTTGATTCCTAGAAAATGATGCGGTTGGGTTACCGATTGGAGAGCGTTGATCGCCACTTCCAATGTGCCATCGGTGCCATTTTTGAATCCTACCGGGCTGGACAGACCGCTGGCCATCTCGCGATGGGTCTGGGACTCAACGGTGCGCGCGCCGATTGCGGTCCAGGAAATCAGATCGGATAAGTACTGAGGCATAATTGGATCCAACGCCTCAGTCGCCACTGGTAATCCGACCTCCGCCAAGTGGAGTAGCAGCTTGCGCGCCTGGTAAAGGCCTTTCTCGATATGGAAGGAGTCGTCCATATCAGGGTCATTGATAAATCCCTTCCAACCCACGGTGGTACGCGGCTTCTCGAAGTAGACTCGCATAATTATAAACAATCTGTCTTCCACCTCATTGGCCAGCGCCCTCAACTTGTGTGCGTAGTCATGGGCGGCTTCGATATCGTGAATCGAACACGGACCAACGATTATTGATAACCGTGAGTCCTGGCGGTCGAGAATTCGCCGCATGACACGGCGGCCTTGCAGAACCGTGCGTTCCGCGGTTTTTGATAGAGGCAGATCACTGCGTAGCTGATCTGGCGTCGGCAGCAGATCCTGGGCAAGAACGTTGATGTCACTAATTTGGTCGCTCATTCGCGCAATTCTATGTGCATAAGTGGCTCGAAACCATCAATGATCGCGGATTGGTCACTTGTGGATAGATGAGCCCAGTTGCCCGATACACTTCTTCCGTCTAATTACTACCCGGTATTGATGACAAAAGTTCCGCCGGCGGCATCTACGGTAAGGAATTCGCGTGATGCCCGGAGTGAAACTTCATGCACGAGTATGTGCCTATTCCGCCCCTGGCTCGGTCTCGAACGCCTGGGCTTGCACCTCACCCAAAACAAAAATAGGGGAAAAATAGCGCCGGCGGCCCAAGACCGAATTAGTCTTACGCGAGTGGTATTTTTACCGTATTCCGGAGTGGATTAACTAATTAATTTTTCTATAAAGATACTGCAAGTTGGCTATCGTAGGCTAAACTTGAAATAGACACATAGAAATCATGGGGTGTCTGCAAGAATCCATAGAGAGACCGAGTGCTCCGCGATTTTGCGGTGGGGCCTGAAAGTCAGCTTCAGCGAGGATTGACGGTTTTAAACCTTCTTGAAGAGGTTCGCTAATCCTAGCGGGGCGCTCTCGCAAGGTCATATTCTTTGGATGCGGTGTATTTAAGAATGACCAACAAAGTTAAAACCGCGTGGCGAATCGGGGTGCTGGGATTATTGGTTGCGCTAATCCCCTTGGGGATTTATTGGAATCGCGCACAGCAACGATTTGACCCCGAGGCCATGCTCGATGTCTCTGTATGGCTAAAGACCATTTCCCATGTGCGCGTTGACGCAGTCGGCGATTCCGTTTGGGAGGCCGCGTCGGGTTCCGGATTTTTGGTGTCCTCACAGCGGTGCGAGGTGTGGACCAGTCACCACGTAATCGCCAACGCTGCCGTCATTGAAGTATACCCAAGGCATTGGTCTGATAGTTCCGGAATCCCCGCAACCGTCGTCAATTCCAACCCGCGCACGGACATCGCTATTCTGCGTCTGCCAAATTGTGATGGGATACGGCGAGCACGGCTTGGAAATTCCGATACGTTGCGCGCGGGTGATGAAGTCTACGCGGTTGGAAACCCGTTGGGTCTCAATCCAAACTCCATCAGCCGCGGTATCGTCTCCCACACCAAGAGAATCGCCAATGGCGCCTTGCCTTATTTACAAACCGACGCGACCATTGCCCAAGGAAACTCGGGCGGTGCGTTATTCAACCGCAGCGGCGAGGTGATTGGTGTTAGCACCGCCATAGTGGCCAATAGAAACGGGAACAATACAGGGATCAACTATGCGCTGCCCATTAACCTGGTGAAAAAGGAAACTCAGCTCCTGCGCGATGGTCCACCGAGTTGGGGCGATGCCGGGATAAACAACATCGTCACCCTACTCACACCCGATGAAGCAACCGTGTTTCGGGTTCCCAAAGGACACGCCGCCCTGATCCTGACGGAAACGCCTACAGAAGGACCCGGTGCGGGTAAGCTCTTGGCCAGGGACGTCATCTATCAGATGGACAACACTCCGATAACCACTGCCAGTCAGGCGCTGCAATTCATCTGCAATCACAACCCAGATGACACGATTATCTTTAACCTGATCCGGGCCGGTGAAACCAAGCTCGTTGCTATTACGCTAACCGACGGATGGAAGGCCGGAGAATCACCGGCCGCCGAGTACTACAAGGGTCATCTGGGGATGACAGTCGAGATGTGGCGCGATGAAGACCCCACACGGCCCCAGTTCAAGACCCCTGTGATCACCAAGGTGCAAAGTCTCGGCCCTGCACACATGGCTTATATTGCAAGTTCTCAGAAGACTGTCGCGCGTAACGGGCCGATTGTATTTCCGCTCCAGTTGGATATAAAAACCATTACCGGCGCTGTCTACGATGGGACTTATTTCCCGGTAACCGACGTCGAAGCGCTGGAAGAACTTGCGAACACGGCATTCGAGTCGAATCTACCTTTATTGCTCGAAATTGAAACCTGGGCGCGTTCCAGCCCTATGGGTTTAGATGAACCATTCCAACGCCATAACACATTGTTCCACAGAGTGACGCCAGCGCTTACATCGGCATCCGTGCCGGACACCGTCCAAACTGGTGCGGAATACACAAAGCAAAACGACCAGACCACAACAAAACAGGTCGCTTCCTTTGATACCCTTGGAAATCTGTAGCCAGACCAACCTAGCGTGGTGATTTGAAAGTGCGGTAACTCAAGCCGCCGACCAATCATGGTCGCTCTTTGTGCAACTAGAAATACATCAGCGCATACATTTAATGAGTTGTCGGTATTGTTGTTCCGTACCACGAAAACAACACGCCCAACGTAACCAACGACAGGGCCGTGGTGATGACCACAGTGGTAGCGCTGTGCTGTACGTATGAATCGTATTTCTGAGCAAACATGAACACGATGGCCCCTGTCGGCATGGCGGCAAGCAGCACCGCACTCGCAGCCCAAATGGGATCGAGACCCAGGACCGGGCCTACGACCACCCAGGTGATGAGCGGATGGATCAGCAACTTGAGCAACGCCAACCATGTGATCTCACTGGCCCCCGCACGGATGGGGAATCCATACAAGGACAAGCCCAAGGCAAATAATGCACACGGTCCGGCTGCCCGGCTGAGTAGTTCGAGGAAGCGATCCACCGGCACTGGCGGATGGATCTGCAACGCCGAGGCCGCTAATCCCAGCGACGGCGCCACTAAAACCGGGTTGCTGAACAACGCCTTCGCCACCGCTTTAACGGCCAAAGCGGAGCCACCGCTGCGATGTTGGGAGATCTCCAGCACCAGCACCACCAAACCGATGAAAAACAGATTGCTGGCCACCGCACCCACCACCGCCGGCGCCGCACCGCGTTCACCAAAAGCCGCGAGAAACAATGGAATTCCCATGTATACGGTATTGGCGAAAACAGCTGCCAGGCCGTGCAACGCGAGCGTGGACAAGTTCCGGTGCGCGAAGAACAAACGCCCTCCGGCGAGGGCAACACCTAAGGTAATCAAAGCCCCACAAAGATACGCAAAGATAAATGGCCAGTTGAGAATCGATTGCACCGGCACCCTTGCCGTTGACAGAAACAGCAGCGCCGGCAGCGCAATATAATACGCAAAGCTGTTAAGGGCCTGGGCACTGGCGTCTTGCAACAAACCGAAGCGCCGTGATGCATAACCCGCGAATATGATGCCAAAAACAGGGAGAACAATATTGAATAATTCCTGCATCGCCAAAGCATAACAGGAAGTCCCTGGTTAGCCCGTACCATTGAGACACGCGATGCATCGCAAGGCAAAGCGGGGGCGCGGCGACATCTCCGGTATTGGCACCGCAAAGCCCTCAGTCCCGCATCATTTACGGAGCGTTTTGTCTACGTAATTTTGCACCGCCGCTACTACCTCTGCTGAATTCCACGCCTCATTCACTTGAGCGGCCATGTTCTGCGACCATTTCTGCTCCAGTTTCTCGAACACCAGCCGGCACGCCTGCAACTTGGTGAGTTCAAAAGACAGTGGCGCAATTGAGGCAAGCTCCGCGGCGCAGATCATGGCGCGGTCAGATAACGCTTCGCCCGCAACAAGCTCATCGACGAGCCCCCGTGCGAGGGCCTGTTCGGGCGGATAAGTCAAACCCCTGAATACCAATTGCCGGAAGTACTGTGGCGGTGTGGCAAAGCGCATGATCTCAAGCGCGATAGGGGGGAACGGCACCCCCACTGTTAACTCCGGCACTCCGATCCTTCCGTTTTCTCGCGTCATAATGCGATGATCGGCTGCACACGCGAGGATACAACCACCGGCGATTGCGTGGCCATTAATCGCTGCGATCAATGGTTTGGGGTGGAAGAACAACGCGTGCATCACGTCGCCAAGCGCGGTGAGCAGGGCGGTACGATACTCGTCACCATCGTTCAGCAGCCGGACCAGATCAACGCCCGCGGAAAAGATCTTTCCCTGACCGGTCAGCACCACGGCCTTCGAGGTTGATTCCACCTGTTGCAATGTGCCCTTCAGTTCCGTGCAAAGCTCTACATCGAGGGCGTTGGCCTTGCCGTGCTGCATCTGCAAGACGGCGATACCGTTTGCTTTATGTACTTCGATCATTCTTTGTTCCCTCTGAGGCGTACGCCGCGACGAGCCAGCTCCTATATTGCACCAAAGATCCTGGATGATGGCAATGAGACTTGTGCTGCGCGCAGTTCCCCTGCTGTGCGGGGACAAGCGCAGTGTCGGGTGGTGGGACGCCTTGGGTTATATACGGGTCAAATTGTATACCACCTCATCCTCAAACCTGCCGAGATCATGGACCGCTGCCATAAAAAAACCCGGCTGTGCGCCGGGCTTCAACAAGGAAACAACCTTGTCAGTTGATGTCGATTTTCTGCTTCTTGGCAGTTGACATCTTGGGTAACAGAACACGCACGATTCCATTCTCGAAAGTAGCCTCGGCTTTCGAACCGTCTACCTTGGCTGGCAAACCTACAGTACGCGCGAACTCACCGTGTCCGGTCTCCTTGTAATAGTAGTCGCCTTCCTTTTCCTCGTGCTCTTCTTTGATCGTGCCGCGAAGCGTGACCGTGTCGTCACCCAAAGTGATCTCAAGGTCGTCTTTGGCGACCCCGGGCATCTCAGCACGAATCACAACTTCGTCGTCATGATCTACCACATCCACCCGCGGTAACTCCGCTTCTCCGAGGGGCGCCTCGAGCGGCCACCACCTCGGTCGCGTCCAGCCCCTCATCATAGAACGCCCCAGGAAGCGATCGAACATCCGATCCATCTCTTCCCACGGATCCGCCATCAGACCACGGCGTCCTTTCGCCTTTTCCCGAGTTACCGGTAAGTGTCTGATTTTCTCTGCTAATGTCATCTATTACCTCCTTCGGGCCTGTTGATCAGTCAAAAGCCCAAACTACCGACGGCATTTCCTTACCGCAAGGAACACGTCGCCGGTTAGTATTTATATGGGGACGCAAGGCCACAATTTCCATACCGACATGGCAATACCTGTCACAGAAGCCTTCGCCGCACCGCGATACACGTTGCGCTTCAGTGCCGGTGAAGACAACAAGCAACAGCGCTGCTATCACCAACTGTGGAATCTAATTTGTATTTTTTAAGTTTTGCGTCTTGAGCCAAAACGTAACGCAGTGGATTAGTAGGGAATAGAATGTCGCACTGTTGCTTCCGTCTATCATCACCTAGTTTGCTAAATACTTATAATAAACATTAACCTATCGGTTCGTAGATAAAATGGTTCTCAGTCCATGCCCCTCGTCTGGCTCGACCACGTAAACATCCGCACTGCAAACCTCGAGAAGATGACCCGGTTTTACGTGGATATTCTCGGCATGGAGATCGGGGCTCGACCGTCGTTCCCGTTCAACGGCTGCTGGCTCTACTGCGGTGGCAGAGCTGCGGTACATTTGGTGGAGAGTTCCTCGACGCCGGCCGGAATTGAGCCGCAAATCGAGCACTTCGCGTTTCGGGCTCAAGACATGCCTACGTTTCTGGATAAGCTGAAAAAGCACGGCATACCGTACCGCATGGCCACCGTGCCAGACCTAGAACTCGAGCAAGTACACATCTCCGACCCGGACGGCAATCACATCGAGGTCGCTTTCGACACACGCGAAACCGGATCCTGAGGCACGAACCCGGTCCCGGGTCGGTCAATTGGGTATCGCTCCGTGCGTTGTGTCAGTCGTGCGCCCGAAATCTAAATGCGGCCAACGCGGCAAGCTTAGTATGTCGCAAGCGGGCGCCCTTCCGACCAGTGACAGACCTCGCGTGGCCGCGCAGCAGCTCGCACTCTACAACTCCGCCTTGCCCACGCTGGGGGTGGTTGCTCCGACGCCGGCCGTTGGTGCGCCCGCGCAGGCGTGATCCATGAGCCTGGATCACCCCCGGGGAAAGAGTTTGTTCGGCCTTGCGAGAAATTGACAATTTATCGAAAAACTTCTCAAAAATTCATCTAATTCAGATGGTTGCCTTGACTCTCACCGTATGTTTGCTAACCGTTACATATAGGGGTATGCATTTCTTTGGGGTGTCGATTGAGGCGCAGAGTCCTCGACGCTGAGCGCAACTACACAGGGCAACAGTTCATGACAAAGATCCACGTCAACCCAGACGCCGACGTGGTCGCGAGGCGTAGACCGCGCGTTGCAAGTTCTTCGCCGGTGGGCAACGGTTAATGAGCCGCTCGGCTTCGCAACCAGCAATGGGTGCCGGCCCTAAACTGCAATTCACGGGACTGCGTTACGTTTCGCTGTCCAGCTTCCTGGTCGTGGCGATCGTCGCCACGGTCATGGCCGTAGTGCATTACAAGATTGCAGTCAACGCATACATCAATAACGTCGAGCACAACAACATTCTGGTTGCTCAATCGGTCCAGGCGCTCATACGGCATCACTACGAGATGTTGTTTCCCGCCGACGATCAGACCGCGGACGCGCTGGGGCCTGGACCTTATCAAAATATTGATCCCGGCATCTTCCACGATCACAAGCTGCAACTGGGATTGCCGCCGCACATCGAAAAGCAGCTGCCGCCTATCTTGGCACACTCCAGCATAAAGAAGCTCAAGATCTTCAATCTCGAGGGCTTAACACTTTATTCCACCAACAAAGAGGATATAGGAGACCAGCGTGCCGCGAGTTCTGGATTGCGTCAAGCAGCGAGTGGACAGCCCTACTCAGCTCTGGTCACCGAGGAAGAACTCCACGAGAATCTGGTTAAGGAGTCAGAGTACGTGGAAACCTACACACCGGAGTTTGCGGCGCCGGATGGCAAGGTCGTTAGTGTGTTTGAGATCTATACCGACGTCTCCGATGAATTGGCCAGCATAAGGTTGCGGAGAAAAATAGAGTCAGGAGTATTGGCCTCACTATTTATATTTCTTTTCCTCGCCCTGTGGTTTTCTAACCGCGTCATACACAAACGGGACTTGGCTCGTGCCAGAATGATTTTCAGGGTACATAACGCGCTAAAAGATAGCGAAGCCAAGTTTCGTAGCATTTCCGATGCCTCGCAGGATGCAATCGTATTAATGGACGATCAAGGGATAGTTACTTACTGGAACCGTGCCGGGGAAAAAATGTTTGGCTACGGCAAGGACGAGATTGTTGGTCAACAACTGCACAAGTTCATTGTGCCCAAGCGATATGGCAATCAATATAAGAAAGGGATCGAGCAATTTCGAAAAAATGGAACCGGCCCGCTGATAAACAGAACTATCGAGTTTTTCGGGCTTCGCCGTAATAATACCGAGTTCCCGCTGGAGCTTTCGATATCTCAGGTAGTCATCGACGGCAAATGGCATGCAGTAGGAACGATCCGGGATATTTCTGAACGACGACAAAGCGAACAACAGCTCGTCCACCTTGCCACCCATGATGCCCTCACCGATCTTCCCAATCGTGCCTTACTCCGAGACCGCCTGACACAAGCAATAATCCATGCGCGGCAACATGGGGGAACAATTGCAACTTTATTCCTCGATCTCGATCAGTTCAAACTGATCAATGAAAATCTCGGTCACGACGCCGGAGATGAGTTGATCAAGGTCGTCGCGGCGCGTTTGTCTTCACTCGTAAGGGAAGGGGATACCGTGGTCCGGTTTGGAGGCGACACGTTTGCGATAATTCTTTCCGAAATGGAAACACAAGATGATACCGAAAATTTGCTCAAGGATATCATGCAGGGTATCAAGACTCCGGTTGAGATCGGCAAGCAGCAGATGAATATGACCTGCACTGTCGGTGCCAGCCTATTCCCCCGGGATGCACTGGACATGGAATCCCTGGTCAAATGCGCCGACATCGCGCTGCACCAGGCCAAGGCGTTGGGCGGCAATCACTATCGTTTTTTCAGCCGGGGAATGGATTCCGGGCTGTCCAGGAAAATGCTCTTGCGTGGCGCACTTCAGGGGGCGTTGGAACGGGGTGAATTTTTGTTGTACTACCAACCTATCTTCGACCTGCACAACGGCGATTTGGTGGCTGCAGAGGCGTTGCTGCGGTGGCAACGTGCCAACCAGACGTTAGTCCCGCCAAGTGAATTCATTCCAATCGCCGAGGAAATCGGTCTGATCGAGCCCATCGGAGAGTGGGTGATGGCGACCGTCTGTGGACAGGCATACGCATGGCAGAAAGCGGAACTCCCTAAGCTGCGCGTAGCAGTCAACCTATCAGCACGCCAATTGGATATGTTAGACCTTGCCGATATGGTCGAAACAGTACTGGCAGATTGCAGTCTAGACCCCCAGTATCTCGACCTGGAACTTACCGAGAGTCTAATTATGCAGAACCCCGAAAAGGCCATTACCACGTTCATTAGGATCAAGGAGATGGGGATCGGCCTATCGATCGATGACTTTGGTACCGGGTACTCGAGCCTCAGTTATTTGAAGCGTTTCCCACTCGACCGGGTAAAGATCGACCGTTCCTTCGTACGCGAATTGCATAACGATCCCGACGATAAGGTCATCGCGTTGACGATAATCTCCATGGCCCACAATCTGCGCCTCAAAGTAGTGGCGGAGGGTGTGGAGAATGACGCCCAGCTACATTTTCTGCACGAGCATGGCTGTGATGAGGTGCAAGGATTCTACTGCGGTAAACCCATGCCGGCTGAGGATTTCACCAGATTGTTGCGCGAACGATTTTGTCTAAGTGATCATGAAAAGATTCAACATGTATCTTTAGTCTCCGCATCGTCCGGTCCTTGATTCCGGTATATCAGCAGCGCCGTCGAGTCCCCCAGAATTCAACCAACCACCGCATCCTGTTGCCGCTTCATTGCCTCATTAACGTGCCTGAGTTCCTCGCCAAGATAAGTAGCAACTGCACGCATTCCCGCAACACCTGCTTCAGCCTCAGCGTTGCGATTGTAGTTGGTATTGACGTTGACATCATACGTGAACAGTTCACCATTATGGTCGAGGATATATTCGATGCCGGCGATGTGAACATGGTTGACCTTAAGGAACCGCGCATATCGCGCGAGGATCGGATGCGTGAAACCTTTTACGACTTGAAACTTGGAGTTTTGTTGTGTAGTCGTTGGACATAAAGCATCCTCAAGCTGGCAATCGTCCGCCGGGCATAGTTCGAATCCTTGCGTGGTGTCGACACGCACTGCATAGAAAAATTCGCCACCAATAAACTCGCAGCGTGTAATAAACGGTTCCGGTGCGTCTATATATTCCTGCACCAGCGTGATGCCATCGACCGGAGGATCGAAATCAGAACCGCCAACATAATGCTGTAATGCTTTAATGTTACGGAATAACCGAACCCCAATACCCCTGCCGCCGCGATTGTGCTTGGTGACGAACGGGCCATCAAAAACACGGGCGGCTGCAACGATCTCATCCCGCGCGGCGACTGCGATGGTGCGTGGAGTGCGAATCCCTTGCGCATTGAGCGCCGCGTATTGTGCGATCTTACTGATCTCGAGTCGCAGGGCACGGCGCGAATTAATCACCCGTCGATGGTGGGACTCCAACCAGTCGAGGATCGCGGCGGTGTACTCGGGCGCGTAGCGGTGACCGCGAGAGTGCGACGAGGCACTCATGCGATTATAGAACACTCCTTGCGATGGCGGTGTGGCAAGATCAACGTAGCCACCATTAACAAACCACTCCTTGTAGGGCAGTCCCAGGTGGTCCAGCGCGGCACACAGCGGTGCTGTCCACTCGTGGTTCTCGTGAATGATGCAGATATGGGCCATCGCTTAAATGTAAGGGCAAAGTGATACCACGGACGCAATCGTCTTTGATTGCACGGTAGGACACAAGGATTTTCGAACCTAATAAGTAATCTCTAGTGCTGAGGTCGTGCCTTGCCTAGTAGCATTTCAGGCCCCAGCGTTTCAGATCGCGACATTTTCGATAATTCAGGCGCCGGTTCAAATCGACTCGCCGGCGGTTCAGACCAATGGAGCTTTTGGTTCTGCGTTTCGCTTGTTGTTGTTTTCTGGCTGCGTCCCTCTGTCTGAGGTACTCTTGGATTTCTGACAGATCATCCTGTGTCTGCGAACCATCCAATTCGTTTTGTGCCTCATCGAAATCCGGATCTTCAACATAAGTGACGTTTCCATCTTCGTCAACCTGCTTGCTGAATTGGGCGGACGAGGTTAGATAAATACTAAATAGCAAAACAAATAGCACCAATCTCATCAGATACGCCCAGTTACCCACCTGTTATTAGCTTAGACTAAAATCAACAATTTCGTGGGCAATGCTTTACTATCAAAAACTAGTTGCCTTCTCCTCGGTGATGGTCAACACTTGACTATAACGCGAGTGCCATCGATTTTTACCAACGTTGGCAGAACAGGTCATTCTATTACAGGTCCCCCAAGGCGATGACAAGGCCGCGCCCCCTAGGAATGTTAGTGCTGACTGCGCTCATGGTTGCCGGGTGCACCGATCAAGACGCGGCGCAAAGCACGGTCAACTCGAACCAAACAAAGATCGGCGAATTCAAATCCGGATCGAGTCCGGTGCCACGATCTGCCAGCGAAGTAAAGGCACCCTACAATCTCAAAATCGGCAGGTCAGTGTTCAATAGTAAATGTCTCTCCTGCCATGGGGACGGAGTCAAGGGCGCACCGCAGCTTGGAGACGTTGCCGCGTGGACGGATCGTGTTGAACAGGACCTGGATATACTCGTCCGGCACGCCATAAACGGACATGGACGGATGCCTCCGAAGGGCGGTTTGACCGATCTGTCCGATGTGCAGGTGGCGTCAGCGGTCGCGTATGTGGTGAATAAGAGTGAACGGCTGATTAAGGTCGCGGAAAAGCGCAAGCGCGCGATGGAATGTCATCCGATTAACAATCCAACATTATGCACCAAGGAAGAATTGCAGGACGCATTGGCGCTGCATATGATGTGGCTGTTGCGAAGCCAGGACCGTGGGTCTTGATGCCAGGTCAAGCATAACCAGGGGGTTGGCGTTTACAAACTGACTCTATAAGTTAATTCACGATTGAGCGAAGTACGTTGCTAGATACTGCTCGAAAGAGATTTCGTCGGCTGCTTCGATCTCTTGCTGACGTTTTAACGATTCCTTGGCTATGTTCTCAAAATAAGCCATCCGATCCGCCGGCATGTTCGCTTCTTTGAAATATTTCTCGTGCTTTTCGGACATGTCGAGGGCAAAGTGAAAAAACGATTCTCTATCTTGGTGCATTTCATCGAGCAGTATTGCAGAAGGTGTTCGTTCAACGTCTTCAATCACGGCTTTCTGCGCCACGAGGGCCTTCGAATATAGACGCCCCGGCTCATCGTCATCCAGCAATTCCGCAATGGGCTGCATCATCTCGCATATTTCTGCCGCCCACTGCCGGAGGGGTTGTCGTGACCCTAGACGATACAACTTTAGCGATGGATCACGCCCGCAGCACGCCACCATCTGCTGGTTGCGTTCAACTTCCTGTTGCTCGTCCAGACTCATTGGAGGGCTTTCCTGCAACAAGCAGTAAATGATAAAGGCCTCGAGAAAGCGCAGTTGAGGCTCGTTCACTCCGAGAGGATGAAATAAGTCGACATCGAGCGCGCGGATTTCCACATACTGCGACCTGTTTCGGACGCACGAAGCTATAGTATTCATTTTCAATCTGCAGGATATTCGCATTGAGTTGCCGATACTCCCCGTTGACCACCACTCCTACCCGCGCATACTCGGGATCGGGGGTCTCTATTGCCTGGGTCAGGCCTCGCACGTAGTCCTCTAGGTTGTTATAGGAAATTCCAAGATCCGCTTGCGCCTTATTTTTATAGCCGATATCACTCATACGCAGCGAAGTCGCGTAGGGTTGGTAATACGTGCCGGCACCAAATTCGTCAAATCCTGACGGTGGTTCATTAAAAAATGATCTACATACTGCGGGGGAAGCACCAAATAAATAAGGAATGAGCCAACCTTGCCTCTGAAAGTTTCGTATAAGACCAAAGTAACAGTCAGAGACAAAATCCTTGAGCGCCTTTGAGTTGTTTTCCATGTCTTGGAAGACAGGCCAGAAGCGCTCTGGCAGTGAGTAGTTAAAGTGTACGCCCGCAATCGCTTGCATGGTTCTACCATAACGATACTCCAGACCACGCCGATAGACATGTTTCATCTTGCCGACATTGGAAGTGCCATAAGATGCGATCGGGATACTACTCTCTCCTTCTAACAAGCAGGGCATGCTGGTGGCCCACAGCATTTCATCGTCCAACTTTCCGTATATAAATTGATGAACCTGTGAGAGGAACTTAAGTGTCTCGTCAATTTCCGTAAACGGGGGTGTTATGAGTTCGAGCAAGGCCTCCGAATAATCCGTGGTGATATGGGGATTTGTCAGCGCCGAGCCCAGCACCGCTGGGTGCGGCGTTTGCGCGATCTTCCCATCCCGGCTTACTCGCAGGCTTTCTTTCTCGACTCCCTTCTTGCCTCCTACTAATAATCCTTTGTGATCGTTCTCGAGAAGCCGGATCATGCGTTGTTGCAAGACGTGACTCAAACTAGTGGGTATCCTTTACAGGTTGCTCCCGACTGAAAGACAGATTTAATGATTATAAGCCGGATCCGTACACTAAGTTTTGGATTTTTTGCCAGCTCATTAGCGTCGACATTCCACCCATCATCACATTTTTAAAATACGGCACGGGGTCAGCAGATCTCATCCTGGACGCGATATCAAAACGGCCTTCATCTCACCTGTCTCGGTACCCGGAACTATTCAGGTCTTGCAATGACGCCCACGAAATGGTTTATTCGATATCCTCGGCGCGATCATGCCCATTATCAACGTGTACGCTTTAATCCATGACGGATCTGTGTTAAACACAGCCCATGGCATCTGCTTAGGAGCGAATCTAATTGTGGCCCGGTTGCATTGTCCCATTCCTTCAAGGACTTGCGTATGCCGTACGTGATTGCAATCAATCTCTCCTACGACCATCACACGCAGGAACGATGTGCCGAGATCTGGGAATTAGTGAGCAATGCGATGCTGGATGCCGGATTCCAGCGCGACGGCCGCTTGTTCACGGTCAATCTCCCCGAAAAAGATGCCACCATGCTCGCAAGAGCAACTATCGACCTAGTGTCGAATGACCTCCAGTCACGTCACAATAATGAGGACATTTACGGCTATCTACAACGCTTCTATGGTTACGACATCGCGCATACCACGAATCTGCTGTTGCCGCCCGTAGACAGTATTGAGGTAAAAGAGGACACATAAGGTCATCGCGGTAAGGTTGACGGCGCGCAACTAGTTCGTGACCTGGGAACCGACTAAACATTTCATCCCACGTGACGGAGTCTACTGTGGCATTCTGGTTTCTATCACTTACCCCCCCATGCCATTCGCCTTTTCTCCACTTGGAAACAGCGCTTTCAAGAAAACCCGAGTCTCGGGAAAACGCCAAGCATTAGTAATGATCGTGCCATCGAAATTACGCATAGTATGAGGGTCAAGTACCACGACTTTCGATACTTCCCACTTGTCCCTGGACTGCAAAATTGAATAATCGGTGATGGGCGTTTTGGGTGTACACAAAAAGAGATAAACCTGGTTATTCTCGAGCGTCAGAATCAGCGCATCAACATCCACATCAATACCGGTTTCCTCCAACGTTTCCCGGGCGGCGGTTTGTCGCGGATCCTCACCGGCCATATGCCTGCCCATCGGAAGCTGGATCTTACCCAAAACCCGATTTATCCCCATCACGATCCCCTTGGGCGTCGGAATCAGGCAACCGGCGGCTCTGATGATCGGCGGCTCCGTGTTGGCCTGGGCCACCGGACCGATCACAAACAGCGGTGCCCACAACAACAAACTCGAGACAACCGCGGTAGCTTTTCTATTCACTGGACACAATCTCGATTAGCGACGTATTGAAGTCCCAGACCTCACATTCTGCACTAAGACTCATCAATTCATAAACTATGGAGAATACTAGTTCACGCGCAACTCAGACCGGCAGGCACCTGGAACGATTGGGGCGGAAGACGTACCACCCTAAACGATTTGATGAACGGCCTTGGGCATCAGGTTAAACGGTGTGTGGTGTTCCGCCTGCACCTTGCTCAACCGCCGGATCTCGGTTATAAATTCGTAAATATTCGGGAAATCAGCATATGGGAGAGATCGCCAGCATGGAACGCGATAACAATCGAAGAAAACAGGATCGGCGCACGTGGATGCAGATGCCGCAGACCCCCTTCCGCGATTCAAACGGGCATTTGGTCCGGAAAGATAGACGCCGAAAACCCGACCGGCGGCTGAATAACATTCAAGTAAGATAATGAATTCCTAGCCGGCATTCCTCATCAGGCGCTTTTGACGCCGGCCCCGCCTTCACGGGTCGTCGATGGATTCCTCGAGCGTTTGGGATGATTGAGGCGTGACCCCCATTTGCATCAGTTCTTCAGCCCACATGTCGTGATGTTGCTTGGCAAAGTTCACGTCCACGCGTCCGCAAGTCATCGCTTCAAATGCACCCTCAACACCGAGGCTCCCCAGATAGGCGTGCCCCAAAATAATAAGGGTCCACGCCAGCGCGCCAATCAGGTGCAGCGTACTGGACAATTGCATCGTCTGCGCTGATTGACCGTAGTCCGGGAATTCCAGAATCAGCCCGCTAACACAAACGATGGTCCCCGCGATGACGAGACCCAACCAGTACACGAACAACTTATTACCGGCATTGACTTTTCCCGCAGGTGGATACCTGCCGGTGACGAATCCACCGCCTTGTTTGAAGAACTCCCAATCATATCGGGCTGGGATATTGTTCCGCATCCACAGCACGATCATCACCAGGACACCAGCCGCAAACGCGGGACCCAACAGGTTATGGATCGATACGGCCAGATTAGCCCACGCTGTGAACGCCTCCTGCCCGGCGCCCGGGAGCAAGGTCATTCTTCCGAATAAAAGACCCAGCCCGGTCACAGCCAGCACAATGAAAAGTATCGCCACATACCAGTGAAGAACCCTCTCGAAGGGTGTCCAACGCGGAACTGTCTTATTCGCCCGGCCGGGTTCAATTCGCACTCGCCCCTGTAGGGCATAGATGACAACAAGCACAAGTATCCCCAACCCCAGCGCTCCAACACCGTAACTAGCGATCGTGTCATCACTGATGTGTTCCATATCCACTCAACCCAGTTCGTCGCAGGTCAGCATCTCGGCTACCGCTGTGCTTGCCATGGCTGCTTCCCATAAAGTGGTTCAACAAAACGAATCGCCTTTCAAAATTTAAGAATTGTTGTTGATTTGAATCAAGTATGCTTGATTTGCGCAAATCCTCGCCCAAGTCTTGGGCTAGATCAAGTTTTGCCGGCAATAATTGTGCTTGAATCTAACGAACCGTTGAATTGAAGCCTTCGCAGACGACATTCGGCCAGGCATGAATCGGCGTCGTAAACCGGTTGCCGATGCTCGAGTCACGCGAGATTTCCATCATTTGATTGATTGAGACAAGTGGGAAATTAATGTTCGCTACCGACATCGTCTTTCTTCATCCGCCGAGCCTGTTTGATTTTCGCACGCGTGCCGTTCTGCTTGGCCCGATCAGCGACGTCATACCCTCGACACCGATCTTTGAGATGTATCCCATCGGTTTCGTGAGCCTGTGCCATCATCTCGAAAAAGCTGGATTTTCCACCCGCATCATCAATGTCGCGAACAAGATGCTGATGTCGCCAGGCTATGACCCGGCGCGCGAGATCGCGCGGCTCAAGGCAAAGGCGTTTGCGGTAGATCTGCATTGGCTGCCGCATGTCCAGGGCAGCCTGGCATTGGGTGAGCTGATCAAGAGCATCCATCCAGACCGGCCGGTGATCTACGGCGGATACTCCGCGACGTATTTTTCCGACGAGTTGATCCGCTATCCCTTTGTCGATTACGTGGTCAAGGGAGATTCAGCGGAGCTTCCCCTAGTGATGTTAATGCGCGCCATCGTTGCCGGCAGTGATTACACCGAGGTGCCGAATTTAACGTTTAAGGATGCCACTGGCCGCGTACATTCAAATGAGATCAGTCACGTGCCCACCGAGATCGACGACATCACCATCGACTATGGGCTACCGATCAACAAAGTACTTCGATTTCTGGATTTCAGGGGTTATGTGCCGTTTCGCTCGTGGCCGCGGTACCCAATGACGGCGATTTTTCCGTACCGGGGATGTCAGTACGACTGTGTGGCCTGTGGCGGTTCGAAATCGGCCGGCCAAAGAGTATTTAATCGTTCCCAGCTGGCGGTCAAGTCGCCACAGAAAGTAGCAGCGGAGCTTGCTCAGAGCGTCAAGTATTTCAACGCGCCCGCGATGCTCATCGGCGATATCCTCCAGAATGGCCGGGACTATGCGTTTCGTCTTCTGGACGAGATCAAGCGGTTAAAACTTCGCAACGAATTTGTCATCGAGTTCTTTGCTCCGCCCCCCGAGGACGTGATCCGCCGGATCCACACATCGATCCCCAGATACAACGTCGAGATGTCACCCGAAACACATGACGAGAGCATCCGCCACGCCTTCGGTCGTCCGTTTGACAATCGGCAACTGGAGGACGCGATTGCCAGCTTCATCGAAACCGGCTGCGGACGCATCGATGTGTTTTTCATGATCGGCCTGCCGAGACAAACCTATGAGTCGGTCCTGGAAACGGTGGATTACTGCGAGTACCTGCTTGCGACCTACGGCAAGAGGAAAATCCTGCATCCCTTTATTGCTCCACTGGCGCCGTTTCTCGATCCCGGGAGCGCCGCTTGGGAACGGCCCGCGGCCTACGGCTACCGGTTATTCGCCCATACCCTCGCAGATCACAGACATTTGATGGAATCCGCGGTGACCTGGAAAGACTTCTTGAATTATGAAACAAAATGGATGACCCGCGATGAGATTGTCGATTGCACCTACGAAGCGGCGCTTCGATTGAACAATCACAAACAAAAATATGGCCTGATCCAAAAACACACGGCGGACTTACTTGAAGATCGTATGCATACGGCGCGCGCGCAACTCCAGCGAATAAAGGAATTGACGGAAAGCGGACAACGCGATTCTTTGGCGTGGCACGAGCTGCAGGATGAGTTTCGCGGTTCACTTATAAACACGCTTGATCACAAGAAGGAGCTCAACTGGCCGGTCGGTGTGTCACGGTTCAATCTGCCGGGCATACTTTCGCGGTTGCTGAAGCGAGCCTAGTACCGACCGGCTACCCCGGGATTGTGCACGGAGTACCACCCGGTTGACCCAGATGATACACTCGCCAGGCGTGTGACAGGGTTGGGGCCGTTCCTGCATATCTCGAAACAAGAGGCCCGGTACTGTGCAGATATTGCTATTTGTTGAGAAAAGAATGCGGGCTTGTCAGAATTGATTATCACTGAATTGGAGGAGAGCAAAGAATGGTTGACGCGATAAAAATACTCGGCAGTCTGATGGGTAACAATGCAGTGTCTTCCGGCCTCGGCGCACAAGTCTTAAAGAGCGTCTTGGGCGGGGCGGGCGCTTCCGGAAGCGGACTCGGTGGTTTGCTCGGGGGCGTATTGGGCTCAGGGGGTTCTTCGGGAGGCGGCCTATTGGGCGGCTTGGCCGAAGCCGCGCTCAAGCAATTTGGGCAGAATCAAGCGAGTTCCACGGCGCCGGTCACCAGCGAACAATGCGTGCCCGAAGGCATGAATCAACAACAAGCCAACGAAGAAGCGACACTTTTAATCCGCGCGATGATCAATGCGGCCAAAGCAGATGGCCGCGTGGATCGCGAGGAGACAGAGAATATATTGCAGCGCCTTGGCGATATCACTCAAGATGAGATCGACTTCGTACGACAAGAACTGGCGCAACCTCTCGACATCGAAGGCTTTATTCGCAGCGTGCCGCGGGGTATGGAACAACAGGTCTATGCGATGTCGTTGATGGCGATTGATCTCGACACCAACCCAGAGGCGAAATATCTACATCAACTTGCCCAGGGGTTGCGCATGTCTCAACAGGTCTGCAATCAGATTAACCAACAACTTGGGGCACCGCAGCTCTACTCGTGATCCCGTAACTTCGGTGCCGGCCATGGACCGGACGCCGTGCCTGGCAGGACCGGGTCGATGCCTTTGACCATTGAGGCGCCGCATTCCATGTCGATGCGTGCCGCGAAAAACACCAATTTAGCGCCTGACTCTTAAAAAACCCCGTATTCTGAGTAAACTTTGCCGTGCTTTTTAACATATGTCACATTCGAATCGTGAGCCGGTGTGCTATATTTTTACAATGAGTGGTCGAATCGTACCAACGGTCTTGTGGGCCATAATGGCGGCACTGGTTATGCTGTCAGCGGCCCCGGCTGCAGTGCAGGTTTCGCCTGGCATGATGATGGGTGACGGCTCGGTGGACCAGGGGGCTGCAGTCGGCATGGCATCGGCTCACGAATCTTCGGCCCACAAACCGTGTACCTCGCCAGACTGCACCCCGGAATCAGACTGCCCAGCAAACATGTCGATGTCTGACTGCAACGAGTGCGCTATATCGTGCTCACTATCCGGCACGACCGTGTTGACGCATCGGGTGGGCGAAATTTGGGTCCAGCGCGGTGTTACGGTCGTCATTCAGGATCCGCCGAATCTAATCCTAACCAACCACTCAACCAGTATCTTCCATCCTCCACGACTCGTCTCCTGACCACGGTAGCTGTGAGCTGATGCCAGGCTGCCGGATCCCACACTGATATCGGACACCCAGCTACAAATTTTTGACTACGGGTGTGTCGCTATCGACTCTTGTCTCAGGAGATATAGTGATGATTACTGTCAATGCATTGTCCAAGCACAGCGGCGTATCCGCACACACGGTCCGCTACTACTCCCGCATCGGACTTCTCAACCCGCGCCGGGATCCCAAAAATGGATATCGGGTTTTTAAACCTACCGATCTGGAACGGTTGCGGTTCATCCGCAGCGCACAGCACCTCGGTTTCACCTTGAACGAGATCTTCGAGATTCTGGCGATCTCAGAGCAGGGACACCCACCTTGTCAAAGGGTGCGGAACATTCTGAGTCAGCGCATCAGTGAAAACCAAAGGAAAATTGAAGAACTCGTGTGCCTGCAAGCTCGCATGGAAAAAACGTTGGCACTATGGCGACACCTCCCAGACGATGTTTCCGGCAACAATGGCGTTTGCCGGCTCATTGACTCGGCGAGCGAAGCCTTGCGCACTGAAAGTTACGAAATGATCGAGGAAGGACGCTATGTCTGAAAAAGTATCGATCGAGGCAACGCGGCGAGCGCCTCGCCCTCAGGCTTTCAAGTTCCTGGTGCCCCTGGCAATCTTTGTCGCCATCGGAATCTTTCTGGGTATCGGGCTCACCCTCGATCCGCGGGAGGTACCATCCCCATTGATTGGCAAGTCAGTGCCTGAGTTCAGTCTGCCGCCGGTCCAGGGGCGCACGGAAGGCCTGGCCACTAATAATCTCGTAGGCGAGGTTTCCCTGGTAAACGTGTTTGCATCGTGGTGCACCGCGTGCCGGGATGAACATCCGCTGTTCATGCAGATGTATCAGGAAAATATCGTACCGATCCACGGTTTAAACTATAAGGACCAGCCAAAAGACGCCGCCGCGTGGCTAGACGCCTTGGGCGATCCGTATACCCGAACCGGTGCGGATATCAACGGCCGGGTCGGGATCGATTGGGGTGTCTACGGGGTGCCGGAGACTTTTGTAATCGACCGGAACGGCCGCATCGCCTACAAGCACATCGGGGCCGTAAACGGACGGGTTCTCAAAGATACACTGCTGCCGCTGATCGAGAAATTAAGAAAATGAACATGAAAAGTTGTGGCGGTCACAAAACAGCCATGCTGGTTAGCGTGGACAACGGCGGTTGGGATTGGTAATGGCGGGGGATCTCTCCAGCCTGGCGCTTCCAGCGATCTTCCTTGCCGGTGTCATATCGTTTTTTTCCCCCTGTGTGCTGCCGCTGGTTCCCGCGTATATTTCCTACATTACCGGGGGGTCGATCACCGATATGCAAAATGGACAGCCGATCTATACGCGGTTACCCGCCGTGGCGCTCAGCCTGTTTTTTGTGTTGGGCTTTTCGGTGGTGTTCATCGTGCTTGGGGCGAGCGCCTCGGTGCTCGGCCAGTCGCTGCTCAAGTACCGCTACGAAACCAACATTATCGGCGGCGCCATCATCATTGTCTTTGGTCTGTTTATGTCCGGGCTGATCAAGCTGCCGCAGCTGCACCGCGACACACGCTTTCACGTGACCCTGGAAGGCGGCGGTCCAGTGTCGGCGTTCCTGTTGGGCCTCGCGTTCGGGTTCGGCTGGACCCCCTGTATCGGACCGGTGTTGGGCGCGATTCTCGCGGCCAGCGCGGTGGCCGCAACCTTGAATCAGGGTATTGCCCTATTGAGCGTCTACGCCTTGGGGCTCAGCCTGCCGTTTTTGGCCGCTGCGCTGTTTGCGGACAAGTTTCTCACCCGGCTCAAGGGGATGCGGCGTATGGGCAAAACACTGCATATCGTGGCCGGTGTGATTCTGATCGTAACCGGGATCGCCATGATCACCGGTTATCTATCTACATTTGGGTTTTGGCTGCTGAAAACATTTCCAGTGTTTTCAACCATCGGCTGAATCAAATAGCTTAACTTTTGACGCATATACTTTGGAGACATGCTCATGAAGACGTTCAAGTTGTTACCAATACTCGGATTGGCGTTCAAGTCCTACACCTGCGGTTGTTGCAACGGGTGGAAAGACCATATGGAAAGCAACGGCTACAAGGTCGACGTCGTGAACATGGAGGACAAGGATCTGCCAGCGATCAAGCGCAAGTATAAAGTATCCGAAACACTGGAAAGCTGTCACACCGCGATTATCGGCGACTACATTGTCGAGGGGCACATCCCGTCCAAGGTCATAGACAAGCTGTTGACCGAAAAACCGGCGATCGACGGCATCGGGATGGCGGGCATGCCATCCGGATCACCCGGGATGCCCGGACCAAAGAATCAAACCTGGAAGATCTACTCGATGAAAGACGGCAAGATTGCCCTGTACGAAGAGCTGTAAGCAGTATGGACGCGGGTGCGCTGTCCGGTTACCCACACTGCTTGTGCGTGAGCATGGTGCTCGGATCTCAAAGCCTCGAGCCACCGGCTTGCGCTCGGATATCCGCGCGCTGTGCGCATCGAGGCCGGGTCACGCCGGACGGTTGAGTTTGGTCCCCTATACTTAAGCAAGTACGGATGGACCGGTTTGTGATGGGAGAGTGAGATGATTATTGTTGCAGCATTATTAACCGGACTGCTTGCGCTGCAGCTGCTGCTGCCGGCGACGGCGTATGCGCATTGTCCGTTGTGCACCGCGGGTGCGGGGGTGGTGGCGTTTGGCGCCGCCAAGCTCGGGGTGGGGGCCATGTCTGTGGGCATATTCCTGGGTGCGTTCGCGGTGGCGCTGGGACTGTGGGTCGCACGATTGCTGAAAAAACAATACGTGCCCAGGCAAAAAGAGGCGCTGGCGATCTTCTCGTTCGCTACCACCATCTTCCCCCTGCAATCCGCCCTGGCCGACTACACCTCTGTGTATCTGCCGTTTTGGGGAGAATATGGGAAAACCCTGTTGATAAATCGATTCTTGGTGGGCGGAATTATAGGAGGCGTACTGATACTTTTGTCGCCTTATCTCAGTAGAAAACTGGCACTGGCACGGGGCGGCGCGATGTATCCCTTCCAAGGCATGGTAATTACGCTTGCGTTACTCGTTTCTGCGGCAGTTGCTATCGAGCTTGCGGTGTGAACGATCCAGTCCTGGTATTGTCGGTCATCGCCGCACTGTTTTTGGTCTTATTGATTACCAAAAGTGTTACCCAATGGAAATTTTGCGTGATCTGTGTGAGCGTCAGTGTCACCTGGATGGCGTTACTGGTGTTGTATTGGCTCGGACTATTCAATCAGCCGGTAATCATTGCGGTGTTGATGGGACAAACCATTGTCGGCGTGTATTATTTTCTGGAAAATAAAACCAGCGAGGGATTACACATTTTCCGTTTGCCGTTGTTGCTGACTTTGACCCTGGCTGCCTTTATGGCACTCGGTGTCACCACCGATCTCGTATACGGCCTGAGCCTGCTAGCGGTATTGTGGGTCGTGCTGTCACTCTTATATTTTTACCGGCAAAACCCAAAAACAAAGATCGTGGTCGACCGCATCATCGCGTGTTGCAAAGATTGGTGAGCGTGATGGAAAAATCTCGTTATAAAAACCGGGTATACGCCCATCCACCGTGTTTTGGCCGCATAACGGCGCCGCTTCGGCAAGTAGTTTCTGTAGACACGGATTAAGCGGTGCAGGAACGGAAAATTTTTCAATCAATTAACTGTCTGGCACGGTCAGATTTGTGCTGGCGATGATTTTTTGTGAAACTTCGCGACCGAAAAAGAGTCTATTGGCTCATGCCCAGATTGTGTTTGCACTGATGAGAACCCTGCTCGACAAGACAATACGCTGTGTACTGGCGGCTTTTCTGGTTGTCGGCACCATACAATGGTCGTTTGCAGGCAGCTGCGAAAAAGAGCAGGCCCACACCCTCGGCACCCATGCAGAAGCCGCGGCGCCGTGCGCCCACCTCGATCATCACGTTGTTTCTAACGGAGCGTGTCAGCAGGGATTTTGCTGTCAATCTGCACACTGCGGACAGTGTGTGAATGGCGTGACCATGCTGCAGTCTGCGGCGTTGCGAATTTCACAGGACGACCCGTCCGTTATTCCCACCTCCCATCAGCAAAGATTCCACCAACAACAGTCCAAAACAGTCTTTAGACCTCCCCGGCCGTTAGCCTAACTGATCTGTCTTACTTTTGTACCACGACCACTGGCAAGGTGTCGGTGGTTGATCAGGCTTATGAGGAGGTTTCATGTATTATCAATTTATTCGCGCCGTACCAACACGAATACCCTGGCGCCGAACAAAGCTCGCAGATGTGCTTCGATACCTAGCGCTATGCATGAGCGCCGTTTGGCTGACTGCGTGCGCGGGCAACATTACCGTACCGCTCGCCGGCCCTGACCATCCCGCCAACCCGCAGGCCCAAGAAGCGCCTGAGCCGCCCCGCTCGACGGCATTGGATACCAAGGTGATCGCGGCGCCCAAGCCCGCCCCTGTGGGTCACGATATGCACCGACATCACTAGATGACAGGGAGGACCTAATGATTATATCCATCGACAAATATCGTTCCCTAGTCTTGACTATCTCGGTCCTGGTCACCGGGTGTGCCACGGTACCTGAAGATGCCGGGTTCAGCGAGGTACAAGAACAGATGAAGCAACGCGGCGGCTACCAGGTGCGTTGGCACACCGGGGGCGCCGAGGACCAAGCGGTCGAACAGCGTATACGCGAGATGTTGCAACAGGGGCTCAGCGCGGAAAAGGCAGTGCAGGTCGCGTTGCTCAATAACCCGCGCCTGCAGGCGACCTACGAGGACTTGGGAGTGGCGCAGGCGAATCTGGTGCAAGCGGGATTACTCAGCAACCCACTGTTCCACGGTCAGGTCACTTATGGCCGCGACGAGGACATCACCAACTTCGACGTCGGCGTGTCGCTGAGTTTTCTGCGCGTGTTCACCATTCCACTGCGCAAGAAACTTGCCGGCGCCGAATTTGAGGGTGCCAAATTGAGCGTCACCGCCGCGGCGTTGGACTTGGCGGCCGAGGTCCGCGAAGCGTTCTACAGGGCCCAGGCAGCGGCACAAACCAAAGACATGATGGAGCAGGTCGTTGAATCCACTGCCGCCGCGTTATATGCGGCGCAACGTCTGCATGACGCGGGGAACATCACCGATCTGCGGCTTGCCAATCAGCAGGCGCTGCATCAGGAGGCGCGGCTGCTGTTGGCCACCGCGGAATTGACACTGAATCAAACCCGAGAGCGGCTCAATGTGCTGATGGGCTTTTGGGGTCAGGACACCCAGTGGCGGATCGCGGACAATCTGCCGGCGCTGCCGGAGCAACCGATCGACACCAGGCAAATCGAAAACCGCGCCGTCGAGCGCAGTCTGGACCTGCAGATGGCCCGTCAAAAACTAGCGGCGATCGCAACCAGACTAGGCTTGGACACCAACACGCGTCTGGTGCCGGAACTGGATCTTGGTTATGTCCTGGAACGCGACGACGGCGAGTATGAAGACGGCATCGGTTTCGGTATAGAAATACCGATATTCGATGTGGGGCAAGCCCGCCTGGCGGGCGGCCGCGCTGAATTGCGCCGCGCGCAGCAACAATATCTCGCCAAGGCAATAGAGATCCGTTCTGCGGCGCGCATGGCCCGAGAGTCGGTAAAAATGGCACGTGCGCAAACGCAACACGTGGAAAAGGTATTGTTGCCGCTAAGTCAGCGTATCGTGAACGGCACATTGCTCGAATACAACGCCATGCAGGTGGGCGTATTTCGATTACTGCAGGTGCAAGAACGGCAAGTGAAACTGGGCCGGCGCTACATCGATAATCTGCGCGATTATTGGATCGCCCGCAATCAGCTCGACCAAATCCTACATGGCAGAATGAGTCAGGGGGGTACCGGTATGGCTGCCTCCGCTTCTGCCGCATCGTTGAGCGCCGCTGGCGGCGCAGGAGGACATTAAACATGAAGTACTCACGACGTCATTTCCTGATGACCGGAGCCGCGGCCGCAGGCGGCGCGGCATTGGTGCAATCGGTAAATACCGCGCACGCCGGCGAATCACAAACCCGTTGGGAGAAATCCTACAGCGGTGGCCCGATGAACGTCGAGCCGCTGCCGCCTGGCCAACCGGGCCGGGACTACCGCCCGGTGGTGGTGCCCAACGGCGCCGCACTGCCGTTCAAGATTGTGGACGGCGTCAAGGTATTCCATCTCATCGCCGAAGAGTTCGAACATGAGTTTGCACCCGGACTCAAGGCGACGGTGTGGGGATATAACGGGCGCCAGAGCGGCACGGTCATCGAGGCGGTGGAAGGCGAACGCATACGCGTTTACGTAACCAATAAACTATCGGTACCCACCAGTGTTCACTGGCATGGCATCTTTCTGCCCAATGGGATGGACGGCGTCAGCGGCGTGACCCAGCGTCCGATCCCGCCTGGAGAGACGTACAAGTACGAGTGGACCATTCGTCAATATGGGACGTTCATGTACCACTCGCACTACGACACCATGACCCAAGAGGGTATGGGACTGACGGGGTCACTCATCATTCATCCACGGAACCCCACCGACGACGACATCGTCGATCGCGACTTCACGTTAATGCTCAACGAGTTCCGTGTCGAGCCCGGAACGTCGCGGCCGGACCCCAATGAGATGACGGACTTCAATGTCCTCACCATCAACGGCAAATCGTTTCCGAGCACCGAGCCCCTGGTAGCGAAACTGAACGAACGAGTCCGCATTCGCATTGGAAACCTGTCGGCGATGGATCATCATCCAATCCATCTGCATGGCTACCGGTTCAAGATCACCGCTACCGACGGTGAGCGGATCCCGGTAGCGGCCCAGTGGCCCGAGACCACCGCCCTGGTCGCCACGGGGCAGACCCGGGATATCGAATTGATCGCCGACGCCCCGGGGGACTGGATCATGCACTGCCACATGACCCACCACATCATGACCCAGATGGGACACGGATTACCGAATATGGTCGGCATGGAACCCGGCGAGCTGGACAGCAAGGTGCGCTCTCTACTGCCGGGTTATATGACCATGGGCCAGGGTGGCATGGGCGATATGGCCTATATGCGCATGCCGATGCCGAAAAACAGCGCCCCCATGGCGCCGGTGCAACTTCAGTTCAGCAAGTCGACGGTCGGCGGCATGTTCACGGTATTGAAGGTGCGCGAAAACCTCACCAGCTACGACGATCCCGGCTGGTATTCGAATCCGCAAGGGACCGTCGCCGATCGCGCGGCACCGGAAGAGCTGCGTCGTGACGGCATTGCTTAATAATTAGCGATCACTGGATCGTTCTCATATGCAAACAGGAACAGAGAGTATGAACACACATCGATTCATGCAAAGAAAATTCACGGATTCCCGTGTCCGCCATGTGCTAACAACGATCGCGATATCGGGATTGCTGGGGGTTGGCGCGGCTGGCACCACTGCGCTGGCCGGCGGCGAGCATCCTGCCGGCCATCATCACCAGAAAGCACACTGGGCGGCACCCATGGAAGCGTCAAAACGCGTCAATCCGGTCTCAGCCAGTGAGCAATCCGTTGAACACGGGAAACAGATCTACCAAACAAACTGCGCGAGTTGCCATGGCGCCACGGGCGAAGGCGACGGACCCGCGGGTACGGCGCTGAAACCACCGGCCGCCAATCTCAAGGTAATGGCACCGCGACATCCCGATGGTGACTTGGCGTGGAAGATCGCGGAAGGGCGCGGCGCCATGCCGCCCTGGAAGGGAGCATTGTCGGAGAACGACATCTGGGACGTCGTCAACTACATCAAGCAGTTTGCCAGCGCAGAGAAGGCGCAAGGCCATGGCCATGATGACGGACACCACGATGATAAACATCATGACGCTGGACATATGCAGGACCCCAAGCATGGCCACAAATAAAGGCCGCGCCCTGATAGCTAAACAACGACGATACTGACGGCACAAGGAGCGGTCATGATGATATTGAAAGGTATTACCGCAAAAACAAACTTATTGTTACGTGTTCTTGCATTGCTGTGCATGACACTTGTGTGGCAAACATCCGCCGCCGAGCCTGTTTTCGTGGATGCAGACTGGGTCAGCAAGCACATCGACAATCCGTCGGTGGTGCTGATTGACATGGCTGCAGACGGAACCCAATACCAGCGATTTCATCTTCCCGGTGCGGTTTATCTTCCCTATCAAGCGATCATTCAACGGCGCCGGGATGGAGTGATGCTCAGAGTGGACGATGAACGCCTGTTCAAGATCCTCGGTGCGCTGGGCATCAACGCTGAGTCCCACGTTGTCATCTATGATGACATCGGTGGCCTGCAGGCTGGCCGCCTATTCTGGGAGTTGGAGCGCATCGGGCACGCAAAGGTGTCGGTTCTAGATGGCGGTCTGGTGCAGTGGATTCTCGACGGCCGAAAGGTGGTAGCGACACCGGCAAAACCAAAATTAGTTCACTATAGCCCCAAGGCTAGCGACAGACGTCAAAACGAAGCCTCGTTAGAGGCGGTAAAATCAGCAGGCAAGGATGCCACGGCGGTGCTGCTCGACGTGCGGACCAGGGAGGAATATCAAGGTGAACCCAGGAGTAAACAACGCACCGGCCACATCCCCGGCGCCAAGTGGTGGCCGTGGGATGGGGCGGTGGCATTCGACAATGGATTTCGCGCAAAAACCGCCGATCAGTTGCAAAAAAGCCTTGCCAACGTCGGCGTCGAAAAAAAAGACCAGCCGATTATTACCTATTGCCAGACCGGCCATCGTGCGTCGCAGGCTTATCTCACGCTGCGCAGCCTCGGTTACGACAATGTTCGCGTGTTCGATGGATCGATGGCCGAATATGCGCGCGACCAGCGTGCGCCGCTGCAGCTTGGTCCGCAACCTTGACCCACAATTTACCCGAAGGCAGCCACCATGAGCACTCATCATTTTGACTCTGTAATGCACATACCAAAACAAATGTATGTTCTCGTTCTCGCTGTGCTGTTTTCCTTGGTTGCCGGGCACACCGCCGCGGAGACTGGGAAACCGCCCGATCCTGAAGCGGCCAAACGGGGACAAAAGCTCTATGACCAGTATTGTCAATCCTGTCACGGTACGAACGGCGTCGGCGAACCTTCCATACCCCCTAGTCTCAGACTTCCGGGCTACGTCAGCGCCCCGGCGCTGGACGATTCGCAACACGCCTGGCATCACAGCGACGAAGCCTTGGCCCGGGTTACCTTGGAGGGATCGCAGCGTACGCAGCGCATGCCCGCATGGAAGAGCGTGCTGAGCATGCAAGACGCTCTCGACATCGTTGCGTATATGAAAAGCCTATGGAGTGCGCGTGCGCTGGAATGCCAAGGTCCAAAACACATGTCGTGCATGTAAACTTCTATCGTACGCTTGCAGTCCGGCGGGCAACGCAACGCATGGCTGAGAACCGGTGCAAATTCCAGACATCGGTGTTCAACCGATGACAAGTTCCAGCCTCGAGCTTCGCGTCGAATGTGATGCTGGTCATCGCAGCGAGGAAACACCACGCCGGTTTTTTCTCGGCGAGCGCGTGATCGAAGTGGCCCACGTCCAGGATCGATGGCTGGATCCCAAACACCGCTACTTCAAAGTGCAAGGCGACGACGGGCATGTCTATATATTGCGCTACGATGTCGGTTCCGATCGCTGGGAATTGTCGTTTTTCGATCGAAGCACGAAACCAGGCGGCGATCAATAAAGCTCATTCGTCGCCACCGCTTTTGTTAACATCACGGGCCATGTTTGCGGCTAACAGATCTATCGTATGGTTGACCCTGTTTGCGGTCGCCATGGCGAATGTCGAAGCGGTGCTGGTTATTCATTTGCGAAGCATCTATTACCCCGATCATCCACTCGCCATCTTTCCGCTCAATCTCATGTCGCACCGTGACCTTCTCATCGAGCTAGGGCGGGAGGTGGCAACGGTGGTGATGATCCTCGCGGTCGCATTGCTGGCGGCAAGGCGTTTCACCGCCGTATTTGCGGCATTCGTCTACGTATTTGGTCTGTGGGATATTTTCTACTACGTGTGGCTCAAGCTGTTGATCGGATGGCCGTCCAGTTGGCTGGAATGGGACGTATTGTTTCTCATCCCCTGGCCCTGGTTTGGTCCGTGGCTGACCCCAGTGTTGATTGCACTGCTTTTCGTCATCTGGGGCGGTTGGACATTGTTAATGACCCAACGCGGGCGCGACATACGGTTTACGCCAACCACAACCGTACTGTTTCTGATTGGAACTGCCATGGCGCTGGCGGCTTTTCTGTTGCCAGCTGTTCCACTGTTGCCCGGGGGAGAGGAAGCGTTTCGCGGTTATCGGCCCGGCGAATTTTCGTGGAGCCTTTACGCCGTCGGCTATGTGCTAATGACTTCGAGTCTATGGATCATCGCCAGAAGTGCGGTCACCACGCATCGCCTTCGTTAGACCAATTGCCGCGTGTGTCCAAGTAATATGACAACTATTCAGCTGATTTCCGAAATCACCTGCCCGGCATGCGGTCACCGCGCGGCCGAGACCATGGCCACCGACGCCTGTCAGTATTATTACGATTGTGCCGGCTGCGGGACGCTACTGAAACCCAAGCCGGGTGACTGTTGCGTGTTCTGCTCCTACGGCACCGTGCCCTGCCCACCGATACCAGAGGCCCGCATATTGCACCAGGGCGGCGAAAAGAAGGGCTAAGAGCAATACCATCCCACAAAAACGCAGTGCCAACAATTCATGTCATTCCGAGATTATGTGTTTCTAGCCAAGAGCTAAGCATGAGCTGGCACCTGATAGAAGAATCCGGCCTGCTGTTGGTTGTGTCGATTGCTTGCTGTCATTCCGAGTGCAACGAGGAATCTCACCGTGTTCGATGTTGGCGGCGACTTTAACAGGGTAAGATCCCTCGGCCCACAACGCCTCGGGATGACAGCTTTAAACCCTGCACTAAGCGTAGCCGAAGCTGAGCGTATGGATACCCCACCGAAAAACCGGGGTCGGAGTCTGTGACTCCGACCCCGGTTTTTCGGACCGCGCTAGCTTGGCGTGCCGCCGGTGATTGAGTCGCGTTACCTGCTCACCGCCAAGGCGCGCAATGTCTCACCAGTCTGTTCGAACGTGACTTGAATGACGCCACTCACGCCGTCGAGGTTTTCCAGAATCCCGTCGTCGGCAACAAAAGAAATCGGACTGCCGGATTGCGCGTCCAGGATCGTAAACGACTTGTTGTCCTGATCCACGGTCATCAGCCCGCCAACGTGGGTTGTCGATCCAGGTGCCCCGCAGGCGAGTACGAGGGTGGGTAAGGTCAATGCCGCGGTCAGTATCATCGCAGCGACTGGTTTCATCTTGTTCATAGTAATAATTTCCGCTATCTACTCGTCTATGTGAGCCGTTTTCGGCGTTTGGGTAAATGGTTTGGAGTGTTCACGGGTTGGATAGTTCAACATTATCCCGCCGATGCGGTAACGGCGAGACGAAACCACGCAATCGCAGGCTGTTGGTGACCACAAACAAACTCGAGATACTCATGGCGAATGCAGCCAGCATCGGATTGAGCAGGAGCTTGATCAGCGGATACAACGCGCCGGCGGCGACCGGAATCAGTGCGATGTTGTAGGCATAGGCCCAGAAAAAATTGAGCCGGATCGTGCGCAGCGTTTTTTTCGCCAGCGCAACCGCGTTGACGATCCCCCGCAGATCGCCGGACATCAGAATCACGTCACCTGCCTCGATGGCAATGTCTGTGCCGGTGCCGATGGCAATGCCGATGTCAGCCTGTGCCAACGCCGGTGCGTCATTAATCCCGTCACCCACGAAAGCCACGCTGTGCCCTGCTTGCTGCAGGCGTCTGACCTCGGCGGCCTTCTGATCCGGCAACACTTCTGCGAGCACCCGGTCGATCCCCGTTTGGCCGGCAATCGCCTGGGCGGTTCGTTGGTTATCGCCGGTAATCATCGCGACGTCGATGCCCGCCTCGTGTAGGGCATCGATCGCGGCAACACTGCCCTCCTTCAACGGATCCGCCACTGCCAGTATCGCCGCAAGTTTGCCGTCGACCGCCGCATAGATCGGCGTCTTGGCATCATCGGCCAG
>CAMYNX010000087.1 GCA_947259875.1 uncultured Gammaproteobacteria bacterium | reverse complement strand
GCCGGTGGCAGCCGATGTCTGCACTTTGGGATCATCGGTGGCGAAGTAGCGATATTCACCGAAGATCTCGGTGCTCTGCGAAATATCCCAGCTGGCCCCGACCATGACCTGGAACGCCAATACCGACTCACCTTCAGAGACCACGTTTGGTATCGCAGTTACGCCGAACCCATCTGCCTCGACATGTGCGATTCCTAAGCCGCCACCTATGTACGGACTAAAACTCGACTGCTCGCTGAAATCCACCAGTACATTCACCATCGCGGCGGTACTCTCGATATCGCCGGCTGAACCTGCCAAGGCGCCGCCGTTAAGTTTGTGCGTGTCCACGTCATTGGATCGGTAACTGACTTCGGCTTCGGCACGAAGACGATTACCGGTGCCGACCTCACGCAGTCGCCAACCAATCGCTGCGCCGAATCCATAGCCGTTATCGAAGTCGGTATTGATCGTGCCTGTCGCAACCTGAAAGTCGAAATCTTTGACGTCGGTGTAAGCACCCCACAAAGAGAAATAATTGTCCGCAGGTGCCACCGGCGCAACGCCTGCAGTGACCACACTGATTGCACCGACGATCATTGATCTACGCAAAATCATGGTTAGACCTCCAAAAAAGTGAGTGATTTAGGCGAAATAAATCAACGCCTACCTTGTGAGCGCAAAATATATACTTTCATTGCTAGTCTACCAAGTTTCAGTGAATACGCAGCGAATGAAGCAATATTTAATAATTGAAAGAGGCCAACAACTAGAATGAGTTCGTGCATTGTGCGGTAGAGCGGTATACCTGGGCCTTGCCCCGGTCTCCATCATTGACGCTCGAAATACTCCTTAATTGCTATCATTGCCCGGCAGTCGTCTTCATTGTATTCAAAAATACGTTGCAGTCTATCTTTGCGCGATGGATCCTGAATGTACTCGTTATACCAAACGATCGAGTTTGCACCGCTTGGATCTGGATCACGCCAAGAGAAGCCGATCAGCTTGGCGATGCTCTTGATGCCATAGGTATAGGTCGGCCAGTCAGAATACTTGACCACCAAATCGGCATACAGATCGTATTCAGACTCAATATATTGTTCATACACTGCGGGATCGAGGCCGTAGCGTTCCATCAGCCGGCGCAGGGATGAACGTTCCTTGGAAGAATAGACATAAAACACGGCGTCACTTGCCTGTGAGACATAGTTCCAGAATTCGCTCACGGTTTTTTCTTCATCATCCGGTGATTCGGCCAGAAAGTAATGGTATCGCCAGTCACCATGACCGTCCGCTTCAACCATGCCATAGAGATACGTAAGATCCCGCGTCGGATCATCCTCGATATCGAAATAGATTTCGGTTTTACCGGTTGGGAACTCGAATCCATGGTAGACAATCGGCTCACCGGACAGAACGACCCCGGCACGCTGTTTCATCCTCGACAGATTCGACTTCCCCATGCGTGGGATCTTATTGGCCGGTTTTAAGTACTTTGAGACATCCATTCCGGCAATATCCGCGACCGTCCTAAGTCCAACCTGCTTCAACCGGAACTTATTCTGACCCACAAAAAACAGCAAGGTCGGATCTTGATTGTGCTCCACCCAGCGTCGGCATTTACGATACCACGCGCATTGGTGGCAGGTGCTTCCGAGAACGGGCTCCGACGTGTCTTCCCCGCCAACCAGCTGCTTTACTTCGTTAAAAGCGGCGTCGAATTCCACAGCAAAGTCCGCTGGATTGAATTCCTCGACCTCTTTGTCGACGTTGATGATATGCGCTACAGGGGGGACATAACCTTGCAACTCAGCGAGGATGGTTCGATAAAAAATAACCTGAAAGGCGTAGTGTATTTTGAATTTGACCCGCTTGCCGTTCCGCTGTTGCCAGCCCCGGCCCCCCTTGATATCAATAGGCTCATAGTAGTAGTCGCCGAAATGTGAGCCGGCATCTGTCCGCTTGAGCAGCAGATCGGGACGCCCAATCAGGTCGTCCGACTGAATGACACCCTGATAGATCAGCGCCACGCCCTGTTTCATCAAATCGACGGTCCGCGCTGTGGCTTGGTCCATTGGAAGGGTTTCGAGGTTTTCGAATTCTAGATCTCCCAACATCCGCAAATACTCTGTTTCCGTTTGCAGCCCCATCTCCCAAAGCATCTGGATGAAGGGGCTTACTTCCCCGCGCTCCGCGGGATCGCCGTTGGCGTCGAGATACACCCGATGTTTGCACTTCGTGTAGTTGTACAAATCCTGGGCTGTAATACGCATTGACGGTCGCTCCTAGTGACGCGCAACATCAATCCCGGGTCGTTGACGATGATGCTGCCCACGGGAACAATGTCCGAGATTAATCTGCGGGTCTGGGTTTAACTTTCGTCCCATCTTCAATCGTGTCATCAGGATGGGTGATGACTATTTCACCTTCTTTCAGACCATTGATCACCTGTGACACCAAACCGTTGTTGCGACCGACTTCCACGGCACGGCGGCGCGCCACTCCATCATCAATGACAAACACCGCCCACTCGTTTTGGCCGTATCGGAATAGTGCGCTGGCCGGAATTTGCAGCACATCGTCCTGTTGCCAGATGAGAAAACTCGCTTCGAGACGATAGCCATCGCCAAGACGGACCCATTTTTCCGGCGGTGAGGTGATATCCGCGATCACCCATACCCTTTGCTCTTCAATACCCAGTGCCGATATCTTGGTAAATCCCGTCGGCTCGACTACGCGTACCACACCTTCCAATAGACCTTCTCCGCCCCAGCGATCGAACAATACCCGGGTACCGGGTTCGACGCGCACGGCATCCGCCGACAGCAGATCCACAACAACCTCCAATGCGCGTGGGTCGCCAACCTCGACCAGTGCCTGTCCGGCCTGGACTACTCCCTCACTCTTTTGGTGCAACTTGAGGACGGTGCCGGCCACCGGCGACCGGACTTGGACCCATTCACCGTTGCCCTCGACCTGCGCCGCGGAATAAGCCAGCGCGGTACGCGCCCCCTCCAGCTCGTGACGGGCCACATCCACCGCAAATTGTGCCGAGCGCAGATCCGCGGCGGTGCGTTGCTTCTGGTTACGCGCCGCTTCCAGGGCTTCTTGCGAGATGGTCCGACTCTTCCACAAACGCTGTTTGCGTTCGTACTCTCGAGCTGCGTATTCGGCATCGGCCCTGGCGGCACGTGACTTCGCCTCGGCGGCATCCAGTGAGGCCTCGGCGGCAGCCACCTGCGCCCGGGCCTCCGCGCGGCGCCGCGGGTCCAACACGTCAGACCGCAATGGTTCCAATTCCACTGCAGCCTGACCCTGTTGCACGCGATCTCCCACATCGAATTGGATGCGACGTGCATAACCGGCAACCGGCGCTGACACCACGTAGCGATCGATCACCCGGGTCTTACCCTCCTCATCTACGGTTACCGACAGGGAGTCTCGCTTGACCGGCGCCGCATCCACTAGCACTGCGCGCGGCCAGTAGCCCCAAACAATGGCCGCCACGATCCCCACGGACAATAAGATCAGTCGCAATCGGCGTCCCCAAGACATTTTGCTTACTCCCTGGTCTTCAATACGGCGATCAAATCCAAGCGTCGCAACCGGCGCCAGACTAGATACCCCGAGATGATCGCCGAAGCAAAGATTACCAGTGTCGCGAACGAATACGCGTCGGGCTCCAGTACCAGGGGAATTCGATATAGATCCGATGCGAACTGTGACACCAGGTATGCGCACAGCGCGCGCCCAAACATAAATCCCAACGGCAGTGCCATCAGCGTCAGCACGGCAAGTTCACCGAGCAGGATATATGCGATCTCACCGACAGTGAACCCGAGTACACGCAGACTGGCCAGTTCCCGGCCGCGTTCTGACAACGCAATTCGCGCACTGTTGTAGACAACGCCAAAAGCGATCACCGCCCCAAGCACCGCCGACACCATGGTAAAAAACAAGATCGTCTGTTCCATAGTCTGGTTGAATTGCCCAATCGCTGCTGCGCGGACCACCGTACCGGACACCCGTGGCATCTCCTTGAGCCGCGTATAGACCTCACTTTGGTAGCGGCTGTCGGTAGCGATGTAGGCACCATTGATCACATTTCCCTCTTGGAGCAGCCGGTTTAGCGCGTTCCGTTGCAGATAGGCGGATACCCCAAGATATTGCTTCGTGGTGGCGACCAGTGGTACACGTAACGCAGGTTGGCTTGCCGCCAGTACATCCGCGAATTGAAACGTCTTCGGACGTGCAACTCCTGCAGCGCGCAATACCGGCTCACTGTCTTCCAGCACTTCCACGGTCACCCAGTCACCGGTCCTCATGCCCAGAATCTTGGCGAGGTAGTCGGTCATCACCACACCCGCGGCAGGAAGTTTGATGCGTTTGAGGTCCTTATCCAAGACGCGATGTAGATCCCCACCGGGCTCAATGCCTTGGAGCGCAGTGCGAAAGCTGCGGTGCTCGAAATGTAAGCGCGCCGGCACACTCCGGAAACCCTCGACGTGCGCAACACCAGTCAGGCCCTTGAGCGAATGCAGCGCTCGCGCCGAAGTCGGCTCGACGAAACTGACCGACAAGTCCTCACGTGAACTCATTCCATACTGGACATCGATCATGTAATGAATTGCGTCCTCCTGAAAGTTGGATACCATAACAACGCCGCAGGCGCTGGCAATTCCAAGCACCGTCAACAACGCACGCAATGGACGGCGCTCAATGTGACGCATGATCATCCGCGTCGGTTGTGCGAACCACCGCTGCAGCCCGACCCGTTCGACGAGCGTGGTACGGTATTCGGACGGTGTCTCCGGCCGCATACCCTCGGCAGGCGGCAGGCGTACCGCACGGGCCACGGAAAATAACGTACCTGCGAGTCCGGCCGCCACAGCCACCAATGTGGCATTGATAACCACGCTCGGTTTTAACTCGTACTGTAAAAAAGGAAACCGGTAGAAATCCTGGTATACGGCAGACATGCCCTTGCCCAAAAAGATACCGACCACCACGCCACCGGCCAAACCGATGACCACGATCATGAGCGAAAGCTTGGTGTAGTGCCAACCGATCTCAGCATTCCTATAGCCGAACGCCTTGAGTATGGCGATCTGCTCGCGCTCGATATTGATCAGACGCCCGATCACGACATTCAAAAGAAAAGCAGCAACACCGAGAAAAATCACCGGAAACACCGTTGCCATGGTCTCGAGTTGACCGAATTCCTCGGCAAGAAATTTATGCGACAGTTGATCGTCGCGCCCATAAGCGCCGCGCCCGCCATATCGCCTGAGCAACTCGTCCAACCGGTCGATGACGTCGTCGAGATTGGCATCTGCGGTCAGCGACAGCACGACGTCGTTGAATGCGCCTTCCATATCATGAGCCGCCGCCAGTGGCGCCCGTGCCATCCATAATATGCCGAAGCGCTGGTAGTCCGGAAACACCGCACCGGGTTGAATCTCGTAGATATACTCGGGAGATAGGACGATGCCAACGATGGTTAACTCCTTGCGCCGGCCGTTGATGGTGGCGAAAAGGTTGTGGCCCAATTTAAAACCGTGCGCATTGGCAAAAGATTCGCTGATCACCACCTCATCATCGCGTGCGGGATCCACCAACCGTCCACGCCGCAGGTACAATCCGTTGAACAGCGGCGTGCCGCGGTCGGGTACCGACACAAGCTGTCCCGACGCCGGATCACCGAACCCGGGGATATCGAGGTTGACCGCGGCGACCACCCGGGTTTCGACTTTGTCGACGCCTTGAATATGAAGAATACGTCGCGCCAGGCTTTCCGGCGCGCGCTTCAAGCTCGCAAATACCTGCGCGAAACGATAATCGCGATAGTACTTGGCCTGGGTAAGCAACAGAGAGTCGTAGGTCGACAAAGACATGATGAAGGTGGATACGCCACCAACCAGAACCAGCGCAATGGCCAATACGATTCCGCGGAGCCGCATCAGGTCTCGCAGTAATTTCTTGTCGAGGGCACGCATGTCTACCAACGCAACTCCTTGGCAGGCTTCTTTTCGAAATTGCGGTGGACATCGACGATACGGCCGTCGGCTAAGCGCACCACCCGGTCTGCCATGGCTGCGATGTCGGCATTATGGGTAATCAGCGCCGTTGTGGTGCCCAGTTCCCGATTGACCCGCTCCAACACCTCCAACACTACGATACCGGTGGTCGAATCCAAGGCGCCGGTCGGCTCGTCGCACAACAACACCGACGGCCGCTTGGCGATAGCCCGGGCGATGGCGACGCGTTGCTGTTCACCTCCCGACAATTGCGCTGGGAAATGATCGATGCGCTCACCCAAACCCACCAATGCCAATGCCTGTTCCGGCGCCATTGCGTTGCGAGCGATCTCGGTAACCGCGGCAACATTTTCGCGGGCGGTGAGGCTGGGGATTAGATTGTAAAACTGGAAGACAAAGCCGACATGATAACGGCGGTATTCTGTCAGTTCGGAATCGCTCGCCGTGGTCAGTTCGCGATCACGATAAATCACGTGGCCCGCCGTCGCGTTATCCAAACCACCCAGGATATTGAGCAATGTCGATTTACCGCTTCCCGATGGACCAAGCAGGACCAGCAATTCACCACTGAAAAGATCGATATCAACCCCACGTAAGGCGTGTACCTGAACCTCACCCATATCGTAGACCTTGGTCAGCCCGCGCGCCTGGAATACGACCCCGTTTGCATCTGTTGTGGACATAGCTTTGATCGCCGTGGGTTAGTACCGACCTAACGCATCGCATATATCGGCCTGATTGGAACAGCAATAAGGAATCTTCGTCCTTCCGCAGGCCAATCGCAACCCCGGGGCACTACGCGGCCTTTAATCCGCATATTGCACCAAGGCGCCCCGCGACTATTCTATAGTGCCCAGCTAAGAGCTTCGCAGTGTCACTTAAATGAAACGGCAACATACGAGTCTCCAGGTTATTTAGCGAGCATAGTCGCGGGGCTATCCCGGCCCTGACTCGGTCTCGAACGCCTGGACTTGCGACTACGCGCAGGACAAGTCCCTTCGCCATCATCCGGGATCCTTAGTGCAATACGCGGGTTAACATCTTTCCCGATTTTTGACTGCAGGAGTTTCTACCGCCACTATAATCATGTCTGCAAAGAGAAATTGTGGTCTACGCGCCAATTCTAGATAATCATGCCTGGGCAATATGTGTCCGCAGCTAAGCGATTGGGAGTCAGAACAATGGGAATATTAATAATCGGACTGGTGCTGTTCTTCGGAATCCACTCGGTAGCCATCGTTAACCCGGCATGGCGGGAGCGCATGGTAGAGCGTGTGGGGGAATGGCCGTGGAAAGGCCTGTACTCGCTGATATCGCTTGCCGGGTTCGCGCTCATCATTTGGGGCTACGCGCTCGCCAAGCAGATCCCGTCCATTGTCTACTTGCCACCGGTGTGGCTACGACATGGATCACTGGTGTTGTTGGTCTTCGTGTTTCCGCTGTTGCTCGCCGCCTATCTCCCGGGACGCATCAAGGCGGTCACTAAGCATCCGATGCTGGCGGGCACCAAGATCTGGGCTTTCGCCCACCTGCTGGCGAACGGTGCGCTGGCGGACGTGGTCCTGTTCGGTTCGTTCCTCGTCTGGGCGGTGGCGGACCGGATCTCCATGAAGCGGCGCAACCAAAGTCCAGTGTTGACAGCGCCACCTTCCAAATTCAACGACGCGATAGCCGTTGTCTTGGGCTTGATGCTTTATGTGGCCTTCGTCCTGTGGTGGCACGACCAGCTGTTCGGTGTGTCACCTTTTGGCTTATGACGCCGTTTAGCGTGCCTGCTTCAATTTCTTATACAAATCGCGTTCCTCAGCGCTGATGTTTTCGGGAATATGGATTTGTATGCGCAGATTGAGGTCCCCACGACCACTACCACTGTAGCGCGGCAGGCCTTTTCCCCTCAGGCGCAGTACTTCGTCCGGTTGCGTCCCCGCGGGGATGTTGACTTTCACGCGAGATCCCAGCGTGGGCGCCTTGATGGTAGTACCAAGCACCGCATCCGCCACGCCGACGGTCTCAGACCGCCATAGATCGGCACCCATGCGTTGGAATCGTCCATCTGGTTTCGTATACACCGCCACCTGCAGATCACCCGGCGGAACGCCGGGCGCACCGCCGGGCAGTCCACGCTCGGCGACGCGAAACAGCATACCGTCCTCGATACCGGGAGGGATAGTGATCTTAATGGTCTCTTCTTTTTCGACCTGTCCATATCCGCCGCAGGCGCGGCAAGGTTCGCTGATCTTGGTTCCACGTCCGTGACAAACCGGACAAATCGTGATTTGTTGAATTTTGACCTGTTGTGCATGTCGTTGCTCTTGACGCATATTAACTTTTCGCCCCGATCCCTGACAGTCAGGGCATAGACTGGGCGGGCGGCCGGATCGCGTGCCATAGCCGTTGCAGTCCGGACAACTTGCCGGATGACTGATACGCACCTTCTGCTTACCGCCTTGATCGATGAGTTCAAGGGGCACTTCGATGCGCACCCGAAGATCTTTGCCATGTGCCGGCCGCGCTCTGCGATGACCGAACATCCTGTCGAAGATACCACCACCGCCAAAGTCAAAACCCATATCACCGAATAAGTCACCTAAATCGAGACCTCCAAACAGATCCTCTGGTGTGTAATGTGCCACCCCCTCCATACCCAGGGCATCGTATTGCGCACGCTTCTTGGGGTCCTTGAGGATGGCGTAGGCCTTGGCGACCTGCTTGAAACGTTCCTCTGCCTCGGGGGTCTTGTTCCGATCGGGATGCCATTTCATGGCGAGTTTATGATACGCCTGCTTAATGGTATCCACATCGGCATCCCGAGGAACACCTAAGACCTGATAGTAATCTTGTTCTGAGTACGGCATAAGATCACGCAAGCTTATGGGTAAAAGGCATCCATGCGCTGACAGAAGATCCGCAATATTTTGTATTCAAAATTGTCATTGTATTCTTACACAGTCCACAATCCCTGCATCGACGGTCTCTCCGACGCATCCGTGCCGGCCAGGGACAACGGTTAGCTCACACCTTTTTTCTGCGCCTTGAACACACGTTCTGACTGGACGATTAGAAAACTGATTGCAATCGCAGCGATCAAAAGCGCCACCGCAGTGATGACGTTGCTCAAAAGCTCAGGGACCAACAGCAACGTCACCCCCAGCCCGAGCATCATGAGACCCGATACCAGTTTCAGGATTCTTCCTTCTCTCTCACCGAGCTTCCTTGATCCCAACGTCAGGCTGAAGACAACAACAATGATTGCGAGCGGAGTTATGTAAATAAGGTTATAAACAAACAAATAAAGATAATAAGTTTCGGGGGTCAAGTCATTCAGAGTGAGCGCGCGCGTGTAGATCATTGGAAAACCGGCGGTGCACAACAATTCATAGGTGTTGGCCGCAATAGCCAAGGTTACGGTGCCCATCAACATCGGCGCTATGCTACGGGCTTGGGTCAAATCCCGCATGCGCTTGAATAAGCCGGGTTTGGCAGCCTCCGGAATCGTCAGCGAAACGCCCTTTTGAAACCAGAAATAATCTTTTATGTTCACGACTGCCATTGACAAGGCGATAAGGCCGGCAACGATTGTTATGACGCGAAGTTCCCCAATCCACAGAAACACATTCAACCACGCTGCCATGAACGCAAAATAGATCAGCCCAGAAAATATAACGAAAGTACCACCGATGAACAGCATCCGCGACCGACTCTTGGCGTGTACCAGTAGGCTCAATAAAAACAATAACACGAAAAATGCGCAGGGATTGAATGCATCCATCCCGGCGATGACGAGTGTCAACACAGGCAAAGACAAGCCGGTGATATCGATGTCACCGAAAAAAGGTGCATGAATCGCACCTGGATATTCCACAGTAGGCGCCAACCGTCCACCGTTTAATAACTCCTGCACATGGGTCGACCGGCATTGTTTCAACGTGCGAATCAAGGCCGCGCCGGTGGTCTCCTCATTACCATAGCCAGTCATAAGTGTTTTACAAAAGATGAATCCCGGCACTGATGAGGCCTCTGTTCCCAAGTATTTTGCCAGTTCCAGATAGAGCTGAACGTTATCGCGATGTTTGGTCAGTTCGTAACTGTGAACCGCAAGCCACGGAAACTTTTTCGGCAGCGCTTCAACAAACGGTCGTGCGCGCACGCAATGCGGACAACGAAGCGACCAGAAAAAATGTAAATGAATCTCGACTTGTTGTTGCTCATTGAAGGTATACCAGAATGAATCGTCGAAAGTTTGACTGGACTGTGCCGATCCCGGCGAAGACGATAACGCGGCGATTAAGAATAGAGTCGTCCAAGATCTCATCGATAGACCTGAGTGGCAAAGGATTTCAATTTGCATCTAACTATCCATAAGTCAAACCGACTTTGCTATGACGCGGGTCAATCAATATCGACACTGGTGTTGTGGGTTGTGACCACCAACAATCCAATGGGTGCTTTTTTGTCCACCAGACACGAGCAGCACCTGCGAAAAATTCCGAATCGATCACGATATTCCCGAACGCACGCCCGGCCGCCGGTCAATGCCATGCGGGTAGGTAGGAATGTCCATCGGACATTTGCCGCCGGTTGTCCATGAGCGCTACCATATCAATCCAGGACGCTAACGCCTTCGCCAACAGTCATGCAGCCGCAGATCAAACGCTTCAACGATCACACCTCTCCTGGAGTTCGTCATCTTGTCGAGTGTGCGGAGATCCTGCAGGTTCTCGAGGCCGATATCTTCCGGCTCGCCTACCGGCACTGGTATGAACGGGAACTCAATGAGCCCTTGCTCGACGAACTGTTCGCCGGTTATTTATTGCGTCAAGAGCTACCGGGGTGGGTGCGCACTTACTGCGTCAGGGTTCTCAATCTTGCCGATGTGGGACAGCTCGATCCTCGCGATTTTGGCGTTGACCGCCCCAGGATGAGGCGGTTTTCCGATCATCAGTTTGCGTCACTGTTAACCTTTGGTGGTTTTATTCTCTATTGGCTTTTGTTTGCGTAATTCCTAGCTTCGTCGTCCACCACGGCGCCGGCTACAGACATCAGTCAATGTCAGCAAGCGCTCACAATACTCGCCGGTCTGAGTAAATCTATCCCGTTAATTCTCTTTTTCGTTATTGGTTTTTCCGCGCTCGCCGGGAAAGTATTCTATCCGTGCTTCGGTATCGTTAGGGATTGCGCGTTCGCTGTCGTCTCCGTGGTCATGGGTCCGATGGGAGCCGCAGCATCTCATTTGCCCTTTGAACCCAGACAACATGCAAAACAGCATCATACCGATACATATCAACGGGAAGATCCACCAGAGTTCAAAATATTCAATTCCAAGGTTCATCACTTACCTCCTCATTCAAATTGCTTTTCAATGTGCGTCAGCATTAGAACGACACATCAACCGCACCCCGGCTGCTGCTTGGCGCTGGAGCTGGACCTGTTGAGTTTCATTGCTCATCTTCACGAGCTTTTCCACATGGGTTGCCGCCCTGGCCTTGATAAGCCGTGCCAACCGTATTACCGCCCGTACCTCATCGCCGGTGATCCCGAGCGCCGCGGCCACAGCCAGGTGTTTTTCCAAGTTAGTCGTGCAATTCACGGCATACGCCGCACCGACAGACACCAGTTCGTAGAGCCGGCGGGTCTTGCCGGCGCTGCACTCGTCAACGCAGCGGGTGGTGTCGAGTTGACCGAGGCCATAGTTTTCCATGACTTGTTGCGCGCTTGCGCGCACGCGAATGGCATCGGCAATGACCCGCCGAACCTCTTCATTGGTGGCCTTGGCCTTGCGTACCGCCCTGAGGTGGTAATCCGTGCATGGCTTGCAACCGGCCACGACAGAAATTCCCACTGCGACCAGCTCTTTTTCCTTTAATGTCATCATCGTCTTCAACTCCTAGAGGATTCCAATAACTTTCTTTCTCCATAACCCTTAGACGACGCCGCAAGGTCAAGCGTTACATAGCGCGAGTTGATGTATTCGAGTGTGCTGTAACACTTTTCCGGTCAAGTCCGTCTAAGTACCAGAACGTAGACTTTTCAATGACACAGTAAGGAGCCTGGTTATGACGACGAAAACTACTCAAGACCCCGGCCGGAGCGCAAAACCGGACCAGGCACCCTTTCCAACACCAGAGGAATTCACTGAGATGATGGAAGGGTGCTGTTGCGGCCCGATGATGAAACAGATGATGGAAGCCTGCCTACGTCAATCCGAGAAGGATAAAAAAGAGTCCACCTGTTGTTGACTTGCATCAGCCGGCCTCGCGCATTGTCCCCCCGACACCGCCATGATAGCCTGCTTACATAGCGCCACATCTTTGCCGACAACAACGAGTTCCATGATTAAAGCTACCGCCGAAACCCTGGCCGAGCACCGCGATGCTGTGCGGGGTTTTGTGCTGGGACTTGTCGGCGATGAAGCCTTGGCCGAGGACCTGACCCAAGAGACGTATGTGCGTGTCCAGCGCGCGGCCGGCTCGTACCGCGGCGAGGCCAACGCGCGTACTTGGTTGTGCGCCATTGCCCTCAATTTAGTCCGCGATCATTTCCGCTCTGTTAAACGCGTCCCAGAGTCGAGTTTAGATACCGAAACCAGGCACGCGATGATAAATAGTAGTGAGGACGTAGAATTGGGCGCACTTAAGAAAGAGATGTCGAGTTGCATCGGGGAGTACCTGATCCAGTTGCCCCGCTCTCAGTACGAAGTAGTAGCGCTCCACGATATGGCCGGCCTCAACCACAAGGAGATCGCCGCCCAGCTCGATATCTCGGTGGCGAACGCGCGGGTACTGCTGCATCGAGGACGCGTCGCGTTGCGCAAGATTTTGGAGGAGCATTGCGTGCTGTCGCTGGACAAAGACGCCATACCCTGCGAACGCCGACCTACCTCAGTACAAAAGCGCTAAAAACCGGGTCAGATGCTGAACAACACTAAAAACAGAAGAAATGGTATCCGACCCCATTTTTTCTAAAGAAAAATCGTTTTTTCCGTTTTCAGAATATTAGATTCAACATTCCCAGCATTACCACCAAAAACAAGATGGTCATAATGCTGCCGGCGCGCATGAAATCGGGAACGCGGTAGCCACCAGGCCCCATGATTAAAGCGTTTACCTGGTGTGTTGGAATCAGAAACGAATTCGAGGTTGCCAGCGCCACCGTCAACGCAAATACCGCCGGATCGGCGCCCACGCCCACGGCGATGTTTACCGCCAGCGGCACCAGCAGCACCGTGGCACCGACGTTGGACATCACCAGCGTAAAGAACGTACTCAGGATCGCGATCGCTGCCTGCAGCACCCACACAGGCACACCTCCGAGCCACAACAAGGTCTGCTGGGCGATCCAGGCGGCGGTGCCGCTGGTCTCCACCGCAATACCCAGGGGAATGAGACTGGCGAGCAAGAAAACCGTTTTCCAACTCACCGATTCGTAGGCTTCTTCGATGGACAAGACACCGGACAGGATCATGCCCATGGCGCCGGTCAGCAGGGCCACGGACAAACGAAGGTCGGTGAACAACACCAAAAACAACGCGACACCGAAAAACAGGGCAGCCCAGCCGACCTTGTTGGGACGCTGTTCCTCGTGAGGAAATTCCGTGGTCACCACCACGAAGTTGCGGTCCTTTTCCACGCGAGCCAGCGCGTCCCAAGTCGTATGTACAACCATGGTGTCACCGGCCTGTAACGGCAGATCACGGATCCCCTCGCCTTCGCGCAGGGTTTCACCGTTGCGGTAAAGCGCTACCATGGCAAGCCCGGTGGTCTTGCGCAGCCACACATCGCGTGCACTCTTGCCCACCATTTGAGAGCCGGGTGGTATGACTATTTCCGCGATCCCCGCTTTGGTCGCAGCAAGCGATTCGGCAAACACCTTCAACGTGTTGCGCTGTACTAACTTATAGGTCTCGACAAACAATTTCAGATGTAGCGGAGACGCCACGATTCCGAGCACCATGCCCGCCTCGAAACCCACATCTCGCGCCAACGCACCCGGACCGACGCGGATTTCGCCACCACTGCGACGGGTAGCGATCACGCGG
>CAMYNX010000086.1 GCA_947259875.1 uncultured Gammaproteobacteria bacterium | reverse complement strand
GAACCTGGTGTTCCTCATGGTCCTGAACGGCTGGTTCAGCAATGCTTGGATCGGCGCTGAACAGGCCTTTTCGAAGCTCAAGCCGCAGATGTTTCTGCCGTTTTATTACCACTACTTCAGCACTGAGGCCGGCGCCATGGATAGTCTGCTGGCGACCATTGGCATGTACGCGCCGTTCGGGCTGGGCTATTGGTTGTTATCGAACCAGTCCGGGGTTGCCCGGCAGACCTCAACCATCGTGCTGTTTGCGGGTGTGACCGCCTTGATCCTGGAGGGCGGCAAGCTGTTCGTCGTCGGCAAGCACCCGGACCCGACAACCGTGCTCATCGCCATGCTGTCGGCCGGTCTCGCCTACCGGGGAGCGCTGTGGGTGTCCCGCAGATGGCTGGCACAGGTGCGCGCACCGGCACCGCATGACAGTGGGGCGGAAGACCCGCCACCGGTTGCAGCCATGGCGGTGGCGTCTGCTCAGGTACGGACTGCAGGGACGCTCGAGCAGGCGGCAGCGCAGGCGCCGTCGACCGCAGAGACCGCAAGCTCGCCCACCCGACCAGCGGGAGTATTTCACTGGGCGGGCGCCGCGACGCTGCTGGCATGCGTCGCCTGGACTGTAGCCCATTATCCGGTCGGCGCGGGGTGGTTGGCGGTGTTGCTGGGCGCCTATGCCGTTGTGCTCTGGCAGCGGCCGAACTGGTGGCTGTTTTTTGTCCCCGGCTTGCTGCCGATACTCGATTTCGCAACCTGGACCGGCTGGTTTTTCCTGGATGAATTCGACGTGCTGCTGGCGGTGACGCTCGCGCTGCTGTTGGTACGTACGCATGTGCAGACCCGCGGCGTGCGTTTACCGGGCTACAGCGCGACGTTGCTCGTCCTATTCGGCGCCGCGTACACAGCTAGTCTCATCATTGGCTTGCTGCCGTTGCCGGCGCTGGATGACAACGCCTTTAGCAATTACCACAGCCACTACAACGCCCTCAGGGTGGGTAAAGGTGTCCTCTGGGCGTTGCTGTTATTTCCGTTCCTGCGCAACGCGTTCGCCGCGGGCCGGGCGCTCGAGCGTTATTTCCTGCCGGGGGCGCTGACCGGCCTCGCCGCCACCGTGGCCCTGGTGGTCTACGAGCGGTCGATCTTCCCCGGATTGTTAAACTTTGGCAGCGAGTACCGGATTACGGGTTTTTTCTCGAGCATGCACACCGGCGGGGCGTCAATCGATAACTATCTGGTGTTATCGTTGCCGCTGGTGGCAGCGTGCTTCCTGGTGTGGCGGGGCCGAATCGCTTATTTCCTCGGCGTCATCCTCTATACGCTGGGTCTGTACGCCCTCCTTGTCACTTTCTCTCGGGCTGACTATGCCGCCTTTGCGGTGGTGGCGGCGTTGATCTTCGTGGGCCTGGCGCGAACGCGGCTATCGAGCCGCCGATTTTTCGCCCTCGTGTTACCGCTTACCGCCGTCACCGCTGTGCTCAGCGTCTTGCTGTTTCTGGGGCCCTACGTCCACGTCCGCTTCGCCACTGTCGAACCGGACGCCCGCACACGTCTCGCACATTGGCAGGAGACCTTGGCGCTGCGTACAGCACAGCCGGTCAACTGGCTGTTTGGGATGGGTGTCGGCAGTTTTCCCCGAGAAAATTTTTGGGCCGACCCGGGACCCGCGCGGCCGGCGAGCTTTGCCTACGCCTCGCAGGACGGTCATCGCTTCCTGCGGCTCGGCTCGGGCAGGCCCCTGTATGTGTTGCAACGGATCCAACCAGCGCAGAGCGGCGATCACCTGTTGCGCCTGCGCACGCGCGCGACCGCCAAAAGCGCAAGATTGGGGATCAATGTCTGCGAGAAGTCGTTGCTGTATTCGCTCCGGTGCGAGTCGCTCGCTATTCGCTCCACCGCTAGGGAACAAGAGTGGGAGACGCACCAGGTCGGGTTTGAGCTGCGGGATCTCGGCGCCAGCGGGAGGCCGGTGTATTTCGCCCTGCATAATCCGGGCCGTGAAACCGTTATTGACGTGGACCAGGTCAGCCTGCAGTCAGCCGCTGGTGACGAACTGATTGTCAACGGTGATTTCGCAAACGGTGCAAAGCGGTGGTTTTTCACCAGCGATGATCACTTGAGCTGGCACATTAAAAACGTTTGGATCCATGTGCTGTTTGAGCACGGCTGGATTGGGGTACTGTTGTTTGGCCTGGTTGTTCTACAGGCGCTCCAAGGGCTCGCGAAGCGTGCCTGGGGCGGCGATCTGATGTCATGGATCCTTCTGGCGTCGCTCGCCGGAGGACTAGTGATGGGCATGACGGATAGCATCCTGGACGCGCCCCGCATCGCGCTGTTATGGTTTCTGCTGCTTTTCGCATCGCTTCTGCACGGGTCGGATGAGAAAAATAGCGATCCGAGTCCGTGACTCCGATCCATATGTTTTTGTCATCCCGAGGCGCGTTGTTCGCCGAGGGATCTTACCCTGTTCAAAGTTGGCACCAGTATCCAGCATGGTGAGATTGTTCACTGCGCTCAGAATGACAAGGTATGCTTTGTCATCCTGACGAGTGTAACGCGAGCCTGTCCTGAGCGCAGCGGAAGTAAAGGATCTCACCGTGTCAAAATTGTAGCCACCATCTGATAGCGTGAGATACCTCGCGATGCTCGGCACGACCAACAGCAGGTCGGATTCTTCGCTGCGCTCAGAATGACATGTTTTGTTCGGGATGACGTGTTTTTGTTTGAAATGACAACAAGGTTGGAAGGAACGGCAAAATACAAAACATCGGGAGTAATCTAATTGTGAGCCCATTTATTAAGATAATAGAGGTAATATTAAGCTAGTTATGGTTTGCAGTTTCGGGCATTGGCTGCGGAGCGGATCCTGCGCAATGTCCATCAACACGGGAGGTAGTTATGAACGCAACAAGCAGGTACGTTGCACTACTCGCAGCCCTGATGGCTGGGATTTACATTTCGCCGGCGCAAGCACTGGAGATCGTTATTCAGGATCAGGCGTTGAGTCCGGCGGGGCCGAGCGACGTATGCATCTACATCGCCGGAGAATATCCCGGGGTGACGGTGGAAAATAGTGAGGTGGGCAAACAGGCGAAAGTCTGCCAGCAGGGCAAGTCCAAGAATCTGCTGGTTCTGAGCGATGCGAACTTCGTGGCGACACAGGACCAGGCGGTGATCACCGTGCGTTTTCATCACGACTTTGCACCGGGCCTCAATGGGCAGGTCATCGGCAGAGCGAGCCTGAACGGTTTTTTCGCGACCAGCATCGGCACCCAAGCGCCGAGCGGCAACCGCGTGGAACTGGCGGCTTATTTCAGCCAGGGCACCAACGACGATCTGTTGCAGGAGCCGTTGACGCATACCGTGGGCGACAGCACCGATCTGGAGGGCGCGGTATTTGATCTGCGTACCGACAAGCAATACCTGGTCGCCGGCAAACGCGCTCTAAAGGGCGTGCTCACCATGGCGTTTAATAAGGCGGGCCAGCAGATGGCGGTGCTTGACGGCATCAGGGTAAGCCTCGACCCCTTTTACACCCTGGAGCGACGGAGCGAGTGATGCCTTATTTGCCGACGACGAAGAAGTAGTGGGGTTCGCCGGGAACGACTAGGTCAACGATCGACGAGTACGAACGAGTCTCGTGGCGCGACAGCGGTTCTTGTTTGGGCAACTCATCACCGCCGAGTTGTACCCCCAGATTGTCAAACACCAGCACCTTGACTTCAGGTATGCCGGTTGTGTCGCTGTTGTTGTCTAAAACCAATTTGTACTCGTAGGTGATTTCATTGGATTTCTTGAGCATCGTAAAGACGATGTTTTTGACGTATCCGTCGTGGATCGGCAGGACTTTATCCAATTCCAGGCGGCGCAGTTGTGGAAATCTACCCTGGACAGTGGCCTCCAGCTCGCGCTGCGTCTTGATGAGCGCGGATCTGGTTTGCACAAGTTCATCCTGGGTTTCCTGCAACTTAATCTGCAGCACGTCATTGGTGGTATTCAGCGAAGTGAGCTTGATTCCGGTGAATAGTAGGACCACGAGAACCAGCAACAACATGCCGATCAGTGCCGCGATCAATGGGTTATGCCGCTGGCTGTGGTGATATTGTCGCTTGGTCCGGCGCTTGCGAGTGCGCGGCGAGGTATCGCTCGTATTAGTCTGAGCGTCTTGCTCGCCAGAGGAGTTCCCTGTGGTCGTTTGGTCCATGTTGGATCTGATTAATTAAATGCTGTGTGCAAACTATGTTCAAAGTACGATTCTAGCGTGAAACCACGCCGTTCACACGGTAAAACAGGGGCTTTTTACCCGCGCGTCGCAGTTAAACTCCAGTGCAAAGGCGCAGCAGGTGTCGCTCACTCGGGGTGCGGCGTGAAATGGAGATAAATAAGTGCAACGTCAAAAAGTGTATGAGGGAAGAAAAGCTCACCTCCGAGCAGGGGCGCGCACCAAACTGTGTTCGCGGACGTGCGGATCACTTTACCTTAGAGACGCGAATGATTGATACGAACTTTGCAACCCAACGGGGATTGCGCTGATGTACGGGAAGCTCGGGCTTCACCGTTTCGTTGGCGCGCTACTGCTGTTGCTCAGCGTGAATGCGGCGGACGCCGGCTCTCTCGCCGAGACGATCAAAAAGGTCAAACCGGCTATCGTCGGGGTGGGGACGTACCAGGCGACAAGGCGTCCGGCGGCGAATCTGAGGGGCACCGGGTTTGTCATCGGGCAAGGCAATTATGTGTTGACCAATGCCCACGTGCTCCCGGAGAGCCTTGACGGCGCCCACCGGGAGCGACTTACCGTGTTTGTCGGTCAAGGATCCAACGCGAAAGCAGTCGGGGCCAGCGCCGTGGCGTTGGATACGGACTATGATCTTGCGGTGCTGAAATTGGCGCGCCGTGTCGGTCCAGGGCTTCGTTTGGGTGACTCGAAAAATGTCGAAGAGGGCCGATCCATCGCTTTTACCGGCTTTCCCATCGGTTCCGTACTGGGGCTGCATCCGGTTACCCACACCGGTATTGTCTCTGCCATCACACCTATCGTCATCCCCGCCCCTTCCGTGCGGCAGCTCAACCCCAAGCTCATTCGCCGCATGCGTGCCCCCTACGAAGTATTCCAACTCGATGCGACCGCTTATCCGGGCAACAGCGGCAGCCCGGTGTTCGATCCCGGCACCGGACGGGTGATTGGGGTCGTCAACAAGGTGTTCGTGCAAGGAACCAAAGAAGCGGTGTTAGAGAAACCAAGCGGCATCACCTATGCTATTCCTATTCAATACGCCAAAGCGCTGCTGAAGAGAAAGGGCATCGTCATTGGGAGCCAATAAAGGCTGCTTGGTAACGGCTGTGGCGACAACAGATGGGACAACGCTTATCGGCACATCCGAAGTCTTTCCCCGGGAATATATAAAAAGAAAGACATGCAAAAACTGAAGATCGTCAATGTCGTCGGCGCGCGTCCGAACTTCATGAAGATCGCGCCGATCTGCGAGGAGATACGCAAGTATCCGGGTATCGAGCCTTATCTGTTACACACCGGGCAGCACTACGATCACGCGATGTCCGAGCTATTTTTCAAGAATCTGGGACTGCCGGAGCCCGACCGTTATCTGGGCATCGGATCCGGCAGCCATGGCGAGCAGGCGGGCCGGATCATGATCGCCTTCGAAGCAACCCTGGACGAGGTCCAGCCCGACCTGGTCATCGTCGTCGGCGACGTCAACTCGACGATCGCCTGCGGGCTGGTTGCCGTGAAGATGGGGGTCAAGCTCGCGCACGTCGAGGCCGGCCTTCGATCCTTTGACCGCAGCATGCCCGAGGAAGTTAATCGGGTGCTGACCGATCAGATCTCCGACTATCTGTTCACCACCGAGGTAACTGCACGCGACAATCTCACGCGCGAGGGGGTCAGCGACGACAAGATATTTTTTGTCGGCAATGTGATGATCGACACGCTCCTGCGTCACCGTCAACAGGCATCGAAGCGCGAGGTGCTGACCGATTTAGGTATCGCGCCGCGTGCGTATGCGCTGGTTACCCTGCATCGCCCGGCCAATGTCGATGATCGCAGGATACTCACCGGTTTAATCCACGCGCTGTGCGCGATATCGGAACGGCTACCGGTGGTATTCCCGGTGCACCCGCGCACGCGCCAGCGGCTCGTGGATTTTGAGCTGGAGGCAGAAATGCGCGGCTACCCGGATCTGCGGCTGCGCGCGCCCTTGGGTTATTTGGATTTCTTACAGTGTATGGATAACGCTCGATGTGTGATCACCGATTCGGGTGGGATTCAAGAAGAGACGACCGTACTCGGTGTCCCCTGCGTGACCACGCGGGAGAACACCGAACGTCCGGTGACCGTCGTCGAAGGCACCAATGTGGTGGTCGGACGCGATTCACAGCGACTGCTCGATGCGGTGCACAACATCTTGAGTGGCGAGGGGAAGGCGGGGAGATCGCCTGAACTTTGGGACGGCAAAGCCGCCGAACGCATCGTTAATATACTGTGGGAGCGGGAGGGCGCGCCGCGCATCACGGCGAATGAGACGATTAGGTAAATGTCATTGTTGTAATCCTGATGCGATGTGGGCCGAAGGATCTTACCGTGTTGTACTCGTCGCCATGTTCAACCAGGGTAAGATGCCTCGCTACGCTCGGCACGACCAACGGCGGGTCGGATTCTTCGCTCACTATGCTCGCTCAGAATGACAGTGTCGCTGTGTGTGGTCTGAATGACAATACGGTTATTATTATCGTGAAGAATGCAACGACGCTTGTCCCCGCGCATCAGGGGCAAGGATCCTAAGTCATAAATTACACTTTAAAGATCCCGTCTCATTGCTGTCCCACCCAAACGCGGTGCCAGCCGTTCATGTCATTCCGAGCGCCGCGAGGAATCTCACCGTGTTTAATGGGGTGACGAAATTCACCGGGTGAGATCCCTCAGCTATCGCCTCGGGATGACATCCTTAAAACCCTGTCCTGAGCGCAGCCGAAGGAAAGGATCCTAACCTTTAGATTGTGCCAAGGATCCCGGATGATGACGATGGAATCGGGCGGCGGGGCGCCTTGGTGCAATAACCGGGCAAGTGGGGACGTGTCTTTTGTTTTATTATTGGAGCCGTTAAGCTGTGTGATGTGACTGACCGCGGAGGTGTAGGCTGTATGCCGGGTAAGACCTGTCTAAAACGAAATACCAGAGCTTGGTGGATGCGAAGTCTGTGCGCCGCGATCCTGATCTATACCGGGGCCGCATCGGCAGCGACGAGCGAGGAATATCTGCGCGAAGCGGAGAATTACCTCAAGAAGGGGGAGACCCAGGCGGCGGTAATTCAACTCAAGAACGCCTTGCAACAAGACCCGGACAATGCCCGGGCGCGGCTTCGATTGGGTGAGATCTATCTGCGCCTAGGCCAAGGCGCTGCTGCGGCGAAGGAACTCGCCCAGGCGCGCAAGCTGGGGGCGAAGCCGGAGGATGTACTGGTGCCGTTGGGACGCGCCTACCTGATGCAGCGGGCCTACCAACAGGTGCTCGATGAAATCAAAGCGCCGAAGGCCGCGCCGGCGACACTTCGCGCTGAGGTGCTCGCGCTCCACGGCCAGGCCGAACTGGCCCTGCGCCGTCTCCCCGACGCTAAGGAAAAGTTTACCCAGGCACAGGCACTGGACGCCGACAATGTCGCGGCGCTGCTCGGCTTCGCGCGTCTGGCAGTGTTTGACAAGGATAACGACGCCGCGAGCAGATACGTGGAACGTGCGCTTACCGTGGCCCCAAACGAGCTCGACGCGTGGTTGTTAAAGGGTGAGCTGGCCCGCTTGGGCGGGGATCTGCTCGCGGCCAAGGGTGCCTTCACGCGTGCCGTGGAAATCGCCCCCAACAACTTTGTGTCCCGCACCGGCAAGGCCATGACCCATATCGGCCTGGGTGAACATGAACAGGCATCGCGCGACATCGATGCGCTGTCGAAGCGCTTTCCGCAGCACCCGATGACCAATTACCTGCAAGCGGTGCTTGCGTATCAGAAAAAGGATTTGCCAGGTGCCGAAGCCGCCCTGCGGAACGTGCAGAAGGCCGCGCCCAATCACGTACCGAGCCTGCTGTTGATGGGGGCCGTCCTGTACGCGCAGGGAAAGTTCGAACAAGCACAGCCGCAACTGGCGCAATATATGCGTGCAGCGCCGAATCACGGACCGGGCCGTAAACTGCTGGCCGCCACCCACCTCAAGCTCAATCAGCCACAGGAAGCTATAACGGTGCTGGAGAACGGGGTGGAGCAGGCTACCGATGACGCGCAGTGGCTGGCGTTGCTGGGCAGCGCGTACCTGCGGGCCGGGGACCCCAGCCAGGCCAACGAATGGCTCGAAAAAGCCGTCAACGTAGCCCCCGATCTTGCCGCTCTACGTACCCAACTCGCCCTCAGCCACTTGTCCCAGGGGCAGACGGCGCAAGCCGTCACCGAGTTGGAATCCGCGGTTGATCTTGGTCAGGGTTTGTTTCAGTCGGACATTCTGCTGGTACTGGCCCACCTGCGGAATCGCGACCTCGATCAAGGTCTGCAGGCTGCCCAGGCGCTGATTCAAAAGTTGCCGGATAACCCCTTGTCTCACAACTTGTTGGGCGGGGTCTACATGGCGAAAGGCGATGCCGATCAGGCCCGCCGGAGTTTTGAAAAGGCCCTGGACCTGGCGCCCGGTTACAGTGCCGCCGCCATCAACCTGGTGCGCCTGGATGTGCGGGACGGAAAGTTTGCGCAAGCGGAGGGCCGCCTGCAAGCGATTCTTGAGAAAAACGATGGCCACATCGCGGCCACGCTGGCGCTGGCCGAACTGGCAACGCGGCAAGGGAGGCCGGACGAAGCGCTGTCGTGGGTAAAAAAGGCCTGGGAGAAGAACCCCGGCGCGCTGCAGCCGGGCCTCATGCTCGCGGAGTACCACGTCCGGCGGCGCGAGTACCTCCAGGCCATCGGCATCGGACGCGAGCTGTCGAAGGCGCATCCGAAAAATCCTCGCGTGCTGCAGATGCTGGGGGCAACGCGGCTGGCGATGGGGGAGGCCGTGCTTGCCGTAAAAAATTTCGAGGAAGCCGCTAAGTTGCAGACTCAATCGCCCCGGGCCTACTGGTTGCTGGCCAACGCCCAGGCAACGGCCAAAGACTATGACGCCGCGATCGCAAGCATCAACCAGGCCTTATCGCTGAAAGCGGACTATCTGCCGGCCCAAGTGGCGCTGGTGCGGCTCAAGCAACGCACTAAAAAGTCACAGGAGGCCTTGCAGCTTGCCCGGCAGATCCAGGAACAGCACCCCCAGAGCCAGCAGGGCTATCTCCTGGAGGGCGACATCCATATGGGTGAGCGGGCGTATGCCGATGCCGCACAAAGCTACGCGGCCGGATACTCCCGGCAGCAGACCGCGGAGCTTACGGTCAAGCTCTACCAGGCCCGTGCGCGGCTGGGCGACATGCGGTCCGCCCGTGAGCCCATGGAAGCCTGGGTGGCCGATCATCCGGAGGATTTACGTGTACGCCGGGTGTTGGCCCAGGCGTATTTACAGGCTGGAGAATCCGAGGCGGCGATCGAACAATACCAGGTGGTGGTCAAGGCGCAACCCAAGGATATCGTAACCTTGAATAATCTCGCCTGGTTGCTGCACGAACAAAACGATCCCGGTGCGCTTGCAATCGCACAACAGGCTCACGACTTGGCGCCGGACAATATGGAGATCGCCGACACGCTTGGCTGGTTGTTGCTCGACCGAGGGGATCCAGCGCGTGGACTGGCGCTAATTCAACAGGCCGCCAGCAAGATGCCGCATTTATCCAGCATCCGCTACCATCTGGCGGTCGCGTTGATGAAAAATGATCGCGAAGACGCCGCCCGCAAGGAGCTCGAGCGTTTGCTGCGCGACCACAAGGACTTCCCGGAGGCGGAAGACGCCCGGGTCCTGGTATTGCGGCTGCAAGGGCAACCGGTAGCGAAAGCCATGCAGGCGCCGCCCAAGCCAAAAGCAGCCACCCAGGAACCGGTACCGCCGATGCAGAAGGAGACCCTGGAAGCACAACCAGCAAAAGAACAACGAATCCCGCGGCCCGAAGCCAAGCAGCCAATTCGTACCGCGGCGCGGTCGGCCGCGGCCCAATCCGAAGCCGCAACCGAGACGGTCGTAAACAGGCGGGAAACGGTCCGTGCGGATCAAGGATCGACCGTGGAACAAAAAACTAAGGTGACGAAACGGATGGAGTCTCTGGTAGCGAAGGGATCATCGCTTGCACAACGGATTGAAGAGTGGGCGAAGGTCTGGTCGGCCCAGGACGTAGAGGGCTATTTTGCGTTTTATTCCGACCAATTCGTGCCCACACGCGGACATACTATGGAAACCTGGCGGCAAGACCGTAGGAGCAAGTTAACGACCCCCGCGTCGGTCGAAGTGACAATACAAGATCTTAAAGTGGAGCGGGAAGATGCGTCCTATGCGCAGGTTTCTTTTGTACAACTCTACCGGTCCGGCAGTTACCAGGACAAAGTGAAAAAGAGGCTGACCCTGATCAGAGAGCAGGGTAAATGGAAAATCGTCCGTGAAGTGAGTTGGCCCGCTAACACGTAACACGAGGAGCGGGTTCCCAATCTAGTGGATATTTGATGTGGCGCACAATCTTAGATCGGACGGTTGTTACCAAAGAAATCATCTCCGGAAACAGTAGTGAATGCCGGACATGCCGCCGCAAGTTGAACTGATATCGGGCGATCCGTATTCCGGTCTCAATCCATCACAAGTGAACATTACGACGCCCAGGCGTGGACCACACCGAGTACGTATCTTCACTATTGTGTTTGCCTTGAGTGGTCTACTGGGGCTCGCGTATACGTTCATGCGCCCGGCCGTATTTCACGAGTTCAACACGAGGGTCGGACCACGCTAACTGTTTGTATTCACGTAGCTATTAGTCAAATAAATCTCCTCCGACAAGCTTAGAGCCGTCATTTCAGCGCGATAATCGCAGCTTTAAACAACAAGCTCATGGAGCGGTAGATCGCCAAGTTCGTTACTGATCACTTCCCCGAAACGGTTAAAATAGTTGCAGATACAGCCAAATCGGGTCAGTCAGGCCGATGATCATGGGGTGACAGGAGTAGTGAATGCCGGACATGCCACCGCAAGTTGAACTGATATCGGGCGATCCGTATCCCGCCCTCAGTCCATCATCAGTGAACAATACGGCGCCCAGGCGTGGACCACACCGAGTGCGTATCTTCACTATTGTGTTTGCCTTGAGTGGTCTACTGGGACTCGCCTATACGTTCATACGCCCGGCCGTATTTCAGAGCAGCGCGATTCTTGTTATGTCCTCGACGGCGTCGGGCGAGGACCCAATGCAGGTTAATCGAGGTGAGCGGGTCGCACTGCAACGCGAGGTGCTGAACAGTCACTCTCTGCTGACCCAAGTGCTCGAGAAACTGGAGGGTGTTACCAGCCCTAGAAATGGCCTGCCGCGGACAGTGGGGGAACTAAATGACATGCTCTCGGTAACGCCGGTGGGCGACGCCGGGATCCTGGAGCTTCGCGCAGAAGGACCGCAACCCGCAGCATTGCCATTGGTGGTGAACACCTGGGTGGATGCGTATCTGGCTGCGCAAGCTTCCACAAGAAAGACCGATTCCGAATCGAACGATGCGGCATACCGCCAGCAGAGCGCAGCGCTCGAGCAAAAAGTGGCGGTGAAACGAAGACAGCTGGAGGAGTTTCGTCAGCAGTATGACATCGTTTCCATGGAACGGGATGAGAACCGGGCGGCGGCAAAACTGAGGGGACTCACGGAGGCGCTAAATAAGGCCAACGAGCAGGAAGTCACCGCTGAGGCCCGATTGAAAGCGCTGCGGGAAGCCGTTGCCAGCGGTGACCCAGTGGTGCGGATCGATGATGAGCGCACGTTGGCGAATCTCGAACAGCGTGCGGTTGCGCTTCGCGAGCAGATGCAGGACTTCGAACAGCGTTATACACCCGCCTATATGGCACTCGACGCGAACATTAAGGCGGCGAAGCGCAATCTCGAAAGGGTGGAACAAGAGATCGAACTCAAACGCCGACAGGCGCAACAAGCTGCATTGAGCGAGGCTGAACAGGCGCTAGGGAGCGCGCGCGAAGCCACCGCTAATTTGCGGCGGCAGATGGAAGAATATAAACAAACGGTGTCGGCGTTTACGGCACGTTTCGCGGAGCATGAAGCGCTACAACAGGACCTCTTAGAACTCGAACAGCTCAATCGGGAGGTGCAGCAGCGTCTAGTGCAAACGGAGATCATGGATGAGCACCAACTCCCCCAACTCGAGGTCTTGGAGCGGGCGTTCGTACCCGAACGTCCAGTGCGTCCCCTGTTTTTGCGGGATGCAGGCATCAGTTTGGGGGTCGCGTTCGTGCTGGGCCTGTTCGCGGTATGGTTCTACGAGTTCGTTGGGCGCCGGGAAGGCGAGACCGCGACCACTGAATTACCCCCGTTTTTTTACCGCGTCATTCAGCGCTCACGGCCCGTTACCGAGCTGCCCGCTGAGCAACCAATGCCTGCGCTAAACTATTTACCAGCACGCGAGTTGGCAGAATCCGAGACGGCACTCCTACTGAACACTGAGGATGCAGCCACGCGCGTGCTGATCATGACGTTGCTGGGCGGGTTGAGTGTGGAACAGGCAACGAAGCTGCGATGGGAGGACGTGGACTTGCACGCGGCGGAGTTGCGCATCGGTGGACCAGGCGGCCATACCATTCCGCTGCCGCGCCGACTTCGTGTTGGCCTGGCTGATTTTAAGCCCACAGAAACGACAACCGATATGCCAATATGGGTCGATGCGGATGGCAAAGCTTTAGAAGTCGCCGATCTCGATGCCATAATCGAGACCGCCGCCTACGATGCTGGCCTCAATCGCCCTGCGGAGGTCACGGGACAAGCACTGCTCCACACCTATCTTGCATTTCTTGTCCGCCAAGGCGCCAGGCTGACGGATCTCAGCCGCATCGTGGGGCGACCCATCCCGCCCACCGAACTGGTCACCTATGGCCGCCTGTCACCACCCGGGCCAGGTCTTCCGATCGAGCAAGTCGAACGAGTCTATCCGCTACTCGGATAGCGCACGCGATAATCCCTTGATGTCATTTCGAGCGCGGCGAGGAACCTCACCGTGTTTGACGCTGGTGGCAACTCTAGATACGGTAAGATCCCTCGGCACACAGCGCCTCGGGATGACACAAAAGAAAGGCGCCTCGGGATGACAGAAAAGAAAGGCGCCTCAGGATGACAAAGCATCCTTTGTCAGTGAATAGGCTGGGATCCTTTCCTTCGGCTGCGCGCAAGACAATATAGTTGTCATCCCGACAAGCGCAGCGCGGAGGGATCTCACCGTGTCAAGGTTGCCATCAGCATCAAAGACGCTGAGGTTCTTCGCCGCGCTTGAAATGACAGTTAACATTGGCGCCGCATGTCAGTGAGACAGCGATGATGCCCGACGTTATTTGTGCGCAAGGAGGAAATGTTTGTAAAGCGTTGCAAGAGCAGCGCGTTCAGCCGGTCGACTAATCCGAGCCCCATGATCTTCACTGGGATGATCCAGGATAGCGGTGCCGGCGCCGAGTGAGTAGACTGGTGATATGGCCGCTTCGATAGAAAGTCGATCTCAACTGGCATGGCGAGAGTCGCCACAGCTCGAGGTGATCATTGAGGTCCCGCGAGGAAGTTTTGTAAAGCGGGGTTTTACTGAAAAGATAGACTTTATCTCTCCCTTCCCGTGTCCGTTCAACTACGGTGCTGTTAGCAATTACGTAGGCCTGGATAGCGATTTGCTGGATGCCCTGGTGCTAGGTTCACGGTTGCCGCGCGGTACGCGCGTCAAGGTTAAAGCGCTCGGCGCAGTGGGCTTGACCGATCGTGCCATGTACGACGACAAACTTGTCTGCGGCGATCTCCCGCTGCGCCGGTGGCAGCGGTGGATGGTGTTGACCTTCTTTCACTTCTACGCATTTTGCAAACGCCTGTTAAACCTTTACCGCGGGCGTCGCGGGCGTACGGCGTGTGAGGGTTGGGGTGAAGCCCGAACCGCCATTACGCGGGCCAAACCGCGGGATGAGACATGGCCAGGACCGACAGTCCCATTTTGAAGC
>CAMYNX010000085.1 GCA_947259875.1 uncultured Gammaproteobacteria bacterium | reverse complement strand
TACCGCCTTCAATTCAGTCCTTTTGTGACCGTTGGTAAAGCGCATATGGTATTCCTTCCCTTGACGGCGTACCCATACTTCCAAGCGCTTCGATAACGCGTTTACTACCGAGACCCCCACACCATGCAATCCACCAGAGAAGCGGTAGGTTTTGTTCGAAAATTTACCGCCCGCATGAAGACGGGTGAGGATTACCTCCACCCCCGAAACACCTTCCTCCTTGTGTTTGTCCACCGGCATGCCACGACCATTGTCGGCGACGGTCACGGAATCGTCTTCGTGCAACACTACTTGCGTGGTGTCGGCATAACCAGTGATGGCTTCGTCAACGCTGTTATCGACAACTTCGTGGATGAGGTAATTCGGGCGTTCGGTCTGGGTGTACATCCCAGGCCGCTTGCGGACCGGCTCTAGACCGGTTAACACTTCTATCGCAGACGAGTCGTAAACCGCACTCATACTCGCTAACGAGCGTTAGTTACGCGTTATTATGTTGAACATTCCATTGGCGCGTAATCATACACGAAACTGGACCTTCATAAAGTACTCGAATTGTTGACGATCGCAAAACAAGAAACAAACGGGAGAATATCATTTGCGGACCCAAGCCGGTACTTTGGCGGGCTTATCGGGGAATCGGCGCCATTGCCGCTATTTGTGAGGCCAACTGTGCGCCGTCAGTCGAAATCGTCCAGCAAGCTTCTTATCCGCGGTGTCGCGTTCCAGGTCTTCGTCGGCAATCGACCAAGTCGGCTCAAAACCATTCACCCTCATCCAGACGCGATCTTCGATATCGACAAGCAGCGCCAAGGCCTCCTTCCGCGCCTCAACATCCTGATACTCAATCATAAATGTCGCTTTCAGGTTCTGCCCATCGGGAATTAGCGGATTGTATGCGGTGAGTTCCTCGTCGATACCGCCCGGCTCAAAAATACGTTCAATACGCAGCATTTCTTGAACCTGATACTGCATTGTCAGCCGATCCTCAAAATACAAAGTGGCATGATCTCCGATTTGCACGACTCGATTTTTCTTATGCGCCATTACTCGGGCACGAAATTCCGGACGTAACTCAGCGTACTTCTCGAGAGAATACAAATCTTCGCGTGTCAGCTTTTTCAATATCTCGCTCCGTTTTCCGTGATCGAGCATCTAGATTCCATAAGCACGACGCAGCAGCGCCATCGGATGTTTCGGTTTACTACCGTCCTGCAATCCGTTGGCGATCTGATCGCCCGCCATCGGACAATCACTCATATAGTGATCTACCTTCAATTCGCGGACCCGATTCACCACCGGGCGGCAGATCTTCATCGAGATCTCATGATATTCCTGCTTGACCGCATAGGTACCGTCGTGTCCCGAACAGCGTTCGATTACTTCGATGGTAGTGTCCGGAACCAGCGACAGCATGTCACGCGTTTTCAACCCTATATTCTGCACGCGCAGGTGACACGGCACGTGATAGGCGATCTTACCCAGCGAGTTCTGAAAATTGATGTTCAGCTTACCGCCCTTGTGCCGCAGCGCCAGATACTCAAATGGATCGAAAATCGCCTGCTGAACTTTTTTGACCGCCGCATCATCGGGAAATATCAGGGGCAACTCTTGCTTGAACATCAAGGCACAAGAAGGCACAGGTGCCACGATATCCCATCCCGCATCAACTAATTCAGCGAGGATCGGAATATTGACGTCCTTGGTCTTGGTCACCGCTTCGAAATCACCCAATTCCAGCTTGGGCATGCCGCAACACCGCTCCTTGTCAGCTAGCATAACTGGAATCCCATTGTGTTCGAAAACCGCGACCAAATCTTCACCCAACGAGGGGTCGTTGTAGTGACCGAAACAAGTGGCAAATAGCACCACTTGACCGCGGGTCGCATCTGTGGAGTCCGCTCGAAGTGCATCGTTTCTGCGGTGCCGCTTGCGGAAGGTGTTGTGATGGTAACGTGGCAGTTTCGCTGCCGGATGGACTCCCAGCGTTTTTTGCAGCAGTTTACGGCCCACGGTATTCCGGTTCGTGGCATTAACCATGTTAACAATCACGGGAATACCCGCCAGTTTGCCGATGGTGTCCGTGCTGGTGAGCAGCTTATCCCGCGTTTTTGATCGACCTTGCTTGTGTTTGACCGCCTTCGCTCGCAGCATCAGGTGCGGAAAATCCACATTCCAGGCATGTGGGGGCACGTACGGACATTTTGTCATAAAGCACATGTCGCACAGATAACAGTGATCGGCGACATCCCAATATACTTCCTTCGCCACCCCGTCCAATTCCATGGTCTCCGATTCGTCGATGGCATCGAACAAGGTCGGAAACGCGTTGCACAAATTAAAACAACGGCGGCATCCGTGACAGATGTCGAAAACGCGCTCCATCTCCTTGAACAGCGCATCTTCGTCGTAGAACGATGGGTCATGCAGATCGATAGGATGCCTTTCGGGTGCCTCGAGACTTCCTTCACGGGGTGTTTCATTCATGATCAGGCTTCTATCAAATCGTCTTGTTGCAAAGGGCCGGATAAACCCGGCCCTTTGTCAATCTCCGCACACGTGACGTTTAGCGGGACTCAGTCCAGGCTGTCCAACGCCTTCTGAAATCGATTCGCGTGGGAACGCTCAGCCTTAGCCAGGGTCTCGAACCAATCGGCGATCTCGCCGAAACCCTCTTCGCGTGCAGCCGCCGCCATGCCCGGATACATATCGGTATACTCGTGGGTCTCGCCCGCAATCGCCGCCTTCAAGTTGTCAGAGGTGCCACCGATAGGTAGTCCGGTTGCCGGATCACCGACCTTCTCGAGATACTCCAAATGCCCGTGCGCATGGCCGGTCTCACCCTCCGCGGTCGAGCGGAACACGGTGGATACATCGTTGTAGCCTTCCACGTCCGCCTTGGCCGCGAAGTACAGGTAACGGCGATTGGCCTGTGACTCGCCAGAGAAGGCGTCTTTCAGATTTTGTTCAGTCTTGCTGCCTTTTAACTCCATCATTGATCTCCGAATGTCTATGATTTCAGGTACATACAGTCTGGAAAACACAAAAGTCCCAGATTTAGAATGATTCTAAATTTTTGCTAAACCAATGTCAACCAGGCACCGCCCTCGCGCACATGGCGCCCCAGGGTCGCAGTCGACCGCATCGGCCCGACCAACTGCACTGCGCAACAGTGTTGAGGCTAAGGCCTCGAACCACGGATACTCGGCATGTTCGCACCCGCGATCTATCGCCTTGCGCCGCACATCTGTGGCACCCATGGACGATAAGTCCAAGTGCTGCCGTTTGTTGCCGCCGTGGTGAAATATACGGGTTAAAGGTGCGGTGAATATCGGCACCCTTCGCTGAGAAATGCGGGCTAGTCTCACACATTCGGGTTAAAATACAATTGATACAGGTCAATCAGCCAACCAAACTACGTGCCCAAAAGCTCCAAAAAAGACGATGCCACGTCTGATTTCGCGGACTTCGAGTCATCTCTCGCAGCGCTCGAGAAGCTTGTCGAGAGACTGGAACGCGGCGATCAGACGCTTGAGGAATCATTAAAGGACTTTGAACGCGGCGTCGCACTCGCAAAAACTTGTCAGACCACCCTGAAGAAAGCCGAGCAGCGGGTGGAGACGCTGATCAAGAAAAATGGCGACTTTGCGGTTGAGCTATTGTCGCCGGAAGAGTGAATACGGCCTCCTTCGACACGATAAAACGCGAGTACCAAGACCGCGTTGAAGCAGCTTTGGATCGTTTTCTATCGGCTACGGATGCTACCCCCAAACGATTAACTGAAGCCATGCGCTACGCTTGCCTTAACGGTGGAAAGCGGGTACGGGCAATGCTGGTGTACGCCAGCGGCGCAGCAGTGAACGCCGATCCCGTGTTGTTGGATACTGCCGCGTGCGCAGTGGAAATGATACATGCCTATTCGCTGGTCCACGACGATCTACCAGCGATGGATGATGACGACTTGCGACGCGGTAAACCAGCCTGCCACATCGCCTATGACGAGGCGACTGCCATCTTGGCCGGTGATGCGCTGCTCACCTTGGCGTTTGAGATCCTAGCAACGGACTTGACAACACCGGCCGATATTCCTCGGCGTCTAAATATGGTCCACTGTCTTGCTCGGGCAGCGGGGACCGCTGGCATGACCGGAGGCCAGTCCTTGGACCTCGAGGCTGTGGGCCAAAAGTTGTCCCGTGATCACTTAGCCGCGATTCATCAGCGAAAAACCGGCGCGCTGATCCAAGCTTGCGTGCACCTAGGTGCGCTTTCCGGGGACGCCAGTACCACCGAATTAGCGGCCTTGGACCAATATGCCCGGCACCTTGGCATCGCATTCCAGATCGTGGACGATATACTCGATGAAGTGTCCACCACCGCCACTTTGGGCAAGACCAGCGGTGCCGATCGGGCGCGGAACAAACCTACCTACCCATCGATCATCGGGCTCGAGAGCTCCAAACGGCTAGCGGAAGATTTACACCGGCAGGCTATCGACTGCCTCGACACGCTGGCGAAAAATGCGTATACATTACGCCAGCTCGCGGAGATGGTCGTACACCGGACTTACTGACAGATGGCAGAACCCCCTTATCAGTTGCTAAACAAGGTTAATTACCCAGCCGAGTTGCGTGAGCTGCATACAAATCAACTACCGCAGCTGTGCGGCGAACTGCGGAGATTTCTCATTGAGACCATCTCCAAGACCGGTGGCCACCTGGCCGCAGGGCTGGGTACGGTGGAACTCGCCACCGCCTTACATTACGTATTCAACACCCCGGATGACCGGTTGGTGTGGGATATCGGACATCAAGCTTACCCGCACAAGATCCTCACCGGCCGGCGCGAACAGTTGCATACCATTCGTCAACCGCGGGGGATCTCCGGCTTCCTCAAACGCCAGGAAAGCGAATATGACACCTTTGGTGCCGGACATTCGAGCACGTCGATCAGCGCGGCACTCGGTATGGCGGTGGCCACCGCCAAACAAGAAGATGACCGTCAGGTGGTGGCGATCATCGGTGACGGCGCGCTTACCGCGGGCATGGCATTCGAAGCACTCAATAATGCCGGAGGCATGGATGCTGACTTGCTGGTGATCCTCAACGACAACGACATGTCCATCTCTCCCAACGTCGGCGCGATTTCCAACTACCTGGCGCGTATATTGTCCGGAAAGGCATACACCAGCGTCCGCGAGGGAAGCAAGGTCGTGTTGAGTACCCTGCCCCAGGTGAAAAGCCTTGCAAAACGCTGGGAGGAACATACAAAGGGCATGGTCATGCCGGGAACGTTCTTTGAGGAATTGGGTTTTTATTACATCGGACCCATTGACGGCCACGATATCAAGACCCTGGTCAAAACGCTGCGCAACATGCGGGCGTTGACGGGCCCCCGCTTCCTGCACGTTGTGACGCAAAAAGGCAAAGGCTTTAAACCGGCCGAGGGTGCGCCGGTCACTTATCACGGCGTCACGCCGTTCGATCCTGATACTGGCAAGATGGAGACCAAACCCAGCGGCCGCACCTACACCCGGGTATTCGGCGACTGGTTATGCGACATGGCTGCGATGGACGAAAAACTCATCGGCATCACCCCGGCGATGCGCGAGGGTTCGGGACTGGTAAAGTTTTCCGAGCAATATGCAGACCGCTACTTCGACGTGGGTATCGCTGAACAGCATGCATTAACATTCGCCGCCGGACTCGCTTGCGAGGGATTGAAACCGGTGGTCGCGATCTATTCGACGTTTCTTCAGCGGGCTTACGACCAACTGATTCATGATATCAGTATTCAGAACTTAGATGTCACGCTGGCTATTGATCGCGCCGGGTTCGTCGGCGCCGACGGCGCCACCCATGCCGGCGTATTCGACTTAAGCTACCTGCGTTGCCTGCCGAATGTGGTGGTCATGGCACCGTCGGACGAAGCCGAATGCCGCGACATGCTCTATACCGCGTATCAATACCCCGGGATCTGTGCAGTGCGTTACCCACGCGGAACTGGTCCTGGGATGGCGGAACGCCAAACGATGCGGGCGTTGCCGATCGGAACGGCCGAAATCCGGCGCAGCGGGCGTCGCGTGGCGATCCTGGCTTTCGGAAGCATGGTGGCTTCTAGCCTCGAAGCGGGGGAAGATCTGGACACAACGGTGGTTAACATGCGTTTCGTCAAACCGTTGGATCACAATTTGCTCGAGCAGCTGGCCGCTAATCATGAGCTGTTGGTGACGGTAGAGGAAAACACCGCCATGGGCGGTGCAGGATCGGCGGTGAATGAGTACCTGTTGGCCCGGGGCATCGACGTTCGTATCATTAATCTCGGCCTACCCGATCGCCACCTCGATCACGGTAAGCCCGCGGAAATACTGGCGGAATACGGTTTGGATGCCGCGGGAATCAAACAATCCATAATCAAGGCGACACCGGTTCCGCTTGCCGGAATATTAGAATCTGCTTAGACTTGAGCGTTCGCCGACGATGATCGCGGCGCATAACTGAGGAAAACGCCACGACAGCCGATCCGACTAAACTAATGACTTCGCCCAATCGTATAAACGTAGAACCATTGCCTATCGACGATGTTCAGGGCAGCCCGGACAGCCGGAAGCTGGCCATCGATAAGGTGGGTGTGAAGGACATCCGTCATCCCGTTCGCGTGCGGGATCGCAGCGGCGGCGAGCAACATACGGTAGCCAGTTTCAATATGTACGTGGAGCTGCCGCATAATTTCAAAGGCACCCACATGTCACGTTTCGTCGAGATCCTCAATCAGCACGAAAAAGAAATCTCGGTTCATTCGTTTAAGACCATGCTCCAAGAGATGACCGAGTTGTTGGAGGCAGACAAGGGACATATCGAAATGGCGTTTCCTTATTTCGTCACCAAAAATGCCCCGGTTACCGGTGTAGAGAGCATGATCGATTATCAAGTCACGCTTGCTGGAGAGGTAGACAAAGGCCAAACACAAACCGAGATAAGGGTCGTCGTTCCCGTCACCAGCCTTTGTCCCTGCTCGAAACAAATCTCCGACTATGGAGCGCACAATCAAAGATCGCACGTCACAGTGCGCGTTATCACCAATGCATTTATATGGATTGAGGAATTAATCGATATCGTCGAGCAAGAGGCCAGTTGTGAACTGTATGGCTTATTGAAGCGCCCGGACGAGAAATATGTTACCGAGCGCGCTTACGACAATCCAAAGTTTGTCGAGGATATGGTGCGCGATGTAGCCGGATGCCTGAATAAGGACGAGCGAATCGACGCATACACCGTAGAATCAGAAAATTTCGAATCCATTCACAACCACTCCGCCTACGCGTTGATCACGCACGATAAACGAAGTGAGTCACAGACATAATCGGATACCGTAGCTGCCAGATTATTGGTAATAACGGGCTAATACCGCTTCTTCAGTTCCATCTGGTCTCCTCGGCGCACCATATCCACTTCCCCGAGGAACGACATTCCTAACAACGGCGTATCGGGATGCGAGCCAAGAATCACCCCGGCATCAACATCGCGTAGTGTAATGTCGCCAACACTCACACGATCCAGCTTGATCCGCACCATACGCGCCATACCCCCGGCAGTGTTGGCTATCCATGGTTGCCCATCCGATAACTCGATACCGATTCGCCGCGCAAGATCACTGTTTATGGCAATCGTGGTGGCGCCAGTATCCACTAAAAAACGGACCGGATAACTATTGATGGTGCCATCGGCATAGAAAAATCCACGTGGATCGGCCCACAAGGAAACCGATTCGTTTGTACTCACTACCGATTTTCCGGTCCCTGGGAAGACGGTGGCCATTCCCAATGTCAAGGTTTCGCGACGACCGTCAAACTCGACCACCGCATGATCCGCATCCGTTGTAATCAGCGTCACGCCGTCGGGGCTGGCCTCGCCGACTGCCAGCAGGCGGCGCACACCATCAATGTGTACAATCGCCTTATCTTTGAACAGCGCGAGCAGATTAACCTGCTTGTCTGCGTGGACTGTTGATGACCCAAAAACCAAGCAAAACAACAACGCCCGGCCCCAGTTAGCGCGCAACCTCGGTTTACATCGATTAACTCGCGCAATGTCAGCCATTTTCATATTCAGGTACATCTCCTGTGAGGGACCGGGTCATTTAGGCGAATACTTACAACGAAAGGGGTATTCTTATCGGATAATCAAGATCGACCACGGCGCATCGGTTCCTAATATTATAGACGGCGCTAGGGGCCTCGTGTTCATGGGCGGTCCGATGAGCGTCAACGATAATTTACCGTGGATCGAATCCACCCTGGAACTCATCAGCACGGCCCACGCACGGTCAGTGCCGGTACTGGGACATTGTCTCGGTGCCCAACTCGTCGCCAAGGCATTGGGCGCATCGGTGTCCAAGAATCCAGTCAAGGAGATCGGCTGGTTCCCGGTGCGCTGTCGTGCACCATTCCCACGGCTCGCTGAGAAAATCGAGGTGTTCCATTGGCACGGCGAAACATTCACCCTCCCTGTCGGAGCACAACACCTTTTCGAGAGCGATGCATGCCCTAATCAGGGGTTTCGGATCGCGAACACCCTAGCGCTACAATTTCATGTGGAAATGCTCGCTGACATGGTGCCTGTGTGGGCGAGACTATATGCCGAAGAGATTGCCAAGCCGACTGCAACAGTCCAGGGGTTCGATGCTATGACCCGGCATCTGGACCAACGAATCGCGAAACTGAATCGTGTTGCCGATGTAATCTACGATGTTTGGAGCGAACCTTTCGGCTAGTCGATGCGTATTGGTATTGATCTTGGCGGTACAAAATTAGAGGGCGTCGTGTTGGATAATGCGGGCGATACAGTACTTCGTCACCGCCAGCCAACACCGGTCAGTGACGGTTACGACGCCATACTATTTTCCATCGTCGACATGGTGTCTGGATTGGAGTCTAAAGTGGGGCAACGCTGCCGGGTGGGTATCGGAGTGCCCGGGGCAATCTCGACTTATACCGGCAGCCTCAAAAATTCTAATACTGTATGTTTGAACGGTAAACCAATTAAACAGGATCTCGAGCGCGAGCTTGATCACGAGATTCGGCTCGAAAATGATGCCAACTGTTTTTCGCTGTCGGAGGCAATCGATGGCGCCGCGCAAGAATACGCAGTCGTATTCGGAGTAATCATGGGTACGGGCGTAGGTGGCGGTATCGTGTGCAATAAGACTCTGCATGCCGGGCCGCAGCACATCGCGGGGGAATGGGGACATAACGTATTGATACCGAATGGCCGTCCCTGTTACTGCGGAAAGCGAGGTTGTGTGGAAACCTATCTGTCCGGGCCAGGGCTGATTTATGATTGGCCCGTCGACCAACCGATCACCGCGCAGCAACTGATCATCAAGGCCGATTCCGGCGACAAACGAGCGGGGCGACTAGTAAACGTGTTTCTCCAGCGTTTCGGTCAGGCAATGGCGATGGTGATCAATATTCTCGACCCAGATGCGATCGTTATGGGTGGAGGATTATCTAATATCGACCACCTGTACACGACTGGCGCAAAGGAAGTGATGCGCCACGTATTCAATGACGAACTGCGCACCAGGTTGCTCCGTAACAAACATGGGGACAGCTCCGGTGTTCGCGGCGCTGCGCAACTGTGGCCGGCCGATTAAGCGATGATCCGGGTATAACGACATTGTCATCCTAGCGCGCATATTGCACCTTCGATATCTAGACTCTGCTTGCCGAATCACAGCCAAAATCGATTCTGATGGTCGGCCATGATGGAGAAGCGCTGGTGTCGAACTATGTACGACAACAGGCATACTTAAAACAGCCTTGTCGGTTTCAGGTTCTCACGAATAACGATTTGCTGGCCCACTGGAAAAAATCGGGCGCTGCGTTACCGGTGTGGTAATCAAAGTCATCCAAATTTATGCAGCAAAAGATTGCCGGGCAGTCATTTGCCAAACTGCGCGATGTGCACACACCACAGTTTTGCCTGATTGTTCCTATCGGATCAGGATGGACTGGGCACCAGAGTGGGTGGGAACCCATTGACGTACTTGGCTTCGGGGTGTCTCGGGTCAACCGTTATCGGCAGGTTGACAACACGATTGGCTGGTACAAATACGACATCGCGACCTAGAAGAACACGCTCGAACGGCTCAATCAGAGAAACCGGGCGAATCCGCGACTTTGGTATAAATACCGCTGGTCGGCTCTCACTGCCGTTTCAGCAAATGTATGGCAATAAAAGACAACACCTGGTCGCCGTGCTGATTGTAGGCAGCGTAGCGCATCTTCATAATCCCGCGATCCGGTTTTGACGACGACGGCTTTTTTTCGACTATTTCCGCTTCGGTGTGCAGGGTGTCTCCCGGACGCACCGGGGCCAACCACCGTAATTCATCCAAACCTGGCGATCCAATACTTGACTCCGCGAGCAGACCGCGTTGAATGAACAACCTGAAACACAAGACAAGCGTATGAAAGCCACTGGCAATCAAGCCACCGTAGGGCGATTGGGCCGCCGCATCGACGTCGAGATGGAACGGTTGCGGATCAAACTTGAGAGCAAAATTGATGATGTCGCTCTCGGTCAACGTGATACCGTCGGTGCGAAAGCGCTCACCCACCTGAAAGTCGTCTAGATAACGTGACGATGACATAAGAGTTTCTGGAACACTTGCCGGCGATCCACCGGCTGGGGTATCACCGTCGTATTAGCCAAGGTCATTGGCTGTGCCGCCAATGGGTTGCCATCGTATATGGTCTTGGTAAACGCAATCGCCGCATAATTTAAATAACACGAGGCATGTCATCGCTGCCGAGATGTCAGAATATCGATGATTTTCAGGTGCTTCTTCTCATTTGCAAACGCCGCGTACGCAAATAATACTACGATCATCAACAGCACGAAACATATCAGAAACAATAGCGGAAGCATCACTGCCATCAGCGCTATTGTGGAATTCTCTATTGACCCGGATTCCAATCGGTCCACCACCTCATAAGGATTGATCAACAGTGGTTGTTGAATCCACAACCACAGCAATGTTGCCACCATGCCGATCAACAGGATGAGCCCTATGGATGGCCAGGACCGCACCAGTTTCCGGCGCTTTTCGAGAAACTCCTGCTGTGTTTGATCGAGTTCTATCAACTCGTCTTCGCCTCTTTGTCCCAGGTCGCCGGCGTCACACCGTCTTGCCGTAACAAATTCTTCTGTACCTTACTCGTTGGCGTCTTGGGAAGCGATTCGACAAATTCAATGTAGCGTGGCACCGCGAATCGCGGCATGCGTGGCTCGCAGTAGCTAACTAATTCCTCATGACTGAGCTGCTGTTTCGGCTTGAGTACTACCACCACTTTCACCTCGTCCTCGCCGCCGGAGATCGGAGACTCAACCGCTATTGCGGCCACTTCGGCAATGGCTGTATGCTGACTGATTACCTCCTCGATCTCAAATGACGAGATATTTTCCCCCCGCCGGCGTATACAATCTTTGATACGATCAACAAAATAGACATAGCCCTCATCGTCCATCCATGCGGCGTCGCCGGTGTGAAACCAGAAATTACGCCACGCCTCGACGGTTTTATCCGGCATCGCGTTATACCCCGCCATGAATCCAAATGGCTGCTTGGGCCGTACCACGATTTCTCCCACCTGCCGTGCCAACACTTCTTCATCGGTATCGGGATCCACGATCTTGGCCTCATAGTATTTGTCCCAAACCTTGCCGCAACTGCCGGGGCGTGGGAGGCCGGGTTGCGTATATAGTGGGATATTGACTTCGGTCATACCGTATAACCCAATGACATTTTTTATCGCAAAACGCTCACGCAGTTTGGCATCGAGTTCCGGCAGATTGGGGGCGACTCCAATAGTATGGAGTTGATGATTTCTATCCATCTCGGTTGGCGGTTGATTGAGCACAAAGGTGCTGACCACACCCAGCGAGTTGGTGATAGTCGCCTGATAGTGAACGATAGTGAACGATGTCATGGATCCATGCGCTCGCGCTGAAGCGATTTCTGATTACCGCTGTACACCCAATAATGAGGCTGGCATACAACTGCATGAACATAGCGTTGGCATGAAACAGGGGCAGTACAATATAAAAGATGTCGCCCTCGGTGAGATGCATGTTGTCAATCGTCCCGAGACCGAACAGGTAAGTATGCGCGTGTGGCATCAAGACCCCTTTGGCTGGTCCAGTGGTGCCCGACGTATACATGATGCACGCTAGATCCCGGTAAGTCACACGTACGTCCAGCTCACCGCTGTTGAAATTTACGTAATCGCCAAAGTTTTGAATGCGCAGTCGTCTGAATTTCGCAGATATGACTTGCCCTATGGTTACCACCTCAGTCAAATCACTCAATTCATCTTCAATTTCCGCAATCCTGTCGAAAAAACCAGCCTCGGTGATAATGATGCGGGCGCGGCTGTTTTTGAGTACGTGCTTCAGAAAAGCGCCTTTGTAATCTGTGTTGATCGCTACATGAATGGCGCCGAGACGGGAGATACCGAACCATGCGCAACAATAGTCCAACCCATTCGGTAGCATTACAGCGACGGTATCACCCTTTGCCACATGCAACGATTGTAAAAATCGTGCGACCTGATTTGCAGCGAGATGGGCCTGCGAAAAAGTAATGCTGTCTCCTTCAGTGGTGAGGATGCAGATCTCGTCACCCCGCGTGCGCGACTGTCTGCGCAAGACGCTATCAACTACCCATTGATCAGGATCATAAAGTGCTGCGTCGAATTGTGTCATGGCGTATCGGAACTGTTACTGTTTGACGTTGAGTGTCTGTTCCCGAAACAACACCCAACTAATGACAGACGATGACTAACGCCGCGTAAATTATTATAAATAAAACAGCTAGTTATATCATAATTGAAGTGATGCGTCCGAACCGGACGTTATGGATCGGTGCGCGACACAGCGGCGCATAGATACGACGCGTCTTTCTAATTAATTCCGGGGACCACGATCATCGGCCGACTCGGGTTAATTTCAACCTCCATCGTCACTCGGTTTCGACCTTCTTGCTTCGCGCGATACAAAGCGTGATCGGCATCTGCAATCAACCCGCGGACATCATCAATTCCTCGGCCAAGGCCGGAAACACCAATACTTACGGTTATGTGAATTGGCTCCTGATCATTCTTAGCGTCCGGCGGAATGAGCACCGCCGACTCCACTTTGTGGCGTAACCGCTCCGCCACTAAGAACGCAGATGAACCCGGTGTGTTTGCTGCGATGATAAGAATCTCTTCACCACCGTAGCGTGCAACAATATCTGTTGTTCGCACGGCATCCAGAAGAAGCTTCCCCAGTGCTTTTAACACATGGTCCCCAATCTGGTGTCCATGGTTATCGTTGATATTTTTGAAATGATCAATGTCGATCAATAGGATGGACAAAGGGAGGTCGTACCTCATGGCTCTGGCAACCTCTTGTGCGAGCCTACGATCCAAGTACCGGCGGTTATAAATATCCATCAGAGGATCAGTAATATTCTCACGTTCCAGCGCGGCAACTCGGCGCACATCAAGCGTAGTTTGCAACGAAAGCGAATTCACGACCCATACAAAACAGGCACCGGAGAAAAAGACCAGTGCTACGACAAGTCCGGATAAGTCACCGTTATTGTTCCAGTTCGTGAGTACATAGCTAAAGTACCCGACCATGATGAAGATGATCAGTCCCGCCAGGAAATACCAATCACGTTGCATCCGTCCACCAGGAAGTTGCTTGATCAACCGTCGGACAGGCACGAGGGAAGCAAGGAGAATGCCCGCGCCAATGAGAACCAAACCATTTATGACGAGACTCAGCATGCCTGCAATTCAAAACTTTTCATAAGCCTGAAACCCAATAGCTGAAATGAACTGCTGTTCTTATTTTCGCTTTCCACAAAAATTTAAGAGTCCGATATCATCGTTGGCTGCAATACGACGAAACTCCCACACAGTAAGGCCCGTGATTGTGCACGGAAACTAAAAGTATGAGCATACCCGCGCACTACACCGCAGTATCCGGCAATCTTGGACTCGGCCAAACCGCTTTGTCCTATTGTTGTTCCCGAAGAATTAGATTCATTATAGATACTCTTCGGATTTTCGGTACCTGACCTTCGCATCGAATGACGCGCCGGACGCTACGGTTTCTCACAGCGGGAGCTAATCTAGTCCGAAATTAGGCCTTCTTGAACCAAAGGCGCCTCACCGGCGGGCCATTTTGCGCCTCGAAGTCAGAATCAACGCACTGGATATCGTCTGCAGGTGACGTTAGCAATGTTACCGGATCTTCGTGTCGTAACTGTTTGTTAACAAAGTCGAGGACTATTTGTTGGCTATCGCCGATGTTTTCCTTCAATATCCCATGGCGTGTCGAGGTGACCACTTTCAAGGTCTTTTCCGAGTGTTGCAGCCTGCCATAGATATGCTCGGCGCTATCGGGCACGACAATGGGATCGTCGCTGCCCTGTAAGAGTAGAACCGGACACCGCACGTCTTCCAAATGATCCTCTAGATCGTTCACCATTTGACGCAGTTCATAAAGTCCGCGAATTGGCATCTGTCTATAGTTGATGTCTGGCTGCTCTGAAGCGTCATTGGTGCGAAACGGGACGATACCCTCATACGACGACGCCCAACGCACTAAACGATTTGCGCCGTGCATGAGCGGTACAAAGACCATGTTTTTGTTACGAAATTTGAGCGGCACCGCGATGGCCGCCACGCCCACTAATCGCTTTGGCTGCTCCGCGGCCAAGCGCAGACAAAGTGCGCCGCCGGTTGAGAAACCTACGAGTACAACGCGCTTAGTCAACCCAGCCATGATCGCACAGCCACGCCTCACCGAGGCCAGCCAATCCATCCAGCTACGATCCCGCAAGTCCCAGGGAGACGTGCCATGCCCCTTGAGTCTTACACCGAGCACCGGGTAGCCATGATCCGCAAACTTTTCGCCAAATTCGCGGACCTCCGCGGGGGAGGCAAGAAACCCGTGCACCAACACAACGCCGGTATCAGCGCGGAGCCGGGGCTCTAGCAAAAACGGCGCCGGGTCGGCGGTGGCGATCTCGCGCTCGTTGATTGACGCGTGTCGCGGCTTGGAGAATTGCGCCTTGTCCCAGGCAAGGGCGACCAGTTCATCGTCGAACTGCGACAATGCGAGCTCACGGGCGCTCAATTTTGAAGCCTTCTTGATCGCAGAGGTCGCCGACTGATGTACTTCAGAAATCGGCGCCACTTCATTTTCGTACACTGCCACCAAGTTTTCGAGCCGGATCTCGTCAAACGTGTGCTCCTCTCGCAGTTTTGGTAAGAAACTGTAGATGCCATCGGCACTTTTCAAAAGAGCCATTGAGGTAGTCGTTCTTAGAAATTGTGATAATCCGTCACATCCAGTTTCTAACAAACCGGTATACGCGTCTGGATTGAGGAGACTTCTATGAAGATGAACCGACTCGGCGCGTTGCACGTGCTTGACCGTCAGGTACAACATCTTGTGGAATTCGTTTTTATCTATTTCGATGCGTCCTCGATCTACAAGCTCTAAGACGAGTCGGGAGGCTAAATGACTGAGATTGACGGTTACATTCGAATACATGCGGTGCATATATTCATCTCGCACCTTGAGGACGTTCCGGCGCATGCTGCGTGACAGCATTCGAGCATCCCATGCCCCGGTCGCCGATCCTAGACTAAAGGCCTCCTCCAACGAATTGATACGCGTTGATACCCCCCCCAGCAGTTTCTTATCCAAAAAACGCCAATACTCGCCTGGATAGATACCGTCACCTAAACGAACATCCATGTCGGTGTTCTTGAGCAGGATGTTTCCTTCTATCAGCAACTCTTCGGACAAGCGCCGGCTGAGGCCCTTGTTCAGCAATTCCGCTCCCTTCCGCAGCAGATTGTCGCTCACTCGGATCGGATAAAAGGTGATGTTGGCGGGGACAATAACCGTCGGTCGGTGCGCGGTGGCCAACAACTTATCCACGTCATCGAGACGCAGCATCTCGCTCCATTCGTCAAGCTTGCGGCTATCCCCATTACGATGAGCGTGTAGAACTCGTCGCTTAAACATATTCAAGACCATGCCGAGTACGGCAGGACCGGTGTGATGCTTGCGTCTTTCCTTGGATGTCCGCGAATAGATGCTGTATTTCCCACGCGCGTCCAAAACCTGCTTATCTTTGACCATGCCACCCTCTGGGAACACGATTACTTTGTGTCCACGCAGGATTTCTGCTGCCAGAAACGGCAATAAATTAGGGAGGTTGTGAGGCACGGCACCGGCGTTCAAAAGATAGTTTGAGAACGGGTCATCCTTGACGAAGAATTCGCTTGCCGCTACCGAGCGGCACATAGCGTCGGTTTCTACGTAAATAAGATACTGTGGGATAAAAGTCTCAAAACGCGCAAAATGATTGAACAGAAATATATCACCATCGTTGATCTGATTTCCGCTTTGATGCAGCTTGAGGTTGACCTTGAGGATCTTCTGAAGAATCCGGAATACGCGTTCCGACCATTCATAGGTCGATCGCCGTACCTCCAGATCATGATCCAGATCGAGATGAGTAATGTCGTGTTGACTATCCACGGTCTCGGCCGAGCTCAAATGATGGACACCCAGGTAAGCGCCATCTTTGGCACGTTGCATAGATTACCTAGTCACCCTAAGCTTGAGCCCGTATATAAATCCATCAGACTATTTAATAATAGTCAAAAATAGGACCTTTTGCCTCTTTGCATCAGCATCACAACCGCAAACTGCCGACAATGAATTATAATATGGCAGCACCGTGGTTAATGCCGCCGGTTACGTAAACCGGCGTCCAATGAAGGGTGATAACGATAATCCCCGGCTCATCTGCTCTACCACAATCATTTGTGAGCAATTGGTTTGTTTGTAAAAAGATAATCTTTTAATTCTTTTTCGAAGCTGGGATCCTTGCGGCGTATCCATTCCAGCACCATGGAAGCGTGTTCTTTCTCTTCATCCCGGTTGTGGGCAAGAATTGCTTTGAGGTCCTCATCCTTACATGCATCAACCCTTTGGTTGTACCAATCGACGGCCTCTAACTCCTCCATGAGTGAGATGATCGCCCGGTGCATATCGCGCGTCTCATCGGAAAGTTCACTAATCGGCTCGTGGTACCCTTCATTTGCCATGATATTTCTCCGTGCTTTTCAAGTAGTTTGGTGCATTTTGTTTCAAACAAAAACAGTATCGTCGCAAGACCGCATCCACACACGCGTGCGCAAGCAAGCGACAATACTCACATCGAAGACTTAGTCCGCACGCCAAATCCCTGTCCAGGTTTTTTATATTCGTCTCTCGGGGGACTAAAAATATCCAAGATCGTGGCGCCAGTGTCGCCGGTCCTAACCGAGTGTTGCACACCACCTGGGGTATGCCAGAAATCACCCGGCCGCATTGACAACTCCTCATCACCTTGGATGCGCACGCACTCTCCCTCTAGCAGGACACCCCATTGTTCCTCCGGGTGACTGTGTATGGTTCCGCTCGTGTGGGGTGCTATACGAACTACCGAGAGCATGACGTTCTGCCCAGCGAAAATACGGGTGTTAATGCCGTCTCCCAGCGTACGATGAATGCCCTGTGAATCGTCATCAACATTGAACGCCCAGATCGAGTGTTGGCTATTAGTGTCAGTCGTCACAACAGGAAGTCTCCTCGTATTATCCGTGTGCGGTGCCATGGATCCGTAGAAACAACCAACACGGAATCAGTTGTACATGGACCCACTCTTTATTCGATCTTTTCGGTTATTAGATGAACAATATTCGAAGGTCCAGAGATCCAGAAACCTTTAAATTCCTCGGGCAACCGTTCGATGTCATCGCACCTCGACACCTTGCACTCGTCAAGATACGTGGCCGCATGTTCGGCATTGTCCGTTCTTATCTCTAGCCAGATCTCCGCTTGACTGATCGAAGATATTCGATCCACCCAGAGGTTTTTGTCACCGAATTTAAACACCGCCGTGTGGTACTCATCGGTAGACTTTGCGTTTTTTCGCTCCAGACCCAAAATATCCTGATAAAACGATACGGTTTGGTCATATTCATGGGCAGGGACCTTGATCGCAATGTTTTCGCCAGCCTCAAAAATTGGCCTCATGTCATATTCTCCTTACATCAGCAATGTACAGTTGAAGACGAACTATCCCCCTGCAAATTATCAATCGTGGCGAATCCTAAACCATATCGGCCAGGCCACTACGCTCAGAACACCTATTTAAAAATCCGGATAAAACTCTTGCCAACGCATTATTGTCAGGATTCATCTAACGCTATGCACCACTGGCCCTCACTGACGACAGCTTTTTGTAATTCCACAAGATAGTCGTAGCAGTCGAACAGAATATACGCTTGTTAGGCACTCAACAAAAACTGGTATTCGAGTTGAAGTACCTCATTACTTCTGTGCGCGTAGCCCCTGGATCATCTTCGTTTCCAGCGCGGCACGATGCGCAAAGCTCTCGAGCGGCGTGACATCCCATTCCCAGACTCCCCACGCCGGAAGCGCACGCACAAGTTCGGTTACCTCAATGTGTGACTTTGCGCCGACGATAAAAATACCAGCCCGCGCGCCGACAAGGAGCCCTCCCGCATGGATCTTTCCGTTCTTTGCCAACGCATCGAGGCTCGGGACGATTAATCCTTCAAGCAATCCGACCGCCTGGTCGCGGGTCATTGGGGCTCCGGCTTCGTTCGCCTTGAATTCGACGAGATATAGCATGCCCTCGCCTTGGGCCACCGCCGACATAGAGATCGAACCTATGAGGGCCACGGTGGTGATCATCAAGGCCATGATCCCCGTTAAACGTCTGAACTTTTGCATTTCTAGCTCCTCCTCTCAGTAACGCGGTTAATACTCTGGTATAACCGACTAAAATGCGCGGAGCAGTTTTTCGGTCGATTGAATTTTTTGTGATGCACTTACCGCCAACCTACACTTTCCGCCCATTCACGAGCGGTTCGCTTATAGGTTTCATAATTTTCTGGCGGTTTTCCTCCCTCGGCTTCCACTCTCCTTCTGTGCTCTTTGCATGCTTGCTCGAACGGAGGCAGGCCCACATTGGCTCTTAGCTCATTGATTCTTTCCCGATTTTCGAGCTCACAAGTGAGGTCACCGTTTTCGTTCCAATCCAGAACAGTACCATAGACCTGCGGCTTGCCTTCATTATATCGAATTCTATCTGTCAGAAATGCAACTTGCTTCATCGGTACATCGCCAGTTTCAGCCGCTCTGGATAATTGTTTAAGAAATTTTCTCTGAAGTCCTGGAGTGCATATAGCGTGCTGGGCAATTAACCATGCTGCTCGAGAGCCTTCAAGACCGACTTTAGGTACATCAGGCCAACCATGAGTAGATACTATTTTGTCCAATGCGTACGCATTCTGGCGATGAACCTCCTGCATTTCCTGTTGATATCCGCCATACAACCTGCCTTCTTTAATCAGCCTCGATCTAGTATCAATATCTCTTTTCTTTAGAGTCTCTAATTTTTCAATCAATTCTTGGTTCATCGAGATACCTTCATCATGCGAATGACTGAGTTCATGCACCGACGTAAGAGACAGGGTAAATCACGTTGTCAGCGGCTATTATTCGGTTTCGGTTGCTCAATCGCATGTTTGATTACCCGCTCGATATCCCTGATTGGCAAGTCATCTGAATCTTTGAAATTTATACATCCCTTTCCAGTTCGTATCCTCGGATTTTTTATTTTGAATGATGCAATGTGATGATAACTACACGTGTACAAAGAGATATAATTTTTCTGATTCGCTAGCGCTACCCACCCGTCACCGACCGTGTATGTTGGCATCTTGTATTTCATATCTACAATAGCTTGTGGATAGAGTCGCAAAATCAATGAATGGATTGAGTTTAAACGTTCACTCCTCTTAGGTGTAACCGCCTTAATATAATCTTCTACGTCAGTATTCATTTCTGTTTACACTAACGGCTCGCTTCAGTCTTGGCGCACGCGTTTTGCAGCCTCATGGGTATTATGCGTCACTTGCATGCATCGCGACCTGCGCAATTTCTATCGCTTTGTCCCACGATATTCCGTTTCGATAATCAATCGAAAGCGGATGATCGGAGTCGTCTAGTTCGATAAGAGGCCGCTGACCCCCGGGCCGAATACACACATTAGTTTTTATCCAAAGCGTATCAGGATAATACGGTAGCTGGTTACTAAACCATCCAAAATAGTGGTCGGCATACGAATCGCTACTAAAGTTTTCGACATATTTCTGGAAGTTACTTTCACTCACAGAAATCCATACACCCCACGTAAAGCCCTCTTCGACGCCTTCTACTGGCACGATGAGAGCAACGCGAATCAAGTAATCTATTTCCTCGTCGTTTTCGACTATGCACAGATCGTCTGATAGTTTCCCCCAAGCTTCCTTTTGCTCCCCACTTAAACAGCTATAGAAATACGGTGTATCGTAACCAAAGCAGGGGGACCCTTCGTGCGTGCCTCCACAAGAAGCGCACTTAAATGAAAAACACTTCACCTGCTTCATGACGCATGACCCCTGGCATAAGTGGCGGATGGATAGAATCTTATTCTTTGTGACAGTCCCGGGACTAAAAAAGACCAGCTTACTTCGAAGCCGCAAGTAATAGCCAATTCATCTTCATGCCATTGTTATCTGATTCTATATCACGGAGTAGTGGCAACCCTGACCAACTAAACAGGGATCACTATGCGAAAATCGAAAAACTATATAAGCTTGAGATCAGTGCATAGCCAAACCCTGATATTACGAATATCTTATTATCCGCTTTGAGCCAAGTTATGCTTAGAGCTATTAATATGGCTGGAATGACAAATAAATTCAAAAAGGCAAAAGCAAGTGAAATTAGGGCGGCAACAGATGGATGGCCGTAGGGGTAAAGATATTCAGCAATTAACGACAACAAAAATCCTACGAAAGGAACAATACAAAGCAGGCGTGCTGTTTTCTCGGACTTTAGTTGGGGCTTGTACCTAATAATGGCGACACACAAAAATAGAAAACAAAATGCAGTTACAGCCAAAGAATCGGTGCTAACATTTAAGGTTCGGCGCACGATGTAAGGAAATAGTGAAACACATCCGGCGAGAAACAGAAAAATCAAAAAAATGAGGCCGATAGTGCGGATTGGCTTCGTATTTTTAATGGTCTCTGCTGATATTTTTGTGTTCTGATGCACTATGGTTGTTAGGTATATTGTGTCTGAGTTGAGCGGCGCGGCTCCGCCGCGTCCGGCGACCGAAGGAAGCGTGCTCGAACGGTTTGTTAGATTGCACTATAGTTCCTAGCTAATAAAATACGTAAATGGCGCTGGGAATAACACCGCTGTTACCGTCATCAAGAAAGCTAACCATCCTATTTTCCATTTCCACTTTAGCATTCGAAACTTTGGATATAACTTTCTACCAACGAAGATGCCCACCCCTATTGCTATAAGTACAATCAAAATAAATAGTAATCTATTAACACCACCCATATATCCTACTTTCGACATCAAAGCAGCAGCGGATATAGCGAACAAGAACCATGTCAATACTGCAACATTCCATCCACTAAGTACCGCAAGGCTAACTGACAATATATTTTCAGAATCTCCCTTCATGCGGTTTGGCATCCAACGTCTTGCATAAGCCGCTCCGCTGTTCGGCTTCGCAGCGAGCGTAGCGAACGACTTCATGCGATTGTTAGAGAGCCAACAACCCACCGTATACCTTGTTCCTGCATTCTTGTACTAATTCATCCGGTATTAATTTTAAAGAAATAATTACAAGAGCTGGCACTACTACAAGATCATCCAGATGACCAATAACCGGAATCCAATCCGGTATCAAATCGAAGGGTAATATCGCGTAACCGACCGCAACACCGAGAAAGAATTTAGAAATCCTGGGCGTTCGGCTGTCTTGCAATAGAAGACGATAAACAGAGAGTTCTTGTTTCAATAAGTTGGCAACCGTCTTTAGCTTGTTCAGCATATATTCAAACAATAAATTTGATTTGGCTCTCTAACGCTTCGCATCACCGAACGCCAAAAGGAGAGCGAAACACGAGCGGCACTTTTTGCGGTCTGAGTGAATGCGATTGTTATATCTATTTTTGGCTTGGCATCTATAGTAACTCTGACACCTCAAGTGAACCGCCAATATCAAGAAAAGGGCAACCCGTTGCAATCAACAGTGCCGCCTCCATAGAATCAGCTTAAATTATAGTGAAACCAGACATTGACGTTGAGCCTCCAGTGGTAACAGTACCATCGGAGTTTACGGTGCTCGTATTCTTAATCGGATTAGCAGGACTAACTGCTGAGTCGCCCAATGAAGATAACCAAGCTCTATATTTCGACATATGTTGCTTACCTTCTTCTGGGCTAGATGGCTTATCACCGCCTAGATAAGTAATGATGTATTGAGGCATTTCTTTCTCATTGATTGTAGTAATGCGTATTTATTGGAAACGGCATACGCCAGCGAGTAATTGTGGTTTTCGTATGCTCTCGAACATACGCCTGAGTCTTTGCTAGGCAATATCGACTCGGAAAAGCGGGGGAATATCCCGAGATACTGGCATAGTCTTGCCCTGCGCAAAACAAACGATAGAAAAGAACCTTGAATCACATACTTAGCGTATCGTAGTAACTTCAATGTGACGATCTCGGGATAGAAACATAACGTTTGAGCTCAGCCGCCGCTGTCTTGCGCGGTCTGCTGGAACGACTTGTTAGAGGGTACCACGGTAAACATCTTTACGATGTCCTACCCTTACCACAACTACAATAAGTTCATTATCTTCAATTCCGTAGACAATACGGTATGATCCTTGACGTATACGATATCTATCGTGACCAGATAATTTCTTTGAACCAGGTGGTCGGGGATCTATAGCCAATTGGCCTATTCGTCGGATTATGCGTTGCCGTTCTTTTTTTTGCGGTATGGCTTCGATTTCTTTCACCGCAGAACGCTTAATTGAGACCTTATATTTTTCCACGCCGTCTTAGATCTTTTACGACATCTTCATACGGAAGGCTTGGCTCGTTCACTCTGTCTTCAAATGCGGCAAGGTCCTCGGCATCCTCGGCAAGGCTGAGTTGCACAGCCTCGTTAACCAAATCCGACATGGATCGCTCGGTCTCTGCAGCTTTGACCCGAAGAGCACGGTGAAGCTCTGGATCGAAATATACAGTTGCTCGCTTGGGATCAGTGCTCATAGAGACATACTATAGCGCTATATCGCTATAACGTCAAGACGTTATTTTCCTAGCCCTCTAACGATCTAGCTCAGCGGCAAAGGCGAACTGGCGTGGCTTTTGCGTAAGCAAAAGGCATGACGAGCAAGGCGATCCGCTGCAGCGTTTTGTTAGGCATCACTTGCGAGACTCCTCCTTGTCGAGGTGCGCGTGTCCGGCATACTGAGGTGCGTGGCCTCCAATGTGATCCCATGGTGCCTTTGATTCTACAAATATGTGCATCTCAATCTCGACACCTGGATCATCATCTACGCTACCCAACGTGAGACCATGAACTCGTCCGTTGTGCAACCCGCAAAGAGTCGAACCGCATTTTGAACAGAACCCCATCGCCCACCCTTGTCCAGTTTCGTAAATTGCAAGTGCATTTTCGCCGGACACCCATACTAGTGAGCTGTATGGAGCAAGTTCCGCGTAGGCCGACGATGCTCCGCTAAAAGCCTTGCGGCAACGGGAGCAATGGCAGGCTCGAGCCTTCTGGAGCAATCCCTCAAGTTCGTATCGGATTGTGTCGCAGAAACAGCCGCCTTTGATGTTGGTATGGCTCATCTCGTGTCGCCTAACGTTGGAATTGAGTCGCAGCGACGTATGCTGTCGGCTCGAATGATTTGCTAGATTTCATCGTCAGATTAGATAGCGTTCTATATCCAAAGCGCCGTGAAATACGCCAAGTACGTCTATATCCCCCGTCGAACGTAGCAAATACGCAATGCGGTAGTGACCATACAATAGAATCCGAACCTCACGATCCAAAATCGCATCGTATCGGTGTCCTATTTTAGGAAATCGCGCGATATCTTGCGCTCGTTCGTAGATGCCCTCGACAACTCTCGCGGCAGCAGTCGGATTATCTTCTGAAATGTAGTCGTATATGTCCTTCAGCCAGTATTCCGCTTCCCGCGTCCATCTTATTTTCGCCATTTCCGGATCCGGTTTCGCATTTCTTCGTTTGAAATCATGCGATCTTTATCCGAATCGGCTAGGCCCCGCTGAATCATGACGCCAAAGGTAAGTTCTCGCACTATTTCATCGTACGAGCTGTCATCGGGCTGCTTTTGAACTAGTTTCGCTATCTGTTCCTTTGCTGTTGCCATATGTACCTCCTTCTCCCTCTAAATTGTACGCCCGACTTTTCTAAATTGAAATCTAACGCCAAGCATCAGCCGACCGCAAGAAGCATAGCGACGATAGGAGCTGCGCTTTTTTCGGTCGGCTGGATGTGCTCGTTAGGCTTTCATTGTTTACTAGCGTTAATTGAGCCTAGACCCTTTTTTACATTCAACATTGAATACGATCAAGCTCCAGAGCGTACGTGAATAATGCCAATAGATTTAGCCCGCTCCGTTGCAGGCTGAGCAACGCGCGCCATAATCATTTTGGCCTGTTCCTCCGCAGAGCGTACAATTCCAAGTGTGTCCATTAGCACAGGAGTGGCTTCCTGAATGTTTCTTTTTCTTATTGCACACTGGGGCATATTTACCGCAGTTGGCTCTACAGAATTGTGATTTTTCGTTCATTTTTTTCTCCGTTGAGAATATCATTTAGCTACGCCTAACTTATTATTAGGGTGCCATGCCGTGTCTCTAGGGACAATTACGTGCCCACCAACCTCGCCCCGTTTTGGGATCGTAGCAACAAACGAGAATAGAGCCTCCGACTGCAATTCTGGCACCTGGGCTAAACCCTTGACCATTCCACCAACACGCTTCGAATTTTGCATCCTCCGATGATTTTGGTTCCTTCTCGGGCTTGACTTGGATTGCCGAGGTGTTCTTCTCCAAATCGATCGGTTCGACACTCGTGGCTTCTTCTGGGTTGATCGATTTGTCGCTCATAATATTTCTCCTAATGAAGTTCAGATTTGGTTGATAACTTTAACCGTATCTTCAGTATGATATTTGTAGCATCACCTCCCTTATTATATTGAAGTAAACTCGCCCTAACGTTTGAGCTCAGGTGCATTTGAGGCGACGCCGGTTTTTGCGGCAGCAAAAATCGGTGGCGGGTCAAACGTCACCTGCAGCGACTTGTTGGGCGTCAATTGTACCGCTGCTCACTCATTTTGCGGCAAATCGCCGATGGGGACCAAGATCTCGTTCCGTCGCAGGAACCAAGGCATGAATGGCGGGTTATACCGAGCCCAGACGGGTTCCCCAACTGTGTTGAAGCCTTTTTCGTCGATCCATGCCTCTAACTTGGCTTTATTGCGCATATAGCCTTCCTCGCTCCAAAAGCCGGAATATCTGACGGCCGCCATGTGGCGTGCTGGAACTTGGCGCAAAATCACATTCTGGTCTTTGGGTTCCGGAAGGGTCTCGAGCGTGAAGGACGCTGGCATCATGAAACTCACGGCCCACCTTCCCTCCACCTGCTTTTGACCCACAGGCGAGGTCATATTGATTTTCTGGCTCTCGGCGGCCTGTCCGACTGGCGCGGTCATCTCAACTTTTTGTCGCGACTTGTTGTTGCCGGAGATGTACTTAAATAGTCGGCCAAACGCCTCATCACCAGCGTCTTCAAAGTCGCCGTCTACGATGGTCTCGGCGACAATGTGTGGTTTGTATTCACGCACTTCAAAACGTTCCTCCTTGAGGACCACCGTGTATTCAGCTTCCTCTACCGCCATAGCGTTTCCTGCCCCCAGCAATGCAAATATTACAGCCCAGAAGGCTCGTCCTAGCTTACACATACCCGTAGACCCCAAGATTGAAATACGTAGTTCACCGCACTAGCCGGATTGATCACCGAGTCGAACCCATCCGTTCTGACTGCATACTTGGCTTTTGACGCCCAA
>CAMYNX010000084.1 GCA_947259875.1 uncultured Gammaproteobacteria bacterium | reverse complement strand
GTTACAACGGCGGACCAAGAACAACCCAGTCCTTATCGGTGAGCCGGGGGTCGGTAAAACCGCGATTGTCGAGGGGCTCGCCCAGCGTATCGTCAATGGCGAGGTGCCCGATGGGGTAAAGGGTAAGCGCCTGTTAGCGCTCGATATGGGCGCATTGATCGCCGGCTCCAAGTTTCGTGGCGAATTCGAAGAACGCCTCAAGGCGGTGCTCAACGATCTCGCCAAGCAAGAGGGCCAGATCATTTTGTTCATCGATGAGCTCCATACCATGGTAGGAGCCGGCAAAGCGGAAGGGGCGATGGATGCGGGGAATATGTTAAAGCCGGCTTTGGCGCGTGGTGAATTACACTGCGTCGGCGCTACGACTCTGGATGAATATCGTAAGTATGTTGAAAAAGATGCTGCGTTAGAGCGTCGCTTTCAGAAGGTTCTGGTGGACGAGCCTAACGTGGAGGACACCATCGCGATCTTACGTGGACTCAAAGAGAAGTACGAAGTCCACCACGGTGTCGATATCACCGATCCGGCCATCGTGGCGGCGACCGTGCTGTCGCATCGTTACATCACCGATAGAAATCTACCGGATAAGGCCATCGATCTGGTTGACGAGGCGGCAAGCCGCATTCGCATGGAGATCGATTCCAAGCCTGAGGAAATGGATAAGCTTGATAGACGCCTGATTCAACTCAAGATCGAACGCGAAGCACTGAAGAAGGAGACCGACGAGGCATCAAAAAAACGGCTCGGCGACCTGGAAGCAGAAATCTCGACTCTGGAGGCACAATATTCGGAACTCGAGGAGATTTGGAAGGCCGAGAAGGCTGCGGTTCAGGGTGCCCAGCATATCAAGGAGTCCTTGGACAAGGCGCGCCAAGAGCTGGAGACTGCACAACGCGCCGGTGATTTGACTCGCATGTCTGAACTGCAATACGGCCGTATTCCAGAACTTGATAAGCAGCTCAATGCGGCACAAGAAGTCGAGCAGGCAGAGACACGTTTGTTGCGGACCAGCGTTAGCGAAGAGGAGATCGCCGAAGTGGTCTCAAAGTGGACCGGAATCCCGGTGTCCAAGATGATGGAGGGCGAACGGGAAAAGTTATTGCGTATGGAAGACGAACTGCACAAACGCGTTATCGGTCAACATGAGGCGATCGCTGCGGTATCCAACGCCATCCGGCGTTCCCGTGCCGGTTTGTCCGATCCCAATCGCCCTTACGGGTCGTTTATGTTCTTGGGTCCGACCGTCGTAGGTAAGACCGAGCTATCCAAAGCCTTGGCTAGTTTTTTGTTCGATTCCGAGGGATCCATGGTGCGTATCGACATGTCGGAATTCATGGAAAAGCACTCCGTCGCGCGGTTGATCGGCGCCCCTCCCGGATACGTTGGCTATGAAGAAGGTGGCTATCTCACCGAGGCAGTGCGCCGTAAGCCATATTCAGTGATTCTTATGGATGAGGTTGAGAAGGCTCACCCGGAGGTATTTAATGTGCTGTTACAGGTGTTGGATGACGGGCGGTTGACCGATGGCCACGGGCGCACCGTCGATTTTCGCAATACGGTGGTGATCATGACATCAAACCTGGGATCGCAGGTTATTCAAGAGTTCGCAGGTGAGGAGAATTACGATCAGATGAAATCCGCGGTGATGGAGATCGTGAGCCAGCAATTCCGGCCGGAGTTCATCAATCGTGTGGATGACATGGTGGTGTTCCATCCGCTGGGACTTGAACAGCTGCGCGAGATTGCCAAACTCCAGGTGCGATACCTGCGTGATCGCCTGCGGGCTCGCGACATCGGTTTGCAGTTTACCGAGGCCGCGCTCGACAAACTGGCCACGGTGGGTTTTGATCCGGTGTATGGTGCGCGGCCATTGAAGCGCGCCATTCAGACAGTGATAGAAAATCCCTTGGCGCAACAAATCTTGAGCGGAGAATTCGCCGCCGGCGACAACATCAAGATTGATGTAAAAGACGATGAATTTGAATACCGCAAAACGGGACTAAATAAAGCGAAGGTTGCTTAACCGCTCCATTTGCTGGTGACTTTACCGGGTGCCACAAAACGCTGCCTGGTAAAAGTGGGAGGTAGGATCCTGGGGTCCTTTCGCTATTCGATCTACACGGTACTTGAATTTCGAAAAATGTGTCGCTGCGCGTCAGTCTACAAAAGTCGCTGGATCAAGCGGCCTCCGATTTACTGAGAACGAGAAGATGTCTGGCCGCGAATAGTGGCCACAGACATCGAGCGAGCGTCGCGCACGACGCGATGCTTCCTTTTCGATATCAGCGTAAAGGATGCTCTTGTCGCGATTGAGCGGACCGGCAACGATGCCGCCCATCGGCTTCACGACGACCGCATCACCGTCATTAATCCACTCGTCCGGGTCAAACAGTTTATCGCGTTCGGGAAAATTATCGGGCACGTCGCTACCCTGTATTGCGGTGGCCGTGCCGATAACCCAGCAGCCCGCCTCCTTAGCGATGTGGCGCATAGTGGCCAGCCAGGTTTCACCAGTGTCCCAGGTTGGCGCGACGTAGATGTCAATGTCTTGTGCGTAGAGGGCGTAACGAGCCAGCGGCATGTAGCTTTCCCAGCAGATCAGCGATCCGAGCCGCCCAGCTGGTGTATCGACAACTTTGAGACCCGAGGCATCTCCCATACCCCAGACCATACGTTCTGGATTAGTCGGCATAAGCTTGCGATGGCGGTTGAGGAGTGCCCCTTCCGGGCCGATCACGACTACCGTATTAAAAAGTGTCGTGCCGCTAAAGCGGCTTTCCAGTTCATTGATTCCGACTATGAGAGTCACACCGTGCCTTGCGGCCGCATCCTGAAGCGGCTGCAGATCGCCGCCGGCGAGATCAACGGCATTCTCCCGCAACCGCGCGTGGATTTCCCCGCAAAGCGTCATGTCGCCACCCGGCTTCAATCGCCAAACCCACGCCGGATAACCCGGTACATACGCTTCCGGAAAGACTAGCAGCGAAGCACCTTCATTAACCGCCTCGTCGATTGATCGCAACGCATTCTCGATTGTCTTTTCTCGATCAAGCAGAACCGGTGGCTTTTGAATGACGGCAACTTTCGTGCTCATATCGTCCTCCATCGAAAAACTAGCGATAGTATCACGCCGCCACACTGGAAACGCTCGTTTGCCTACGCGGCCGCAGACTCATTCGATCGAGGCCACCAGAGAGATGCGTATAACGCGCGAGTGGGACTGCTCGTCGGCGACATCTTCAACGACCGGCGAGGTTGTTGTTATTGTCGTAAGTCCGTTGGATGATAGGTTAGCTCAGGAGTCGGTTTGAGATTACGCGAGACCGGCTCGAGCCTGTGTGCTAATCGAAAACAATCGTCTTACGTCCATGAATCAATACGCGATCCTCGAGGTGGTAACGCAGGCCGCGTGCCAGAACCGTGCGTTCCACGTCACGCCCGAGTCGAACCATGTCCTCGATTGTGTCGTCATGTCGAACGCGAAGGACGTCTTGATCAATAATAGGGCCTGCGTCCAGCTCCTCGGTTATGTAGTGGCAGGTGGCCCCGATCAGCTTGACACCCCGCTCGAAGGCCTGCTGATAAGGCCGTGCTCCGACAAAGGACGGAAGGAAGCTATGATGAATATTAATTATGCTGGATGCGTATTGATGACAAATAGAAGCTGGAAGGATCTGCATAAATCTCGCGAGGACAATTACCTCCGGTTGCAATTTTGCTAATACCTCTTCGATGGCCCGAAACGCGGCAGCCTTATCGTCCTTGGGAGTTGGTATGTAGTAATAAGGCAACCCGTACCACCCCGCATATTCGGATAGATCTTCATGATTTGATATCACCCCACGGACATCGATGTGCATTTCGCCGCTATGCCATCGATGCAGGAGATCCGCCAGGCAATGGGGCTGCCGGCTCGCCATCAGCACCAAGGGTCGGCGGACAGTGGCATCGGTTACCCGCCAACGCATATCCATATCGTGCGCAATCGGAGTGAACTTGGCACGGAGCGTGTCCAAATCAAAGGGCAGCGACTCGGCCAAGATCTCATAACGCATAAAAAACCATTTGCTGACCGGATCCGCGTGCTGGCTGGCCTCAATGATCCACCCACCGTGGTCCGCAATAAAACCGCTTACTGCAGCGACGATGCCTACCCGATCAGGACAAGAGACTATGAGGCGGTACGTCGGATCCATATGAGTAAGAATAGCCCAACTCAAACATTGCAGCTGCCGCAATACCGTCGCCTTGTCTTGCGCTGACCACGGATTTTTACAGTGCGCAATCGAATCTGCATATGATTTCGGGGTTTTCCAGGGATTGTTGGTGCATCTCCTGTGCTGTATCCAGCAGTGCCCATTGACATCTACGCCCGTCAACGTGGGCCAGCGCGAGATTCACACGTCGCGGCGCAGCTTGAAAGCAACCCTGATTAGCCAAACAAATGGTGAGATTGTGTCACGCCGGGAGGTGATTGGGCGTGCGTTCCAACAGTTGCTGATAAATCTCCATCGCCTTCCCCGGCATGTCTGCAGCGAGCAAAGTTTCGCCGCCATTTCTGATCCAGTATCATCATCGCCATAACGTTAGGGAGGAGGCGATTACCATGTCTGAACGTTACACTTTGGATCGTTATGTCGAGGATTTACGACAGATCACACAAAAAACCGACAACGAGGATGAGATCATCAGCCGTGTTGGACCATTGGCGCAGCGCTTAGCCAGTGAAAAGAACTGGCTGCAACCGAAGCATTATGAGACGGACGCTGCACAAGGGTTTGGCGCCTATCTTCTCCATGAAGAGCCAGATCATACGTTAGCAGTGTTTGCTGTAAATTGGCTGCCCGGACGCGGCACTCCTCCGCACGACCACGGGACTTGGGCTGTGGTTGCCGGAGTGGAGGGCATCGAGCGCAACATTCGCTATCGACGTCTTGATGACCGAAGCCGCCCAGGCTATGCGGAGTTGGAGGTCAAGCACGATATCAACGCCGACGCAGGTGAATTGATCTGTATAAAGACGGGTGGTATCCATCTGGTTCGTAATGAGACCGACCGCGTAACGTTGTCACTTCATACCTACGGCAAGCATGTCAACTACAACGACCGTTCGCAGTTCGACCTCGAAACTAAGGAAAAGAAGGATTTCATCGTCCGAGTGGAATAAGTTCCGGCAAAGCATTGCCCCTTGTTCCCTTGAAGGTCGATTGGCTACAAGCCGCAATGACAGCTGCGGGGCGAGTGGCCGGCGGGTCCGGTTTTAGATCTGCTAGCGGAATATCTAGCGTCGGGGTCCGTATATGTCTAACTGCGCGTCACGCCGACCCTTCGGTCGGCCAGACGACGTCAGCCGTTAGCTCCGGCCAGCCGATAGCGCGGGAAGCGCATATTGCAGCCTCGGCCGCGGGAAGTGCCGAGTCCCATCGAGCGGCAATGATCCGCTTTCCCGTCATGGTGTGCGATGCGTCTGACATCAGCCAGGACGCCGGAGGGCCCATGATCTCCGGTTTCAGCATGCGGTTGCGCGGAATTCCGGAGCCGTCCGCGATGAAGGCGGTGTCGGTTGGCCCACCCGGGATTAGCACGTTCACGGTGACTCCCGTCCCCACCAGTTGTTTGGCCCAGATGGCGGACATCGACTCCAGCGCGGCCTTGGTCGCGCCGTAGGGTAGGACCCGCAGCATGGTGAGGAAGCTGGTCGTGTTATTGACGATCCGCCCCCAGCTGGCCGCCTTCATATACGGTAGGGCGGTGCGGGCCGTCAGCATCGCCGCACGCACGTTGACGGCGAAGAACTGGTCCCAGATCTCACCTGTGAGTTCCTCGATCTCGGGAGGATGCGATTCAGCGTCGGGCCGGAGCGAGCTGACACCGATGCCGGCATTGTTGATCACGGCCTCTACCCGGCCGAACCGTGCTGCCGCCATTTCTACCGCTTCTTGGCAGTTGTTCTCCGACCCGAGGTCGGCGACGATTGGGTGCAGTCGCGTGGCAACGTTCGATCCGTGGAGGCGGGCGGAGAGCCGCTCCAGGGCGTGCGCATCCTTGTCCACCGCGGCAATGCAGTGACCGTCGGCTAGCAGGGCTTTCGTGATAGCACCCCCGATACCACCGGCGGCACCGGTCAGAATCACCACGCGACTGCTCGCAGGATTGCTGGTTGTGGTCACAGCGGCTCAATCAGCGCAACGGGGGATGGGATCATCGGACTCCGCTAATATGCTATGCATCACCGTCAACGGGATTTACCTTCGCGGCGGTCTCAATTCGGGTGGGTGGTGGTTGCCACGATCTCAATGATCGTCCCTGTTGTCGGTAGCTCGGAGACAGCGATACAAGCCCGTACCGGATAGGGCTCTTTAAAAAAACGCTTATAGACCTCGTCAAGCACCGGCTTATGTTCGAGTGACGTTAAATAGATTTGCACCAAAATCACATCATCGAGGTCTGCGCCAGCTGCTTTGAGAGTGGCTTGCAGGTCGGCGAGGGTAACTTCGATCTGCTGTGCTGCGTCACCATTCTCAATTGACCCGTCCGGGCGAATCGGTACGTGTACTGAATAGATTGTATTGTTAGCGGTGATTGCCCATGCATGCGGTGCGGGCGGCTTTTTCAGAGCTGTTTTAATATTACGGCGCATAGCGGCACGCTCCTCGCGATATTGATCTTTGCAGATGATGCCTGCTGGCAGGCATCGAGCAACGGTTAATTCTCGGATCGGCTACTTTAACATCTCGCACCGAGAGGAACTTCATAACCGGACCTATCCGGCGCACGGAACGAATAACCACTTGTGCCCGGTTCCGGACGTTTCAGACTCAAGTACATCGCGCACTGACTATCCTATCAAATGCCGATTAATACATTCTAATCAATATTTAACTTGGATCGTCTTGCGGCCAGACATCGTTGAAGATTTCCTCGACGATTTGGTCAAAGTGTTCATCGAGTAGTGTCTGTTCGTCAGCCAGATTAGCCTCCGACTCTTGGCGCAGTGTATGGGTCTTTGTCTTGAGCAGTTTTGACTGCTGCTTTTCATACCGTTCCACTGCGCGTTGGGTGCGGGTTTCGTTTCTATGCAGGATTATGGGGGCCTGTTTTCTTGCCTCGGTGACGGCCGTCTCAGCCGCCTCACGCGCGGCCGCAATTTCTGCCTCCGCCGCGCGTTCCGCTTCGAGTACCTGCTGGATCGGGTTTGCTAATTTTTTCACCATTGCGCTTGTGACGATCAACTAACCCACCGCTGTATCTATGGCCAATCCACCGCAGCCGGGCTTGGGCTCCGTAAATCGGAGATATTGTAAGACCTTGGACGGTGTCACTATTTGATCCGGATCATAGTTAATGCAGGGTGTCTCGGGACACAATGAAACATGGATAAGTGGTTGATCAGGCTGAGCTAAAAGACCAGGATCCGACATGGGGATAGCGCGCAATCTCGAATATGCCGATGCCCAGGCCCGGGTTCGCGCACGAATCGGAGCGATGCCCAACGAGTCCGCGTGGCGCTATATTGCCGATGCCGCTGACTTGGACAATCTCATCGCTAGAATGCGCGCCAGCGGCCTCGGACATTGGGTGAAGGCGCTGCCCAGATCCCCGGATACGGCCACCATAGAGCACCATCTTGGTGACCGCCTGCAAGGTTTGATCGGGTCCATGGTTCGACTGCTGCCCGACCGTTGGCAGGGGCTAAAAGGCTGGTTGCGGCAGGGAGCCGAATTGGTTGAAACGCGGCTGTTGATGACATCGTCGAACCGTGACCAGCCGGCAACCAGCGATCATGAGCCACCGCGTGGGCCACGTTCGCCGGAATGGGACTATCTCAACCATAGGCCAAACCCCCGGCACCAGGATGACGGCGATAGGGTCGAGACGGTGTTCGATCTGTGGGTGCGAGACTTCGCCCAGTGTTGCCCGAAAATAAAAGGTCGCGAACGATATGTTGTTCAGCGCATCCATCGCATCGTCAGTGATCATCTCCAGCAGATCGTATTGTTACGCGAGCAAGCGGCGCGCAGCGAACTGATCGATATCAATGCGCAATGGCGCTTGCGACACCAGCTCGCCAGTGACCTGCGCTCACTCTTGGGAGGGGACCCATTTCATGCCGGGGTGATTCTTATCTATGGGTTACTGGAGCTGCTCCAATATGAAAAGTGCCGCGCACTGTTGATTGCACAGTCCCGTCACTGGGGTGCGGCGGAATTGATGGTGGGTGGCGGGTAGATGTTCCGGCCGGTCGAAATGATCTGGATCGATATCCTGGTGGACCGGGAAGCGGTATCCATCGCATTAGATGTGTTGGGCGGACTGGGGGTGATCGAGCTTCAGCAGTACGACCGCACGCAACCGCCTTTCGAGGTCGAACAAGACGGCCGCATTATGGAACGATTGCTCGTCTTGGAACGCGAAATGGACGACTTCGAGACGTCCCTGCCGGAGCCCGATTTCGAAGCAGTGGAGCCCCGGCTTCGTAGTTTGCCAACCGGTGTCTTGCTACCCGGTCTGGAAGAAAGACTCGGCCTGTGGTTGCGCGCGGTGAAGCCGATCACAGAGCGACTGCGCAAAACTGAATCCCGTCTCGAAGAACTCGAGCTGCTGTCCACCTGTTTGCAGGCCCTTCCTGACGATGAGCTCGATATGGAGTTGGCGTCGGGTAAGTGGTCACGTAAATTCCCGCCATTTCTCGCAATGGGGCGCGCAAGCGACGTCGATGTCCTCGATGCAGCTTATGGCCATATCATTGGACGGGCTTACCCGGTCAAGACATCCAGTCCCGATGAACAGGTCGCGGATAAACGCGTGCTGGTCGTCGGTGTCACCGATGGTGATGTGCTGGGTGAGCTCGAGCGGCGCTTTCACAGCCGCGGTATGCGGTTTGTGCGCGTCCCTCCCACCATCCACGGGTCCAACAGCGTCGCGTTGCGGCAGGTCGATGGCATGATCCAGGCAAACAAGCGCGTTCGTAATCGATTGCTGTCCGAGCTCAACGAACTGAATCGGCGTACCCGCATCGCGGGTGACGTCTGGTTGTTGCGGCGCCATCGGTGGGTCAACGAGGTATTGGCCGATTCGTTGACCGGGCGGCGCTTTGTGTGGCTCGGGGGGTGGGCTCCTGCGGCGCGTTACGGCGAGCTGATAGAGAATCTGCAATGCAAGGATGTGCCTTTTCTTATCAGCAGGGAGTCCGCTAACGAGCATGGCGTACCGCCGGTGCAACTCGACAACCCACGCTGGATTAAGCGGTTCGAGACGTTTGTGAAAGGTTTTGGCGTCCCCGCAGCCAATGAGGTGGATCCCAGTCCGGTGCTGGCGGTGATGACACCTGTGATGTTCGGATACATGTTTGGTGACGTCGGGCATGGAGCAGTCTTGATGCTGGTCGGCTGGCTGGCACGAAAGCGCATGCCGGTGTTGGAATTGCTTATTGTGGGCGGCTTCAGTTCTATTATTTTCGGATTGTTATTCGGTTCGATTTTCTGTGATGAGTCTCGACTCACAGCGATCTGGATCAGGCCCATGGATGACCCGATGTTGATACTTTTGTTGCCGATCGGTTTTGGATGGATAGCAATTATGTCGAGCATGCTGCTTGCTGGAGTGCAGGCACATTGGCAACGCAGCGCTGGTCGTTGGTGGGCGTTCGGCGCACCTATTATTGTCTTATACTGCGCCGCCGCCGCTATCATGTTCTCCACCCAGGCCACCCTAATACTGGTTGGGGTCTCATTGGTATGGTTTTTCTCAGCGGCGGGGATCATGGGATATCTTGCCGAAGGATTGATCGGAATCTTGAGGACGAGCATGAACCGATCATTAGCATTCATTGAGATTGTTTTTCAGCTCGCCATCAATACGCTCTCATTCGCTCGATTGGGTGCGTTTGCCCTGGCCCACACTGGACTGAGTGCCGCGGTGATGACGCTCAGCGCCATGCCAGATAATTTGATCGTCAAAAGCGTGATCTTCGTTGTCGGGAACGTAATCGTAATCGCCCTCGAAGGACTGGTTGTTTCAATTCAAACGACTCGTCTCGTGATGTTCGAGTTCTTTAGACGTTTTTTTGCCGGGGGCGGCAGACCATTTCAACCTTTGCGATTGCCGAATCATGCCCGATCCGTGAAGGAAGCATAGTGACAGAGCCCAACCCATTGGAGTAATTCGATGCTGCAGACAAGAGCCAAGTTTCTATTCGGTACCACGGTGCTACTGGCGGGTGTAGCAACGCTGATATATGTGGCCGTGGTATTTTTCCCGCCGGCAGCGATTGCGGCACAACCCACCGCGACGGCAGATGCGTCCGTCATTAGATGGGGTTTTATTGCCGCGGCGTTGGCGACCGGTTTGTCGGCCGTTGCCGCTGGTATCGCGGTCGCCGCCGTGGGTGCGGCGGCGGTGGGGGCGATTGCCGAAAAACCCGAGTTGTTCGGTCGGACCTTGGTATTGGTCGGTTTGGCTGAAGGGATCGCCATCTATGGATTGATCATTGCAATCATGATCCTGAACCGGTTGGGGTGATTCATGTCGCTAAAGGTAAGTTACATTGGAGATCCGCTGACATCGACCGGTTTTGCATTGGTCGGCGTTAGACCCTATTCGTCGTCTACCGAGTCCGCCGCGGTGTGGAACGCGATATTGCAGGCCCGCGAGCAATCCGATTTGGTGATCCTCAATCAGGAACATGCGCATAGTGTGAAAAGTCGGCTGGAGGCGTTGATTCGTCAGCGGCCGATACCGCCAATTGTCATCATCCCCAGTATCGATACAGATCATGCATTGCAAGATAGTGTGATCGACACAGCACGGCGGGTGTTGGGGGTTAGCTGAGCTGAAAGCTGGCTATACATCATGACTCATCGAAAGCAAGTGGACGTCGAACCGCAGCAGGTAACCATTTTCTTAGACAAGATAGCGCGCGACCGCGATCGCGAGTTACAAAATATTGAGACCCAGAAACACAACAAGATCGCACAGCTGCGCCGTGAGGCATTCGCGGAATCGAGACGCGTTCATAACCAGGCAACCAAGCAGGCCCGCGCCAGGCAATCTCAAAAGCATGATCGATACCTGGCGACTGTCAACGCCAAGCTGCGGCGCCGACACTGGCGGTTGCTGACTGATTTACAGCAGCGGGTGGTGGATGCGGTTTGGGCGCGCATGATGCAAGCCTGGAACAATTCGGAACATCAATGGAGTTGGTGTCGAGTGTGGTTGACCGAGGCACGCAGCCGTTCCGGATCCGACGCCGTGCAGATCAACCTCGGAAAAGGCGCGCGCTCTGATGTGTGCGAAAAAATTAAACTGATGATGGCGGATTATCCCGGGCACTTCGGTTTACAGATCGATGAGTCTGCGCCAGAGGGGATCATTATCCGTTGGGCGGATCATATGCTCGACGGCACCCTGCGCATGCACCGTCCCGAGCTTTTAGAGAGCGCGTTGCGCCAGATCACCCATATCATCTACTCGGGCTCCGCGGCGTGATGAACCGCGCAGAAATATTTTGGATCAGCGGTCCGGTGCTCAAGGCCCATCCGGAAGGCGATTTCCAGATGAAGGAGGCGGTATTCGTCGGCGACGATCGCCTTGTCGCCGAGGTGATCCGCCTCGACGTCGACGCCATCACCGTGCAGGTGTTCGAGGACACCACGGGCCTGACGCCAGGCATGGTGATCGAGGGCAGCGGCCTGCCGCTCGCGGTCGAGCTGGGACCCGGCATGCTGGGGGCGATGTTTGACGGCATTCAAAGACCGCTGCGTGCGGTGGCCAGCATCTACGGAGATTTCATCGGTACCGCTGCGGTTGTGCCGAGTCTGGACCGGGAACGGCAATGGCGCTATCAGCCGGCTGTCGAAGCAGGGGCGCAGGTTAGCGGCGGTTACTGTATAGGGGAGATCCAGGAAACCGCGGACCTGATGCATCGTGTACTGGTCCCCCCGGATGCCGCCGGCACCGTCGAGTGGCGGGCGCCCGAGGGATCGTATTGCATTGACAAACCGCTTGCGAGAATTCGCTTGCCGCGCGGATTGGTCGAAGTCTCGATGCTCAGCCGCTGGCCGATTCGGGTGCCACGACCTTTCCGTAGGCGGTTGGCCCTGGAAAGACCGCTATTGACCGGTCAGCGAGTCATTGACACCTTGTATCCGATCGCCAAGGGCGGCGCGAGCGCGATGCCGGGAGGCTTCGGCACCGGAAAAACCGTGTTGCAGCAAACACTGGCCAAATGGTGCGATGCTGATGTGATCATCTATATCGGTTGTGGGGAGCGCGGTAACGAGATGGCGGGAGTGTTGGAGGAGTTTCCCGAGCTCGAAGATCCGCGCACCGGTCGGATGTTGATGGAAAGGACGGTGTTGATTGCCAACACCTCGAACATGCCGGTGGCGGCGCGGGAGGCATCTATTTACACCGGTATCACCATCGGCGAATATTTTCGCGACCAGGGCTATAACGTGGCGCTGTTCGCCGATTCGATATCGCGCTGGGCCGAGGCGTTGCGGGAGATATCCGGCCGTCTCGAGGAACTGCCCGCTGAAGAGGGTTATCCGGCCTACCTGCCCAGCCGTTTGGCCGAGTTCTTCGAACGCGCCGGGCGGACCCAGGTGCTGGCGGGCCAAGAATCCTCGCTGACCGTGGTCGGCACGGTGTCGCCCCCGGGTGGAGACTTCTCGGAGCCGGTCACCGCCCACTCGCGCCGTTACGTCAAGAGCTTCTTGGCATTGGATCGAGATCGGGCCCAGGCTCGATTTTATCCCGCCATCCATCCGCTGCAGAGTTACTCGGAGTATGTTTCGAGTACCGCTCAGTGGTGGCAACATCATGGTGGCGTACGTTGGGCCGAGCGCCGTGAACGCATGCTCGCGTTGCTGCAGGAGCAGGCGCGGCTCGAAAAGATGGTGAAGATCGTGGGCCGTGACGCCCTGCCACCGTCGCAGCGTTTAGTGTTGGTGTGTGCCGAGGTCATGGTAGAGGGCCTACTGCGCCAATCAGCGTTTTCCGAAACCGATCGTTATTGCTCGCCCGAGAAACAGGCCGCTATGTTGGAGTTAATCGACTACTTTATACAGCGTGCACAGGCACTCGTGGAGGCAGGTGTCGACCCGGATACGCTGCTTACATTACCCGTGGTGCGCGGACTGCAAAGGATGGGGGAGGACATCGACAATGACTCACTGGAGGATTTCGAGAGCCTGACCCATGAGTTGGACGACGCATTGGATGCGCTGGCGCCGAGTATGCAGGATGAATCGGGCGAGCAACAGGTGGTGGGCGAATGATTGACCCGAAGCGCTACCTGTATCACACCGGTATGACCAGCATCCGGGGGCCGTTGATTTTCGTAAGCAACGCCCAAGGTGTTGGTTTATATGAACGGGTTGAGGTGCTTAGCGCGCAAGGGGATGTGCGCCTCGGCCGCGTCGTATTCATCGCCGACGACAAGGTGATCGTGGAGGTGTTTCAGGGGACCGAGGGTTTGTCCCTGGGAGAGGCGCGTGTCAAATTCCTGTCGGAACCCATACTGTTGAATGTCGGACCGTCCATGCTGGGTCGAGTCTACAACGGGGTGGGTGTTCCCACAGACGGTGGTCCCGGGATTGTCGCCAAACAGCGTCTGCGCATTGACGGTAATGCGATCAACCCGGTGCGCCGCGACGTGCCAAGGGAGTTTATCGAGACCGGCGTTTCGGCCGTTGATGCCATGAATTCGTTGGTGCGCGGACAAAAATTGCCGATATTTTCCGGCAGTGGTCTCAGTCATGATCGCTTGGCCTCTAATATCGCGCGATTTTCGCGCCTGCGCGGGAATGAAGCCGAGGAATTCGCGGTCGTCTTTGCGGCGATCGGGGTCACCTTCGACACCGCGGAGCATTTTCGGCGGGAAATGGACGAATACGGCGCAATGCAGCGCATCGCGTTGTTTTTGAATCTCGCCAGTGATCCAAGCTCGGAAAGACTGTTGACACCCAGGATCGCCCTGACCGCGGCGGAGTATCTCGCCTATGAGGAAGGCCGCCACGTGTTGGTGATCTTGACCGACATGACCAACTACTGTGAGGCGCTGCGCGAGGTGTCTTCAAGTCATAGCGAGGTACCAAGCCGCAAGGGATATCCCGGCTATATGTACTCGGATTTGGCAAGTATCTACGAACGGGCCGGCAGAATTTCCGGCCGCCCCGGATCGATTACCCAGATG
>CAMYNX010000083.1 GCA_947259875.1 uncultured Gammaproteobacteria bacterium | reverse complement strand
TTGAGCATATTGTTGCTACTCCTTATATATAAGAGTCTCGTGGGTTGGATGCGAAGTCTGCTTGGCGAACTGCAATTCGATTGGATGTATTGGATGTCCAGCCTGGTCGGGGTCATGATCTGGCCATGGTTGTTCGTCGTTATGCGCGACCTGCGTCGCTACGCGCGGATCAGTTAGATGGACGAACTTACTTTAAAAGACTATTTGCGCGAAACCAGTATTGTCCAATCGCGGCTGATATTTGCGGCGGTGATTGGCGTCATCCTGGTTGCGGTATTGGTGTTGCGCTTGTTCTACCTGCAAGTAGACCAACATCAACACTATGCGACGCTGTCCCAAGATAACCGCATTCGCTTGGTCCCGATCCCGCCGGTGCGCGGACAAATATACGATCGAAACGGCGTCATTCTCGCCGAGAATCTTCCCGTTTATACATTGGAAGTAATCCCCGACCGGGTGGAGAATATGGACACGCTGCTGCAACAGGTGGGACAGCTCGTAGAGCTGAGCGAAAAGGATTTGGAGCGGTTCAAAGAGATCCTGCACGCACGGCCGGGGTTCGAGGCGCAGACCCTCAAGGCCGGGCTAACGGACGACGAGGTCGGGCGTTTCGCCGTAAATCAACACCGGTTCGACGGGATCGAGTTGCGCGCCAGGCTGCAGCGCCATTATCCCCTTGGCGCCGAACTCGTTCACGTTATCGGTTATGTGGGGCGCATCAGTGAGGCCGACTTGGGTCAAATCGATCGTGCCGCTTATCGCGGAACCGATTACATCGGGAAATTGGGGATCGAGGATCGTTACGAAGAAATATTGCTCGGCAAAGTGGGTTACGAGCAGGTCGAGACCAATGCCCACGGCCGAGTGGTGCGCACCCTGGCACGGACCAGCCCGGTTGCCGGAGGCAACGTCCACTTGAATATCGACACCCAGTTGCAAAAGGTGGCACGGGAGTCGCTTGGGGAATTCGAAGGAGCGGTCGTGGCTATTGAACCCCGAACCGGTGCGGTACTGGCATTTGTGAGTAACCCGGTGTACGACCCCAATCCGTTCGTAAACGGAATCGATGCAAAATCCTACAAGCTGTTGCGTGAATCGTCATCGCGGCCGTTGCTCAATCGAGCCTTGAACGGCCGCTACGCGCCCGGTTCCACCATCAAGGGAATATTTGCGCTGGCGGCACTCGACAACCACCGTAGTCCCGAGTATGCGGTGTACTGTCCGGGATGGTTTTCGTTAAAGGGCAGCCGCCACCGCTACCGGTGCTGGAAGCGGGCGGGCCATGGGTCGATGAATCTGTACAACGCCATTGTGCAATCTTGTGACGTGTACTTTTATCAGTTGGCGCATTTGAAGGCGAACCAAGCGGTCTGGTGCCTTCAAGAGATTGGAAACGGCGCGCGAAGGGGCAGCCGTGGTATCCGGGCGAGACGGTGATCACCGGCATCGGCCAGGGTTACACCTTGGTAACGCCGTTACAAATAGCGGCCGTCACCGGGACGCTGGCCAACCACGGAAAGCGCATCAGGCCCCGGCTCGTGCACAGCATCGAGGAATCCCAGGCCAAGATCCGCCGGGTGTTGCCGCCAGAGGTGCTGGAAAAGGTTAAGCTTGGTAACGATCAATACTACCAACGGGCCATCCATGCTCTGACCGACGTCGTCCACGGTCCGCGGGGTACGGCGCGGCGCGTGGGCCGCGGCGCCCAATACCGGTTTGCCGGCAAGACCGGTACCGCGCAGGTGATCGGCATCGCGCAGGGTGCCCGCTATGATGAGAAAAAGATCGCCAAGCGATTCCGCGACCACTCGTTATTTATTGCATTTGCGCCGGTGGAGAGCCCCAAGATTGCAGTGGCGGTGATCGCCGAAAATGGCGGCAGCGGCAGCCGTACTGCGGCGCCCATCGCCCGCCGCGTGATGGATTACTACCTGACCGGCTCGGTCGAGCCGTTGGTTCCCCCGAAAAGTAAGATGACGGAAGCGCGTGATGGTCGACCCGATCAAACGTGATGAATTCTGGCATCTCGACCCACCGTTGTTGGCGGGGTTGATTCTGTTGTGCGGCCTGAGTCTTTTAATACTGTACAGCGCCGGCGGAGAGGATTTGTCGTTGCTGTTCAGGCAGGGTGTGCGCGTGGTTATCGGCTTCACGGTGTTGATCGCACTGGCGCAAGTGCCGCCGGAGACGCTCTCCAGGTGGTCACCGCATATCTTTGGTGTCGGACTGGGCCTGCTCGCCCTGGTGTTGCTGGTGGGCGCCGTCGGACATGGGGCACAGCGCTGGCTTAATCTGGGGTTGTTTCAGTTTCAACCCGCGGAAATCATGAAGCTCGGTGTGCCGATGATGGTGGCGTGGTTGCTGACCCGGCAAACCCTGCCCCCTGGCTGGCGGGATGTGCTCATTGCTCTGGCGATCGTCGCGGCGCCGGTGTTGCTGGTGGTGTTGCAGCCCGACCTGGGTACCGCGGTGCTGATCGCGGTGTCGGGCCTTATCGCGATCTTTCTGGCCGGGATGCGGTGGCGATATCTGTTTCTCGCGCTGGCGGCGCTGGCCGCAGCCGGCCCGTTTTCCTGGTCGATGCTACATGAATATCAACAGCGCCGTATCGTAACCTTGTTCGATCCGTGGTCCGATCCCTTGGGCGCGGGATATCACACCATTCAGTCCATCATCGCCGTAGGTTCGGGCGGCGTTTACGGTAAAGGGTGGTTGCATGGGAGTCAGTCGCAGTTGGAGTTCATACCGGAGCGGGGCACCGATTTCATATTCGCTGTGTTCGGCGAAGAGTTCGGTTTAATCGGTGCGGTGTTGTTGATCTCGTTGTATATATTCGTAATCGGCCGAGGCATCTACATTTCTTTTTATGCGCGAGATACTTTTTCGCGGTTAGTTGCGGGTAGTCTAGCGCTGACGTTTTTCTTTTATCTATTCGTGAATGTCGGTATGGTGTCGGGAATTTTGCCCGTGGTCGGGATACCACTTCCATTGGTCAGTTACGGCGGCACCTCGATGGTCACATTAATGGCTGGATTCGGTATCCTGATGAGCATTCATACCCACAAAAAGTTCATGCCAAAGTGATTGCACATATGAAGCGTTGTTTGTTGGTGGCCTTGCTAAACATCCTCATTGTTTGCAGCGCGAGCGCCGTGGAAGTCGCCAAATATCCTGCCATTGAGAGCATTATTGAAAACTTGGCCGCTAAGCATGGCTATCCGAAAAACGAGTTGCTGCAGGTATTCTCGAAGGTTCGGTTACGGCCAAGCGTTGTGGCGGCCATCAAAAAGCCCTATGAAGCGCTGCCCTGGCATCGGTACCGGAAACTTTTCGTGACCGATACGCATGTTCGCGATGGCATGGACTTTTGGAATCGGCACAAGACGGCATTGGACCGCGCGGAGCAGCGATTCGGCGTTCCGCAGCATATTATTGTGGCCATTATCGGGGTGGAAACCCGCTACGGTCAGAGCATGGGGAGGCATCGAGTTCTGGACTCGTTGACCACGCTGGTGGTGCAATATCCGCGCCGCCGGGCATTTTTCAGTGACGAACTCGAGCAGTTCCTGTTGCTTACCCGGGAAGAAGGTCTTGATCCGCTCAGGGTAAAGGGCTCTTACGCGGGTGCAATGGGTGTCCCGCAATTTATTGCCAGCAGCTATCGGCACTACGCAATTGACTTTAACGGGGATCAACGCAGGGACCTGATCGGGCAGCCCGAGGATGCCATCGGCAGCGTCGCCAATTACCTGCATCGCCACCGCTGGCAGGTCGGCAAACCGATAGCCGGCGACGTCGTCGTCAACAAGAACGCCGTCGCCGATCAATATGTGACCGAGAAACTGAAAACGAACAGTACCGTAGCGCGGTTAACCAAAGCCGGAATCAGCAGCTCGGTCCCTTTGAATGGCGCCAGTTCAGCGGCTTTGGTGCGGTTGGATAATGGTGGCATGCCGGAGTACCGAATCGTTTTCAGTAATTTTTATGTGATAACCAAGTATAACCGCAGTATTCATTACGCCATGGCAGTTTTTGAACTCGCAGAGGAACTGCGAAAAAGGCAGGTATCCGGTTAGCGATGCGACGGGCGGTGTTGGTCGTCGGGCTGTCGTTCACATTATGTGCTTGCGGTGGGCTATCGCGGGGCGGTTACTACAAGCATGACGGACCCCCGCGGTATCAACGTGTCAACGTCTCGCGAGTTCCCGACGCGGTGCCACGCTTTGAGCGATTGAGTGATACCGGGAACGATCCTTATACGGTGTATGGCAAGACTTATTATCCTGTTAAGACGTCCAATGGTTATCGGCAGCGAGGCGTTGCCTCGTGGTATGGCCGAATGTTTCACGGCCGCCGCACGTCGAGCGGTGACCCATACAATATGTATGCGATGACGGCTGCCCATCGCACATTGCCTTTGCCCAGCTATGCGCGGGTGCGTAATCTGCGAAACGGCAAACAAGTGGTGTTGAAGATCAATGACCGGGGCCCGTTCTTACACAATCGTCTCATCGATCTGTCGTATGCTGCCGCATCTCGCTTGGGAATCGTCGACACCGGTACCGGCCTCGTGGAGGTGGTTGCGGTGGGTCCGGATACCATGTTGGCGGATAAACAAATCGGTGTACCGGTAACGAGTGCGATACCTCGCCCACCTTCGATCTATATTCAGGTAGGCGCGTTTTCGGAGATTGATAATGCTGAGCGCATGCGTCGCCAGTTGTACAGCCATACTTATAGCCCGGTCATCACGCAGCACACACGAGTGGACGGAGGTGCCGTACATCGAGTGCGTGTGGGGCCGATCGCCACGGTGGATGAGGCCGACAAAATCGTGCAGCGCATGCAATGGCAGGGTTATCGCCCAAGATTGATAGTGGAATGAAAGGATTACTCAATCGCACACCGGCTCTTGGCAGGCCGCTGATCACGATCATCTTTCTGTGGTTGGCGCTGGTTTCCTTCTCGGTGCACGCGGTCCAGGTGCCGGATCTGGTTAAATCCAAGCACCCGGCCCCCAAGTTGACGGCTGAGACATGGGTGTTGATGGATTTTAATACCGGCTGGATATTGGCGGAGAAGAACTCCGACAAAAGGATTGAGCCGGCCAGTCTCAGCAAGTTGATGACTGCGTATGTAGTATTCCATGAAATTCGCAAAGGCACGTTGCAGTTGGATGATCTCGCGCATATCAGCGAGAAGGCGTGGCGCACCGGGGGATCCCGGATGTTCGTCCAGGTTAATACCAAGGTTCCTGTGAAAGACCTGTTGATGGGATTGATTGTCCAATCCGGTAACGATGCGGCGGTTGCGCTGGCGGAGCATGTCGCCGGCTCCGAGGAGGGGTTTGCCGCGCTCATGAATCAATACGCGCGCGCATTGAATCTCGGTAATACGAATTTTAGTAATGCCGCGGGGCTACCGGACCCCAACCATTACAGCTCGGCACGGGATGTATCGCTGATTGCAGCGGCGATCATTCGTGAATTTCCGGAGTATTACAATTGGTACTCGACCAAGGAGTACACCTACAACAATATCAAGCAACACAACCGCAATCTTCTATTGTGGCGGGATGCTTCTGTTGATGGGGTCAAGACCGGGCATACCAGTACCGCCGGATACTGTCTCGTCGGATCGGCGAAACGCGATGACATGCGCCTTATCGCCACGGTCACCGGCACCGCTAGCGCAAAACAACGTGCCAAGGAGGTTCATGCGTTATTGAAACATGGATTTTCTAGCTATGAATCAAAACGCGTGTTCGGCCAAGACAGTGCGATTGCGCAAATCAAGGTCTTTAAAGGGGGACAGGACCGGCTTCCCCTGGGGTCAGCCGGTCCCGTGTATGTTATTGTCCCCCGTGGCCAGGCGGACTCGCTCAAGGCGAGTCTCGACGTCCCACAATTCACTGTGGCGCCGATTCCTGTCGGCCATGCGCTGGGTATCGCCAAAATCGACTACAACGGCAATCCGCTCATGGAGGTGCCGCTGGTCGCACTGGCCGAGGTGCCGCAAGGTACCTGGTGGCAAAGCGCAATCGATACCGTATTACTGTGGTTTGAGTGAACTATGATGAATGAACTTTTTGATGATGTTGTAAGCGCTTATGTCAACGGCGAGTTCGTGGCGCCCGAGGATGCTCACATCTCCGCTTTTGATCGCGGTCTGATCTTTGGTGATGGTATCTACGAAGTGGTCCCAATTTATGGCGGACAAGCGTTTCGCTGGGACGAACACCTGGCTCGGCTCAACAATAATTTGGATATCGTCGGTATTCGGCAGCCCTACACGCGGCAAGAGTGGGCGACGGTCTTGGTCGGACTGCTGTCGCGCGCGACGGAAGAAGACCATTATCTCTACATACAGGTCACCCGGGGCGTCGCACCCCGCAATCACGTGTTTCCGGACAGTGCTGAGCCCACGGTGTTTGCCTACGTGCAAAAATTGGCACCGGTGGCCGGCAGCGCCCTTACCGAGGGGGTGACGGTAGTGACGATTCCGGACTTTCGCTGGCATCGTTGCGACATCAAGACGACCTCGTTGATCGCCAATGTCTGGTTGCGGCAGCAGGCAAAGGAGCAAGGCGCCGCCGAAGCGGTCCTGGTTCGCGATGGGGTGGTTACCGAGGGCGCGGCAACCAATGTTTTTGCGGTGGTGGATGGCATCGTTCGTACCGCTCCTCAAGGTTCGAACCTGTTGCCGGGAATCACCCGCGATCTTGTGGTCGAACTCATGAATCGTCATGGAGTCTCATATGAAGAGCGGGCATTTACCGAGCAACAGATGATCAATGCCGAGGAAGTGTGGATAACGAGTTCGACCAACGAGGTCATGCCAGTCAGCCGCATCAACGATAATGTCGTCTCAGGGGGCCGCCCGGGCCCTGCGTTCCAACGCGTGTATGATTGGTTTCAACAATACAAAGCGCAATGCCGCACAGATGCGACTCAGAATGTCGGATGAAGATGGTCACAACGGTTCCACATACTCAGATCCCTGGGACCTATTGGATTACCCGTGCCGCTACGAAATCAAGGCCATGGGCCGGCAGACCACGCGTTTCAATGCCTTGGTGCAAAATATCGTGTCGCGACATATAGAAACAGACGAGTTGCTCCTCAGTCAGACGCGATCCAGCCGCTACGGAAAATACATCTCCATTACCTGCATTATTCGCGCCACCAGTAAATCGCAAATTCATGCGATCTACGCCGATCTCGCCGCCTGTCCCGAGGTATTGATGACACTATAAAAGAGTCGTCCGGTGGCAGCTATCGCTTTCGAAATACAGATGTGCGACCTAGGGGTGGTCGATTATATGCCGGTGTGGGAGGCGATGAAGGCGTTTAACGAGGTGAGGACCGCCGATACCCGTGATGAGGTGTGGTGGGTGCAGCATCCGCCGGTGTACACCCAGGGGTTGAACTGCGACAGGTCTACCCTGACGGCGAGCGACATTCCGGTCATTGCCACCGATCGTGGCGGCCAGATCACCTATCATGGACCGGGGCAGTTGGTCGTGTACCCCTTGCTCGATATCAAGCGCCGCGCCAAGGGCATCAGGTGGTTGGTGAATCTATTGGAACAACTGATCATTGATTTTCTGGCGATTCACAAGATTCAAGGAGAACGAAAAACCGGGGCGCCCGGTGTGTACGTGCACGGCAAAAAGATCGCCGCCTTGGGCCTGCGCGTGCGTCGGGGCGCGAGCTATCACGGCCTGAGTTTCAATGTTGACATGGATCTTGTGCCGTTTTCGAACATCGATCCCTGCGGCTTCGAAGACCTGGAAGTGACTCAGTTGCGGGATCTCGGCGTACCGCTGTCGATCAGCGAAGTCCAAGCAAGGCTCAGCACGCAACTGTTCGCCCTGTTGACGCGTCCTAATTAACGGGGCTCAGCCTTCAATGGCGCTGACTTGGGGTCAATGAAAACCGAAAAGGGCTGAATTGAGTGGGAATTTCCGGGACCGTCGCCCCGCCCTTATTCACAGTAAAACAACGGCGAACTTATAGTGTTTGTCTTCAGGGAGCACCACATTTGGCGTCTCAAGATTCCCGGCGAGAATAAGGGCGGGGATGCTGGCGTCGAGCCTACACGGACGTATTTACGGCGTGTCCCGGAAATTGTCGCTCGATTCGGACTAGGCTGGAATGCGGAATCAAAGGCGATGCCGGGTTAGGTGCCCATGGCATGCAGGCTCTTCGCCGCCTCCCACGCATGGATGGCTTTTTTCCTCGCCGTCCCGCCCTGATAACCGCCGAACTCGCCGATGTTGCGGATCACGCGGTGGCAGGGGATCAGAAAGTGGATCGGGTTGTGGGCGACCGCGTTGGCGACCGCGCGCGCGGCTCGCGGTACCCCCAGGTGACGCGACAGATCCTGGTAGGACACTAGCTGGCCGCGGGGCACCCGCAACAGCGCCTCCCAGACTTTGATCTGAAAATTGGTGCCTTTGACGAACATATAAAGCGGTTGCTGTGGGTCGGTGCGGTGCGCGAAGACTTGTTGCACGGTGTCGGCGGTGGCTGTCGGGTCCTCAGTGAGTCGTGCGTTGCGCCAGTTCTTCTCGAGTGCCTCAAGGGCCCCGCTGTGGCCGGTGTCGTTCACAAACAGCAGCGCACACAGTCCCCGTGGCGTCGTCGCAACCAGGCATTCTCCGAACGGGCTTTGATGAAAACCGAAGTGGATATCCAATCCACCGCCATAGTCCTTGAATTCTCCGGGCGTGATGGCTTCGCATTCGATATACAACTCATGCAGCCGGCTGGTGCTGGACAAGCCGGCTGCATGGGCCGTGTCCAGAGTGCTGGCGGCGTCGCGCAGCAACCGCTTGGTATGTTCGAGGGTTAAAAACTGGAGAAATCGCTTGGGACTGATGCCCGCCCATCGGCTGAAAAGCCGCTGAAAATAGCTTTCGCTCACGCCAACATGAGCGGCGATTTGTGGCAACGTCGGCTGCGTGTCCTGGTGGTCTTCTAGGTAGCGAATCGCGGATTCGATACGATCGTAATCACGAGCCGATCGGGTTATTGTGTTGGAGTCTGGCATCTCTGGCCGCAGTGTCCGCTAAATTCAGTCGCCGAATCAATCCGTTTCTTGCTTAGCCAACAAGTCATTGAGCGTCTGCAGCCTCTTAGGAGTGCCGATGTCTATCCACACGCCCGCATGGTATTCACCGCTGACTAGGTTACGGTCGCATGCGGCGATGAGCAATGGAGCGAGCGGTAGGGTTGCGGGCGCGCGGTCCCTAAACAGCGCCCGCCGGTAGACACCGATACCAGTAAAGGTTACACGCCGGCCTTCACAATCATCGATCTTGCCCACGCGATCGCCGCGTAAACAAAAATCTCCGTTGAGGTTATGGGTAGGGTTGTCTACGAGGACCAAATGAGCGAGCCCGGACAGCGTGCGTGGCAAATTGGCAAACGGGTAATCAGTCCAGATATCGCTGTTGACGACCAGGAACGGATCGCTTTGCAGTAGCGGCAGGGCCTTGATGATGCCGCCTGCGGTACCCAGTGCGCCGCTGGACTCGTCGGAGTAGGAGATGCGCACTCCGTATCGGTTGCCGTCTCCCAGACGCTGCATGATTTGTTTCCCCAGATGGGCATGATTGACAACGATATGCGTGATCCCGGCCGCGGCCAGGGTGCGTATGCGGATCTCGATCAAGGTCGAACCGCCGGCCGGAATCAGTGACTTGGGGAGGGTATCGGTGAGTGGTCGAAGCCGCTCGCCGCGCCCGGCCGCAAGAATAAAGGCATCCATTGCTAAAGTTCTGGTGGTGGAAGCTGTAGTAACAGCGAGTGCAAGGGCTTAAGGTCAGGATAATTGCCACATACTTCGATTAAATATCGGTAAACCTGGGGCAAGTCATCGAGAAAACTCGTTTTGCCGTCCCGGTACGATAGGCGCGAAAATATTCCCAGCACCTTTAAATGTCTTTGCACCCCCATCCAATCGAAATCTTGGATGAAGCGTTGTTCATCGTCGCCTACCGGCAGGCCCGATTGTCGGGCAAGATTTTGATAGCCTTTCGCCCATTCTTCGACACGCTCTTTGGGCCAACAGATATAGCAATCGCGCAACAGTGAAACCAGATCATAGGTAACCGGACCACTGACCGCATCTTGAAAGTCAAGAATCCCGGGGTTGTTGGTCGGCGTCACCATCAGATTACGCGAATGATAATCCCGATGTACCCACACCTTGGCCTGAGCCTTGGCGCTATCGAGCAGCAAGGAAAACATGTCGTCCAATGTCCGGTGTTGACTGGCCGTCAAACTCTGTTTCAGGTGACGACCGACATACCAGTACCTGAACAACTCCATCTCTTCCATGAGTAATAAGTCATCGTAATCGGGAAAGCCGTTGGGGTCTGTATAGGTGCCGGTCTGGAGAACAATCAACGCACCCAGGGCATCGCCATACAGGCGCTCCACTGTCTGTGGTGTGAGCTGTCCCAAGTAGGTTTTTGTCCCTAGATCGGTGAGCAACAGAAATCCTTGGGTGTCGTCGCTGTCGAGAATCTCCGGAACATTAAGGCCAATTTCAAATAGGCGATTGGATACCTGTACGTACGGCCCGGTATCTTCTTTATCGGGTGGGGCGTCCATGACGATATAAGACCCGCCGCCTGCCGTGATGCGGAAATAACGCCGAAAACTGGCATCGGAAGAAGCGGCGGTCACCCCAATCCCCTGCTCGCCAAGCCGCTGTTCAACCCATTGGGTCAGGTCGATCAACCTTTTATCCAATACCCCAGACCCCTATAATCGCGCACATAAGCAAGCGGTATAACGCCCAAGGCGTGTGTGTGTGGATCAAACGCGATAACATTACATCCTGCAAACCATTAAAAATCATAAAGGTCGTTGATTCTATGCGATTTTGCTCCCCAGATAATAAACCGGACACGGTACTCACGAATAAACCTTTATCTTGTCGAATTGCTGTTTTGGGGGTGGCGCTGGCTGCGATATACGCCCCCCTAGCGATGGCCGCCGAGGAAATCTGTGTTCCGGATCTGCTGTCTCTACCGACACCTGGTCCAGCCCCGGAAAAACCCGGTGATCCGCTACCGATTGAGTTGGAAGGCGACGAGGTGGAATCGGTCAAGGCAGACATTATGTCCATGCGTGGGAACGCAACGCTCAAGCGCGGCAGGCAGACGATGTCGGCGGATCAGATACGGTACCTCCGCCAGACCGATGAAGTAGAGGGTGAAGGGAACGTCATATTGCACAGTCAATCTGGCGATCGTCTCAACATGTCGAGCGTCAAGCTCCAGGTGGAGACCTTTATCGGCGAGGCTGAAGCGGTGGAATATCGGCTCGCCAAACGTGACCGGGTGCCCGAGGATCCGGATAAAGCATTTGTCAATGCCCGCGGCAGCGCGGAGAAGATCTTCTTCGAAGGTCACGATGTAATGCGTTTGGAGAACGTCCGCTACACGACCTGTGCGGAAGGCAAGGATGACGTGTTTTTGACTGCATCTGACATGACCTTAGACCAGGCTACAGGAACGGGGTCCGCGAAGCATCTGAAGGTCAGATTCAAGAATGTACCCATATTTTATTTTCCACGGGTCACTTTCCCCATTAACGACGAACGAAAATCCGGGTTTCTGTTTCCGAGTTTTGGCAGCCAGGAAGGATCCGGATTTGTGATGCAGACTCCTTATTACTGGAACATCGCACCGAATTACGACGCGACCATATACCCGCGCGTTTATGCGAAACGCGGGGTTCAGCTTGGCGGCGAGTTTCGTTATCTGACCTCCACGGCTGAGGGTTCTTTATTCGGCGAGTATCTGCCCTCGGATTCCGAGTTCAACGACGAAGATCGTGGCGCCTACACGATTAGACACCGGCAGCAATTTTCCCGCCGATGGCGCGCCAATGTCGGTGTCGAATGGGTGTCGGACGAGCGGTATTTAGATGATTTTAGCAATGATATTCAGATCTCCAGTGCGTTCTTCCTGCCCCAATTTGCAGAGGTTTTTTATACCGGACAGCTTTGGGATTTTGAAGCAAGGCTGTTCTCGTATCAGACGGTGGACGAGACCATACCCGCGTCTTCGGAGCCCTATGATCGGCTCCCACAGTTTCGCGTGATCACTAAGCTTCCCCGTGGACCATACGGGATGCGATATGGACTCGAGTCTGAGTTGGTCAACTTCCAACGAGACGAGTTATTGGATGGTTGGCGCTGGGATATTACCCCGTTCGTGAGAATGCCGCTGGATAACACCTGGGGCTACCTCACACCGAAGGTCTCGCTGCGACATACCAGCTATAGCTTGAACGACGTGGCGGAAGGCGAGGATGACCGTCCCTCCCGGAGCGTGCCGGTATTCAGTCTTGATTCCGGCGTGTTTTTCGAGCGCGTTGCGGCTTGGCGTGGCACATCGATGCTGCATACGCTCGAACCCCGGGCGTTCTATGTCTATATACCAAAGAAAAACCAGGACGACCTCCCGGTCTTCGATACCGGGTTTATCAATCTCAACAACTTTGGGAATATCTTTAGTGAAAATCGCTTCTTCGGACGTGATCGCGTCGGCGATACCAATCAGGTGACATTGGCGCTGACCAGCCGTTTTATGGAAGCAGAAAGCGGAACGGAGTGGATTCGGGGTAGTATTGGGCAGATTTTCTTCCTCGAGGACCGCGTAGAGAATTTTACACCCGGCCAGGAGTTCACCGACGACACCTCGGATTTCCTTGCAGAAGTGCTCGCAAGGCTTAGCACGAATTGGAGCGCCTACGGCTATTTACAGTATGATGACGACCAGTCGGAGGTTCGCGAAGGGAAGTTTGACTTGCGTTTTCGACCCGAGCCCCGAAAATTCATCGACCTTAGTTACCGATTTTCGCGGAATGCGTTGGAGCAGGTCGAACTGGCGGCGGAATGGCCGTTGGGCAGCCCGCGTTGGCACGCCTCGCTAAGGGAGCGGTATTCCGTCCGCGATGAAGAGAACTTGGAGACCAGGGTTGGGATCGAATATGATGCCTGTTGTTGGAAACTTCGAGGATTTTTTCAATCGCGCAAAGACAACCTTTCAGAGGCACGAAACGCCTTTATTGTTGAATTGGAACTAACAGGGCTCACGAGTATCAGCTCGGGATTATGAGCATAAGTTGTATCGGTAAGATTTCCTCAAGGCCCACCGGAGTGGGCCTTTTGCTTTTGAAAACGCAAAGACTAATTGATGTATAAGATACGTCCTTTTCTTGTTTGCATTGTGTGCGTAATCGGCATGTTTTGGATGTCTCATGCACAGTCGCGACAGATCGACCGCATTGTTGTTATCGTGAACAACGATGTAATCACCGATTCTGAGTTTCAAAAGCAATTAATACGAGTGCGTCAGGAACTGCGTGCACGCAAGGCCCAGACACCACCGGAAAGCACGCTGAACCGCCAGGTTCTGGAGCGCATGGTTGCGGAAAGAATCCAGCTGCAGGTTGCTGGCCGCCTTGGTATCAGTGTGCCCGAAAACACCATCAACGAAGCGCTGCGGGAATTGGCGGGACGCAACAAGCTCACACTGCCGCAACTGAAAAATGCCTTGGCACGGGATGGAATTTCCTATGATGACTTTCGGGAGAACATTAAATCACAGTTGATTATTCGGCGTTTGGTGGATCGCGAAGTCGTGAGCCGGGTGGCGGTCACCGACGAGGAAATTGAAGGGTTTCTAGCGAATCAACGTGGCCGGCCGGACGAGGTTAAACAATACAATATTTCTCACATCCTCATTAGTGTGCCGGAGGCGGCCACCAGCGAAACCATTGCTGAACACCGCGAGAAGGCACAACAGGCCTTGGATCAAATTCGCAACGGCATGGAGTTCGAGCAAGCGGCGATAAACTACTCCCAAGCTCAGAACGCCCTGGAAGGGGGGGGATTGGGGTGGCGCCAGGCAGGGCAGCTGCCGGTATTGTTCTTGGGTGCGGTGCGCAAGCTGCGGCCGGGACAAGTCACCGATGTTTTGCGCAGCCCCAATGGATTTCATATTCTGAAACTGAACAAAACCAGGGGAGGCACGGGCGGTGTTGTGCGTCAAACCCGGGCCCGTCACATCTTGATCAAGAACGACGAGTTTTTGTCCCCTACCGAGGCTACCCAGCGAATCGTTCGCATTCGTGAACAATTACTTGCCGGCGGGGATTTTGCCGAACTGGCCAAAGCCAATTCGGACGATCCGGTATCCAGTGTCAACGGGGGTGATCTCGGCTGGCTCAATCCCGGCGAAACCGTTGAGGGATTTGCAGCGGTGATGCATAGATTGAAGATTGGGGAAATCAGCCAGCCGGTGACGACCCCATTTGGGGTGCATTTGATTGAGGTTCTCGAGCGCCGCGAACAGCAATTGGATGACGCCGCCGGTAGAAGCAACGCGCTGAATCAAATACGCGCCCGTAAGTCCGACGAGCGTTACGAACAATGGCTGCGCCGGCTTCGGGATGAGTCCTACGTAGAATTTAAGGTAGACGGGTTTTAGACGCGGGTCCGCATATTGCACCGAGAGTCCCGGATTATGGCGACGGGATCGGGTGATTGGATCCCCTGCAGTGTGGGGACAAACCCCCTGCTTTGCGGGGGCAAGCGCCGCGCTGGGGCGACGAGAAAAATGGGGTCAGAGTCTATGACTCTGACCCCATTTTTTTGTTGAGTGAAGTACAGGCCCAGGCATTCGAAACCAAGCCAACACCGGATGGCCCCGCGTCTATTCTTGCCAAGTAACCTCGACTATCGAACGTCGCGATTTCATAGAAGTAGCGTTGCGAGACTCTCCAGTACGTACCATGAATAGACGCGGGGTTCGAGTGGGTTTACAAGTTGTAGCCGCGTTCGTCGTGCAGCACGATATCCAGTCCCTCGGTTTCTTGTTCGTCTGTAACCCGTAGTCCGACGATCGCATCGACGACCTTGAGAATGATGAAGGTGACGATCACGCCGTAGACAATCGTGGCGACTACGCCGATGATTTGTTTGAACACCTGAGATCCGATACTTATGCCTTCCGCCAGGCCGGCGCCACCCAAACCTGCGTCAACAAAGATACCGGTGAGTATCGCGCCGATGATGCCGCCGACGGCGTGGACCCCAAACACGTCCAGAGAGTCGTCATAACCTAAGGCACGTTTGATCCGCACCGACGCAATGTAACAGCCAATGCCGGCCAACAGGCCGATGGCCAGTGCGCCCATCGGACCCACGAAACCGGAAGCCGGTGTGATCGCGACCAAGCCGGCCACAGCGCCGGAGGCAATGCCCAGAGCGCTGGGTTTCCCATGGAACATCCATTCAGCGAACATCCACGCGAGAGCGGCGGCGGCGGTGGCGATTTGCGTGACCGCCATGGCCATGCCCGCGGTGCCGTCCGCAGCGAGTTCACTGCCGGCGTTGAAGCCGAACCAGCCAACCCACAGCATCGCGGCGCCGACCAAGGTCAACACCAGACTATGTGGCGGCATTGCCGTGGTCGGATAGCCTCTGCGCTTGCCAATCATGACCGCGGCAACCATTCCCGCTATTCCGGCGTTGATATGGACAACGGTA
>CAMYNX010000082.1 GCA_947259875.1 uncultured Gammaproteobacteria bacterium | reverse complement strand
CCGCATGCTGCCCTCCAACACATATTTCACCCCGAGATCACGGGACACCTGCCGCACATCCGGCGCCGTTCCCTTGTAAGCGAACGTTGAGTTGCGTGCGATGACGAAAAGACCAGAGACCTTGGACAGATCAGTAATCAGGTCTTCGGTCATGCCGTCGGAAAAATAGTCTTGCTCCGGATTGCCGCTCATATTATTGAAGGGCAAGACCGCGATCGATGGTTTCTCTTCTAACGGGCGCGCCATCCGGTCGTCTGGTGCCGGCTCGATCTCGGGCGCCCAGGGCTTGAGCCAGGTTAGCAACATGCCGATCACAACGACTACCGCTGCGGCACTGATGATTAGGGGTCGGGTCTTGGATTTCTTCGCCGGTTCAGATGCCGCAACGGGCCTTGGAAGCTCCACCCCAGTTTGCAGTTGCGCACGATAGACACGAACCGGCTTGTCTATGTTCTTGACCTGCTGTTCGCCGATGTCGTCGTAATCTAGAGGTAGCTTGTTCCCGATAGCGGTGTGCACCGCCTCAGAAATGCAGATCCCCCCAGGTTCGGCAAGCCCCTCCAGGCGCGCCGACACGTTTACCCCATCACCATAGATGTCCTCACCCTCGACAATCACGTCACCGAGGTTGATGCCGATACGGAATTCGATGCGCTGCTGCGCCGGCTGGTCCTGGTTGCGTTCCTGCATGCCGCGCTGAATATCAACGGCGCAAGCTAGCGCATCCACCACACTGGCAAACTCGACCAGCGCACCGTCGCCCATGAGCTTGACGATGCGTCCCCGGTGGGCGGCAATCGTGGGATCGATGAACTCTTTGCGGTGCGCCATGAGTCGCGCCAGGGTGCCCGACTCGTCCACGCCCATGAGGCGGCTGTAACCGACCACGTCGGCGGCAAGGATCGCGGCAAGACGGCGTTCCATGTTCAGGACAACCTCGCAGTTTCGCACCACAATAGCATTGTCGACCAGCGCGACCTCCAGACATGCACCAGGCCAAGAACGTGTCCGCCGCCCAGCCCCATAGTCACTCCGGTAGCCCCGCTTTTCGTAGATCGGTAAGAAATCTTTGCATCAACACTTCATCTGCGATTTGATGCGCGTTAGCGAGGTGCAAAAGTCGCATATCGGGATTCGTCATCTGCAGTTGTGTGATCTCCCATGCCGCATCTTCGATCTGTCCAAGCTCAACATAACTCGCGGCCAGGAATAAACGCGGGTAGGTCACAGCTTCGTTACGTTCCAATGCCTGATGCAGATAATCGACTGCCTTGCTGTATTGACCTTTTGTATAGTAGGCGCGACCAAGGTTGTAGGGATAATCCCAGGTGTAATAGGGATTCAACTGCATGGCCTTGTGGATTAGTTCGATTGCTTCGTCAGCCCGACTGAGCCGGTTGTTAATGAGTGCGAGCAGACCGTAACCATCCGCAAAATTGGGTACTAGAGTCACTGCATCCTGGACGGCAGCAAGGGCCTTATCCCACTCCTTCCTTTGCATATACGTATAACCGAGCGCCCAATGCGTCTGAGGTAGAGACTCGTTCAGTTCTACCGCCCTGCGGGCAAGCTCAAGCGCGCGATTAAGAGTTTCTTCCGGCCGGTCAGACCAACCTCTTGCAAACCTGAACGCGAGCGTCACTGCGTAGGCGCCATACGCCCGGTCTAAAATGCTGCTGGCCTTGTAAGAATAGATCGTAGGCCTCGAAGTTGCGTGTGGGTCTGGAGGTAAGTAGATCTCTCTCGTCACCGCTTAGTTTGATCAATAATGCAGCGATGATCTTCTCAGTGATCTCGTCTTGTAGCGCGAAGATGTCCCCTTGCTCGCGGTCGTAGCGTTCGGCCCATAGTTGATACCCGTCTGTGGTTTTGGCGAGCTGGGTGGTAATGCGCACTCGGTCGCCGGCTTTGCGGATACTGCCTTGCAGAACGTATTGCACACCCAGATCTTTACCGATCTGCTGAGGCTTCACCGCTTTGCCCTTGTACGTAAACGATGAATTCCGATCGATAATCTTGAGACCGGACACACGCGACAGGTCAGTAATGATGTCCTCACTGATTCCGTCGCTGAAATACTCCTGCGCCGGATCACCACTCACATTATTGAACGGCAAGACCGCAATCGATGGTTTCTCTACTTGTGGGCGCGCCATCCGGTCGTCCGGTGCCGGATCGATTTCCGGCGCCCAGGGCTTGAGCCACAAAAGCAGGCCACTGCCAATAACCACGGCGATGATCACGGCGCCGACGGTCACGCGGACTCTAGATGTTTTCTGCGGCTTGGCAACGCCGGTGGGTTCCGGCAGCGTCGCCCCTGGCTGCAATCGTGCGTGGTAGGCGCGTACCGGGTCAGCGATATTTTTGACCTGCTGCGCGCCCAGGGATTCATATTCCATGGGTAGTTTGTTACCCACCGCGGATTTCACCGACTCGGAGATGCAGATACCCCCCGGTTCTGCCAGGCCCTCCAGACGTGCGGCCACGTTGACCCCGTCGCCGTGTATGTCATCGCCATCGACGATGACCTCGCCTAAATTCACCCCGATACGAAACTGGATCTTGCGCTGGTCGGGAAGATCGCGATTCCGTTCGGCGAGCTCTCGTTGAACGTCCGCGGCGCTGGCCAGGGCATTAGTGACCGTTGGGAACTGGGCCAGCACCGCGTCGCCGGCATAGTTGACCACGGTGCCGCCGTAGGTGTTGATGGATGCGGAGATGGCATCGAAGTGAGACTTCAATTGCCGATGGGTACCTTCTTCGTCCTCACCGGTTAACCGGCTGTAGCCAACGACATCGGCGTGGAAAATCGCAGCGAGCTTTCTCGGCAGGCGGTCCTCGCTCATCAGGAAGCATCCACCAACACTAAGAGTATGACCATGATAATAACACAGCAGAAGATTATGGATTTAATAAGGCGGATGAATTTGTTTTGCGTAGCGAGGATGAGGTTTCGCTTGAGAAAACTATGCAACAACATGTTGTTGCGTGACGCGATTGCAGAACTGGGACCAGTGAAAGTAATTTATCGATCACACTAGCATACTAACTAAAGCAAGTGCATGCACTGTGTTACAGCCGAGAAAACATCCGCGGAACTTGGACCGACGGCTTTCGGGCTGGCATACTGACTGAGTCATACGAGCCTGTGTCGCGAAACCTTATTCTTAATCTTAGCGATATACGGTGGCCGCTGGGTATGGGCGATGGGGCTCGTGAAGGAATGCCGTTGGCACCGTATATCTCATGGCTGGGAGAATTGACGAGGCCCTCTCGATCACTTTACGTACCGCCAAGCTCGCCGCTAATCGCGGGTACCGCGGCATACAGGCAAGGACCCTCCACCTTCTCGGTGATGTCAGCTTGTGGCCAAGCGCTTACCCTGGCCGATGAGCTTGGCATGCGGCCCCTTGTCGCCCATTGTCAGCGCGGGCTCGGCAGGCTCTATGAGCGTAAAGGGGAACTGCAAACAGCCGAGGAACATACTGCGACGGCCGCGAAGATGTACGAGGCGATGGATATGGGCTTGTGGCTGGAACAGGTAAAAGGTCCCACGCATACGCCGTCGTGATTAGTATATTGAACTCGGCTGGGATCAAAAACTGAGTATGAACGCTAAACTTACTTGGCCCTGGACGTGGCTGATCATCTGTATGACAGCAATGACGTCTTCGTCGTTGGCGGCGGATGAACTCGATCCGGTCAATCCCGCCGAAGGTGCGCGCACCTGGAGATGGTCCGGCGACAGTGTGAGCCTGCGCCTAACCCAGATCCTGCCGGACCAGGTACGGGGCTTCTATCAAGCCCGCGGATTTGGTGCTGCGGAGACAGAATTCATCGCGCGCACTTGTGTGTTTCAGACGGTAATGAGAAATGAAACCTCGGCGCATGCAGTTGAAATTGATCTTACCAAGTGGTGGATCGAAGCCGATGGTGACAAAAGACAGCTCAAACTCGAGCGGCAGTGGCAGCAACAATGGGAGCGCCTCGATGTGTCGCAAACCGCCCGGCTTGCGTTCCGGTGGGCGCTGTTTCCAACCGTGCAGTCTTTCGCGAAGGGTGATTGGAACATGGGGATGACGACGTTCGTGTTGCCACCGTCCACGGTGTTCGACTTGCACGTGAACTGGCGCGCGGGCGATCAAAAATACGATGCTGTGGTGCGTGGTGTCGAATGCGTACCTAAATCTTCGAAGGACAGTTCATGAAGTTCAGTGTTCGGATAGGGCGGCGCTGTGTCGTGGCCTGTGTTTTTTTGCTATGTGCCGGCGCCTGGGGCGAAGAGTCACCGCAGACGCTTGTGCCTGTTCCCGGCAGGCCCGCAGCGCCCGACTTTAATCTGGTGGATGTCGACGGCGAGCAGCATCGCTTATCGGACTACCGGGGTAAGGTCGTCGCCATCAACTTTTGGGCAACTTGGTGCCCACCGTGTTTGCGTGAAATGCCGTCCATGCAGCGTTTGTGGGATCAATTGAAAGAGAAAGACTTTGTTATTCTTGCCATTGACGTGGGCGAGGATGACGAAACCGTGTTTCGTTTCACCATTGCCTTGGATACGCCGCTTGAGTTTCCACTACTGCTAGACCAGCAAGGCAAAGTGGTCGCACAGTGGCCGGTGCTCGGCCTACCGACGACCTTTATCGTCGATAAGCAGGGCCGTGTTGTGTACCGTGCGGTCGGTGGACGCGAGTGGGATCACCCAGATTTTTCCAGCGTCATCAGCGCGATGATTGATGAGTAGAAAGGTGTCGGTCACGATTGAGAACAAGCACCAGTGACGATTGTCGGATGTCATTCCGAGATTCTATGGTTTTTATCAAGAGCTATGCATGAGCTGGCGCCTGATATCGGGTTGTCATCCCGAGCACAAGCGAGGGATCTCAACGTGTTTGATGCTGGTGGCAATTTTGACACGGTAAGATCCTTCGGCTAACGCCTCAGGATGACAGATTAAGCAAGAATGCTTCGGCATGACGGCTATACGGCCCCGAGCGCAGTCGACAGAGCCTACCCTAAGTACAGTCGAAGGAGCCTGCCCTGAGCGGCGTCTAAGGGTCCGGTACGACAGTCCATCATCGACAGGACAACAAAGTCGCCGACACTTGGTTAGGCGTTCTCAATTCTTGCCGTCGGGTTTTTCAACCAAGAATTGATAGCGATTGAGGCTGAAAAAATATTCGCCCCGTTCCCCCAGTTGGCGAAGATCTTCGGCCCACGCCTTGGCTTCCTGTTTGCTGACATCAGACCATCTGCTCACGAAAGAAACCACCAGGGTAATCCATCCGTAGCTATACGTGTCCGGATCATAGGCCAGGTTGAACATCGGCATCACCGAACTGTGGGTCAGCGTAAAGCCTGATCGCCGCAACTTGGGGAGGAGCGTTCTTGGCAGCACTGGGTCGACCAGATGTTGGTCCCACGCGGCGAGTATACGGTGAGAGCTCCGCCAATGCAGACCCGATGTCCGCCACATACTCGTAGACCTGGGTGACCGCGGCGGCATCGAACTCATTGTCTTCGAACGGCAGGTGCGTCGCGTCCACCTTGCGGAATTCGATCCAGGGTTGATCGGCGCATCGGTCTTGCGCTATCGCCAACATGCTCTCGCTGATGTCAATACCCGTCACGCGCCCGCTTGATCCCACAGCGTGGGCCATGTCCAATGCCAGGAAACCCGGACCGGATCCGATATCCAGGATCCGTTCCCCGACTCGCGGCGCCAATGCCTGGATCACTTGTTGTCGCTGGGCGATGACATCAGAGGTGGAATACAGTGCCTCAACGCGTTTCGCGGCCTTGTCGTCGAAATGCTGTCTGTCGCTCACGGCAATTGGCGAACGCAATGAGTTTACGTTTTCCCTTCAAGCGATGCGGCCGCAACCTGGGTCGAAAGTTCGTCCAGCAACACCTTTGCACCCATCAATTCAAGGGTATCCAAACCTTCGGTGAACCAGTCATAGATGGGGGTGATCAGGTCATGGGCTTGATCGGCTTTCTCCTGCCGGTACCACAGACGGCCGAGACCGGTCGCCGCACGCAGTTCGAACAGCTTTGCCTTCTGGTGCCGCGCGACCTCGATGGCACTCTGGAAGCTCGCGGTACTGTCGTTTGTTGCGCCACCGCACTGCTGATTGATCTCGCCCCGGACGCGATGCACCTCCGCCTCCCACCAGCGTTCGTCGGTGGCCTCAATTACCTGCAACGCTTCGTCGAGACATGCCATCGCCGCGTCAAAACGCCCCTGCGTCACGAGTGCCTGCGCCTCAAAGCGCAGAGTCATGGGTTTGAGCCACGAGTGATTGAGTTGCTCGGCTTCGGCTCGTCCGCGATGGATTTCCTCCAGCCCAGCCTCGGGCTCATCGAGCGCGGCCAATGCGCTGCCGAGGAGATAACGCCCAAACACAACCCACAAGGCCATAGATCGCGAAAGTGAGTCTTCAATGAGTACCCGCGCTACGTCCCGGGCGGTTTCGAACTCGTTCTTCACGAGGCTGGTAAATGCGGAATACAACGCATCGTACGCAGACGTGTTGGCATGTTGCAGTTCGCGCGCCAGCTCCGATGCCCTGCTCGCCGCCGCCTGGTAAGCATCCCGGAATCCCAAAAACAGCAGCGCCATTGATAGGTGCCAGTATGTAGCGACCCCTTGATCATGACCATACTGGTGACCCGAATCCCGGTCCCGTCCCACGTCATAGAGCGCTGCCGCCCGCTCTGCATGTTCCCGGGCCGCTGCAAATCGTCCCATAATATTCTGGGTCACCGCCATCACCCGGTGCGAGACGAGCGTCGACACCGGGTCGCCCTGCTGCGCCGACCGGTCGAGCATCTCCTCGGCGACGTCGAGACTGCGCGTCAACTTCGCTTGGTTGATGTAGCACATAGACAACCCATGCAGGACCGCAAACTGACGTGGGTCCTCACCGACGTCGTCGAGCAGTTTGCGCCCCCGCACGTAGGCTTTTTCAGTTTCCGCTGAGGAATAACCGGATACCGCAATGCTGGCCGAGCCAAGACTGATCTGCATGTCGAGTTCCTGACTGCTGACGTCGCTACCGGTCGGCAAATCACGCAGCACTTCTAAACCCTTGGCGAGATGAGCGATGGCTTCGTGGTTCGCCGAGCGGGCTACTGCGCGTTGCCCTGCGCGCAGCCAATAAGGTGCGGCCTGCGCCGCTAATCCCGCCCGGGTATAGTGATACGCAAGCACCTCAGGTTCATTGTCCACGCGTTCGGGGAATCCGGTTTGCAGGGCGTCCGCGATCTGCGCATGGATCTGCTGACGGCGAGAACGGAGCAGTGTTTCATAAGCGGTGTCTTGTATCAGCGCATGTTTGAACATATAAGTTGCTTTTGGGGGCACGCCGCGCCGAAATACAATTTCTGATTCGCTCAGCCGGGTCAGCGCCTGTTCCAGATCTTTCCCGCACATGGGTGACACCGCTTCCAGTAGCGTAAACGGAAACTCCCGCCCGATGGCGGCCCCGATTTGGCTGATCTCCTTCGCTTCCTCAAGCCGGTCCAGGCGTGCCATGAGCGAGTCCTGTAAGGTCGAAGGGATTGCCAACTGCCCCAGCGGCCCAGTAAAGACATAGCGGTTGTCCTTTCGGGTAAGAAATCCCGACTCCAGCACCGTCTTGGTCAACTCCTCTACGAACAGCGGTACCCCGTCCGTCTTCGCGATGATTTGCTCCGATACTTCCTGCGGAAGACCGCGACCTCCGGTCAAGCTGTCGATGAGTTCGGTGCACGCGCTATGGCCCAGGCGGTTCAACGCAAGCACCGTGGAATGCGCGTACCCCGCCCATGGCGGCTCGAATTCGGGACGATGCGTTACCACCGCCAGTCCCCGCAGCCCGGCTATACGGTCCACAAGCAGGTCCATCTCCTCGCGCGTGGTCGGATCAATCCAATGCGCGTCTTCGAACACGAACAGCACCGGACGCTGCGCCGCGAGCCCCGCGAACAGATCGGTCAACGCGTCGAGGGTCTTTTGCTTCTGTTCTTGGGGGGTCAGGTTGAGCGGCGGGTAACGCGTATCCGCCGGTATCGACAACAGTGATGCAATCAATGCACATCCTTCACGAATGGCCGATGACTGTTGTAACAACGCTTCGAGCTTATCGAGTTTCTCGTCCGAGGTATCATCCACGGTGAAACCGGCGGCGAACGCCAGCTGTTGAATCGCTGGGTAAAGCGGGCTATTGACGTGATGCGGAGAGCACTGGTACTGGACGCGGGTGTGGTCCTCATCCCGCAAGCGATCGCGCAGCGTTGCCGTGATCCGCGATTTACCAATCCCCGCCTCGCCCGAAAGCAGCACCACCTGGCCTTCACCCGCCTTCGCCTGCTGCCACCGCCCCAGCAGCAATTCCACCTCCTGCTCGCGGCCGACGAACTTCGTGAGTCGGCCGGTGTGCGTCGCCCCGAAACGGCTCTCGACCGCCTGCTCTCCCGTTACCCGCCACACGTTTACCCGCTCTGAGATTCCCTTCAGGGTTTGCGGCCCAAGATCCTCATAGACGAACTGCTCGCCCAGCAGTTCCCGGGTGCCCGCGCTAATCACCACCGAGTTGGGAACCGCTAACCCCTGCAATCGAGCCGCAAGATTGGGTGTCTCGCCGACCACCGACTGCTCCTGCGACGCACCTTCACCGACGATGTCACCCACCACGGCCAATCCCGTGGCAATACCGATCCGAATCTCGAGCGCTGGTCCGTGACCCGAGTCCAGATTCTTGATGGAATCGACTATGCCCAACGCAGACCGCACCGCACGTTCCGCATCATCCTCGTGGGCACGGGGAAAACCAAAGTAAACCAGGATACCGTCACCCAAGTACTTGGCAATGTAACCGCCAAACCGCAAGATCACGCCCGCGCACACGTCTTGATAACCGCGGATCACGTCGCGAAAGTCTTCCGGGTCGAGCCGCTCAGCGAGCATTGTGGATCCCACGAGATCACAGAACATGACCGTCAACTGCCGGCGTTCGGCCTCGCTTGTTTGCGTGACCGGCGTGGAGGCTGGTGGTACGGCGGGGTCGGGGGTCGCGTCGTTCGGCGCGTTACTCTCCCGCAATGCAGCGATCGCCTTGAGCAGCTTTTTGCGGTGGCCAAGCGAAATCCCGAGTTCTTTCAGATCCTGATCGGTGAGTTCCGACAGCACCTCTCCATCGATGTCGTTCTCGGCAAACACCGCGGCGTATGTTCCAAGGCCGAGCTGATCGAGCCATTGTACTACGTCACGCATGGGTCTTTTTTGGGTCGCCAGCGATCATCGGGGTTCACCTCAATTAGAACAGAAAGACCGGTCCGGGTCCTTTAACGATCTTTATGAGGGTCAGAATACCGCCCTCTTAGGCAGTGGGCAATTGGTGACGGATCGAGATCTTTCTAAGAATCCGAATCCGATCTGTCCACAATGATATAAAGACGTACCGTTGGGCCGGCCTCTATCTGTGCGTTAAGAACACAAACACGAATGGTTCTCGGCCGGCTGTCCAAGGAAATCGAGGTAAGTTCACCCTGTCCCTTTTACAGCGGGTTCACGGCATGCGCTTGTGTAATGCAACCGGCCGGCCGCGACCGCGCATCCGCAGGTTGAGTATTTCCACCACCACCGAAAATGCCATCGCAAAGTAGATGTACCCCTTGGGAATGTGCAAATCTATACCCTCGGCGACCAACGCCATGCCGATTAGCACCAAGAAACTCAATGCCAGCATCTTTATTGTCGGATGGTCTTCGACAAACTGACCGATGGTGCCAGCGGTGAACATCATCACGATCACCGCGACGACCACTGCGATAATCATCACCTCGACATCTTCGGCCATGCCGACTGCGGTGATCACGGAATCCAGTGAAAAGACAATATCGATAATACCGATCTGAATCATCACCGCGGCAAAACCCGCTACCGCACCACTTGTCTTGTGTTCTTCGCTGCCCTCCACAGCGGTGTGTATCTCCAGGGTCGCCTTGGCTATAAGGAACAATCCGCCGCCGATGAGAATCAGGTCGCGTCCTGAAATATCGACATCCAGGATCGTGAACAAGGTACTTTGCAGTTTCATGATCCACGTGATCAGCAACAGCAATAGTATGCGCATGGCCATCGCGATACTCAGCCCGACGATACGAGCGGTTTGTCGCTGCGATTCGGGCAGCCGCCCAACGAGTATGGAGATGAAGATGATATTGTCGATGCCGAGCACGATTTCCAACACCGTAAGTGTGGCCAGCGCGACCCAGGCTTCAGGCGATGCGATCCATTCCATATGAGTACCTACCTTCGATCAAAGTGGGATTAATGTATGGGCGACAGATGATTTTGCATGGGTCTTACAGAGAAAGCGTCAATGATCCTGGCGCGACAGTTGCACCGATGCTACTGTGTATGCGCGGTTAAATTCAAACATTACCGCAGCTTGATTCCTGACCGCATACCGTTTAATCAATCTCTCGCCTCGTGCGCCTTGTGTCGCCTGCCGTGCATCTTGTATCGTGTTACCCACATCTTTCTGCACTCCACTTATGACCAACACGCTCACCGTAGACATCGATGACCGGGCGACCGCCACGGTCGTGCTTAATCGTCCCGAGGTCCACAATGCACTCAATGGCGAGCTCATCGACGAGTTGACCGCGGCCTTGAAGGCGCTGGGCGACAACAGCGCAGCGCGGGTGATGGTGATCGCCGCCAAGGGGAAGAGCTTCTCCGCCGGCGCCGACCTGGCGTGGATGCAAAAAATGGCGGACGCCTCGGAGCAGGAAAACTACCAGGATGCCAGGCACCTTGCACAGTTACTGCAAGTCCTCGATGGGATACTCAAGCCCACCATCGCCCGTATCCACGGCGCGGTCTACGGCGGGGCGATTGGCCTGGTTGCCTGCTGCGACATCGCCATCGCGTCGGAGCGCGCAATTTTCAGCCTGTCCGAGGCTAAGCTGGGGCTGGTCCCGGCGGTAATTAGCCCTTATGTGGTGCGCGCCATAGGCGGGCGCGCCGCGCGCCGCTATTTCCAGAGCGCAGAACGGTTCGACGCCGCACAAGCGCGTCATATCGGACTCATTCACGAAGTTGTGGCGGCAGACAAATTAGACGAATCCATTGCAGGACTCATCGATCATCTACTGGCCGCCGGTCCGGACGCGCAAGCCGCGGCGAAACAGCTCATCGACGAGGTGAACGGGGCACGCATCGACGATGAACTGATGCACACCACGGCTCGCATCAATGCCCGCATGCGCAAGACCCAAGAAGGCAAGGAAGGCGTGAGCGCATTCCTGGAGAAGCGTAAACCGACATGGCAAAAATGACGCTACCGGCGCGCGTCAAGCTGGTGGAGGTCGGTCCCCGTGACGGGCTGCAGAACGAATCGCGGTCGGTCCCTACTCATATCAAGATACAACTGATCGACCGGCTTACCGCCGCCGGCCTGCCGGTGATCGAGGCTGGGAGCTTCGTCTCTCCCAAGTGGGTCCCGCAGTTGCAAGACACCGCCGAGGTCCTCGCCGGTATTCAACGCAGAGCCGATGTGCGTTATCCGGTGCTGGTGCCGAACATGAAGGGCTTCGAACGCGCGCTTGCCGCCGGTGCAAAAGAGATCGCGGTATTCGGCGCCGCCTCCGAGATCTTCAGCCACAAGAACATCAACTGCGGCATCGATGAGAGCCTCGCACGCTTCGGTGTAGTGTGTCATGCGGCCAGTCAAAACAAAATCGCGGTGCGCGGCTACATCTCCTGTGTGCTCGGCTGCCCCTACGAGGGCGATATTGCGCCGTCGACAGTCGTCCGGGTCGCCGAACGCCTGCAGGAGATGGGCTGTTATGAGATCTCGCTCGGGGACACCATCGGCGTCGGCACACCGGCCAAGGCCCAGGCGCTGATAGAAACGGTGGCCGAACGCGTGCCGGTGGAGGTTCTCGCCGCACACTTTCATGATACCTATGGCCAGGCGTTGGCGAATCTGATCACCGTGTTGCCGCTGGGTGTCGCCACCATCGACTGCTCGGTCTCCGGCTTGGGCGGTTGCCCCTATGCCGACGGCGCCACCGGTAACGTCGCCACCGAAGACGTGCTCTACATGCTCAACGGGCTGGGCATCGACACGGGCGTCGACATGGACGCCCTGTTGGACGCGTCGCGCTTTATCTCCGATGTATTGAAACGCGCACCAGTGTCCAAGGTGGCGCGCGCAATGTCAAAAGGTTGACCCATATCCCGGGGCGGCGTGTCACACAGTTAATTGTTCGAGTGCCGTGCGAATACCGTCGGGAATAGGAACAGGTTTTTGCGAAGTGCGCTCGACAAACACGTGCACAAAGTATCCCGCCGCCGCGATGGCGTCGTCTCCTTGTTTGAACAAGCCGATCTCATAGCGGACGCTGGAATTGCCGAGGTGACCGACGCGTAAACCGGCATCAATGACATCCGGAAATTGCAGCGATTGCTTGAACTCACAGTGGGTTTGCACGGCGATACCGATGACCGGATCGTTTGCAAAATCCAGCCCACCTTCATCGATCAGATATTTATTGATCACAGTATCGAAGTAAGAGTAATACACCACGTTGTTGACATGGCCGTAGACGTCGTTGTCCATCCAGCGCGTCGGAATATTGAGGAAATGCTTGTAATCCTCCCGGGATGGGATCTCGTCGGCAGCGGTCATGGCTTTGGGCTTTGCTGTGCCTGATCCATGCGCCTCAACTCGACGCGCCGGACTTTGCCGGTGGTGGTCATCGGCATCTCAGCGATGAACTCGATGGCCCGCGGGTATTCGTGGGCGGCAAGACGGGTCTTCACCGCGGCTTGGATCTCGTCTTTTAACGCGTCACTGGGAGCGAATCCCTCCGCCAGCACAATATAGGCCTTGATAATGTTTCCGCGTAGTTCGTCCGGGCTGCCGATCACCGACGCCTGGACCACCGCCGGGTGTTTCAGCAAGCAGTCTTCGATCTCGCCGGGCCCAACCCGGTGCCCGGCGCTGCTGATCACATCGTCCTTGCGCCCCACGAACCAGATGTACCCATCCTCGTCGCGGTAGCCCACATCCCCAGTACAAAACCAGTCGCCGGTGAACTTGTCGCGGGTCGCCTGATCATTGTTCCAGTAGCCCAGAAACATGACCGGATCACCAACACGCCGGGCAGCGAGCTCGCCGTTCTCTCCGGCAGGCAGCTCATTGCCGTTATCGTCGATGACGGAAACGATATGACCGGGGTAGGGCTTGCCCATGGACCCGGGTTTCACGGTCATGATCCGAGCGCAATTACCGACCAGGTAATTGAACTCGGTCTGCCCCCACATCTCGTTAATCTGGAAGCCAAGCGCGTCCTGACCCCACTCGTAGAGTTCCGCCCCCATGGTCTCGCCCGCGGACATGATGGCACGAAGCTTGAATTTATAACTTTCGATGTCAGTAACTTTTCGGATCATCTTCAACGCCGTGGGCGGGATGAAGGCATTGGTCACCGCATACTTTTCCATCAACCGGCACGCGCGCTGCGAATCGAACTTGCCGCCCTCGAAGGCAACGATGGGCTTCCCGTAATACCAGCTCGGTAACAAGCCATCCATGAGACCGCCGGTCCATGCCCAATCCGCCGGGGTCCAGAACACATCGTTCGGTTCCGGGAAGAAATTCTGCGACAACTCGAAACCGGTCAGATTCCCCAGCAACGCGCGATGCGCAACCAGCGCGCCCTTGGGCGGACCGGTGGTGCCCGAGGTGTAAATCAACAACGCCGGATCGTCGGCCTTGGTTACAACCGGTGTCAATTGCTCCGACGCGGCATCGATCAGCGTCCAAAAACTTGCATCGCCCTCGGATTCGCCGCAACTGATGACGGTCTGCAACTCCGGCAACAGCTGCTTCATATCTTGAATCATGGTGACGTGATGACCGAGAGTGATGACCGCCTTGGCGCCGCTGTCGCTGAGCCGGTATTCGATCGCATCGGGCCCGAACAGAATTGACAGCGGAAGCGCCACCGCGCCCAGTTTGTACACCGCGAGGTGTGCAATACCGGTTTCGATTCGTTGTTGCAGAATTATCCCGACTCGGTCACCGCGTGCAATGCCCATGGCGCGCAGGGCATTGGCAAACTGGTTTGACAAGGTGCTGAGTTGCCCGAAGGTGTAGGTCTTTTCCTCGCCTTCCTCATTCTCGTAAAACATCGCCGGGTGACTCGCCAGCGCGCTGTGCTTATCGCAGACCTGGTGGGCGATGTTGTAGCGTTCCGGCACTCGCCACTGGAACTCGTGGCGAATAGTGTCGAAATCCCGATAATTGGGGTCGATGAGCTGCATAGATGCCTTGATCTGTTGGGCGCCAAGCTTAACGTAAACGGGACGCTGGTAAAAATGTCCGCTCGGGCGTTGTTCGCAAGACGCGGCGCGCTTGCATCAACACTCAAGCTCACGCAGAATCCCGGCTACGCAAGTCATCGTGAGATTATCGTGAGCACGCCAGCCGAAAAAACGCGCCAACCAGACATTCTGTTGCGCAACCAGGCCGACGGGGTCGTTACGCTGACCCTGAATCGGCCCAAACAATACAACGCCCTCTCCGAGGCGATGCTCACGGCACTGCAAACTGCTCTGGACGACATCGCCGATGATGAGTCGGCTCGCGTGGTGGTACTGGCGGGCGCCGGTAAGGCCTTTTGTGCGGGACACGATCTCAAAGAGATGCGCGCCACGCCGGACCAGGAGTACTACCAACGCCTGTTCAATCAGTGCAGCCGCATGATGTTGACCATGAATCGAGTACCCCAGCCGGTGATTGCCCGCGTGCACGGCATCGCCACCGCCGCCGGCTGCCAGCTCGTGGCCACCGCGGATCTGGCAGTGGCATCTAGCGAGGCAAGCTTCGCCACCTCGGGGATCAACCTCGGTTTGTTCTGCGCCACACCCGGCGTACCGCTGAGCCGCAACGTGCTGCGCAAACACGCCATGGAGATGCTACTGACCGGCGAGTTCATCAGCGCCGAGGCTGCGGTGGACCTGGGGTTGGTGAACCGTGTGGTAGACCCCGACAGGCTCGACGACCAGGTGATGGCGCTGGCGCAACACATTACCGACCGCTCACCGGTGGCGGTGCGCACCGGCAAGCAGATGTTCTATAAGCAAATCGACAAGGAAATCGAGGCAGCCTACGAATTCGCCGCCGAAGTGATGGCCTGTAATATGATGGCGGAGGACGCAGTCGAAGGCATCGATGCGTTCATGGAAAAACGCGACCCCACTTGGCGCGGCCGCTAATCGAACGAGAACTTACGCCAGAACTCAAGTGTAGAAGTTTCCACATGATCTGACAGCTTATCTCTCCAGTTGAGACCTGGTCGTGCAACCAAGGCAGTAGTTTGTATCCGAAAAGAAATCATAACCAGACATTCGTGGTTGCAGACTGGTCGTCGCTGGTAAGGACCTGCCCTGAATGGTCATTCGCCGAATACCAGTGAACGGCAGGTTGAATACTGAGATCAGGCGTTCTGCTCTTCGTCGCTGACCGAGAACCAGTACGTGATGATTTGTCTGCCGGATCGCGCCAGCGTGCGCTCGAACCCCGGACAGCTGCGCACAAATTCACCGTACTCCTCATTCGTGATCTTGTCGCGCTTGCCGACCATTCGCTTGATCTTGGTGGCTTTGTTGGCAGGCGCCTTGTTGGACTTGGTCCGCACGCCCGCATTGTGATTCTTGCTGTTCTTCTTTTGCGGCACATCTAGCTTACCCGCTGCTAGGGCCGCGCGCTTGTTAGCCATGATCCAATCTCGCTGCTCGCATCGCTAGGAATAGATGTTACTGAACAGTCAGGCAAATGCGGCGCCGTGGCCAGCGCGGTCACAGAAACCTTGTCGAGAAATAGGATTGCTTCGCAACGGAAGGCTACGGCTCGAAAACGCACTAAAGGTAATGAGCGATGTTGCTTGTTACAATACCGCTAACCAACGAGCGCGCGCATGGCGCGCCAGCACAGTGCGGCCCGGCAGGGGGAAAATATGGCAGGTATCACACTCTTCAAAAGGACCAAGGAGCTCGAAACGCAGACCGATGAATTCTGCGACAAGGTGTCCGAGGGCGCGCTGGCGTTCATGCTCGGGATCAATTGTTACCTCGACGGCGAGTTCGCGCTGTTCGATGAGCGGAGAGAGCAAGTCTTGGCGTTGGAGAGCCGCGGCGATCAGCTGCGGCGCGAGATTCAGCGTCGGCTTTATGTCGAGACCCTGTTGCCCGAATCGCGGGGCGATGTGCTCCAGCTGCTCGAAAACACCGACGGAATTCTCAACGCATGCGAAAGCGCAATGTGGCAGGTCGCCATCGAAAAGCCAGTCATCGCGACGGAGTACGTGAGTGACTGTAAGTGTTTGCTCGAAGCGGTAGTCAAATCGGTGGATGCGCTGGTGACGGCGTTGCGCGCGTTTTTCAACGGCAGCCAGACGGTGTCCGATCAGTTGCACAAGGTGATTTTCTACGAGTCCGAGGCCGATACCGTGAGCCGCAGACTGATGACGGCGATGTTTGCGAGCGATATGGAACTCGCGCACAAGAATCAGCTGCGGCACTTCGTCTTGCATATCGACCGCATCGCGGACACCGCCGAAGACGTGGCCGATCACCTCACCATCTTTGTGCTGAAGCGCGCGATCTGAGCGCATTAACCGTTAGCAGGTCAAGGCCATAGAAGTCGCGGCATTAATTTTCCTCTCGAGCGGCCTGTTTCTCGGGTGGTCGCTGGGCGCCAACGATGCTGCCAACGTGTTCGGCACTGCGGTCGGCACGCGCATGGTCAAGTTCAGCACCGCGGCATTTATCTGCAGCGTGTTCGTGCTGCTCGGTGCAGTGATGAGCGGGGCCGGCGCCTCGCACACCTTGGGTGAACTCGGCGCCATCAATGCGTTGGCCGGTTCGTTCATGGCGGCGCTTTCCGCCGCGCTGACTGTTTACCTGATGACCCGCGCCGGCTTGCCCGTATCGACCAGTCAAGCCATCGTCGGCGCCATCGTCGGATGGAATCTTTACAGCGGGTTCCCGACTGACACCGCTTCCCTCATCAAGATCGTCGCGACCTGGATTGCGTGTCCCTTGCTCGCAGGCGTGATCGGTGCGTTGTTATACAACGGCGCCACGGTGTTCGTGCGCTGGGCCAGGCTGCATATCTATCGGCTCGATGCCTACACGCGGCTGGCCTTGATTCTCGCCGGCGCGTTCGGTGCGTACAGCCTCGGGGCCAACAATATCGCCAACGTCATGGGTGTGTTCGTCCCGACGCACCCGTTCACCCCCTTTGAGATCGGCGATTCTTTTGCTCTGAGCGGCGTTCAACAGCTGTTCCTACTCGGCGCCATTGCGATCGGCGTTGGCGTCTACACGTATTCGAAGAAAGTCATGCTGACGGTCGGCGACGGCCTGCTTCCGCTCTCCCCAGTAGGTGCCTGGGTGGTGGTGGTGGCGCATTCCACCGTGTTGTTCTTGTTCGCCTCTCAGGGACTTGAGCATCTTCTGGCAAGCGCCGGCCTACCCACCATTCCTCTGGTGCCGGTATCCAGTTCGCAAGCGGTCGTGGGCGCCGTGATCGGTATCGGGCTGTGCAAGGGTGGACGTGGAATCCGGTGGCGGGTGCTGATCAACATCGCTTCTGGCTGGGTGACCACCCCGGTGATCGCAGGTCTGGTGTGCTTCGTGTCGCTGTTCTTCCTGCAAAACGTTTTCAATCAGCAGGTGTATCGCGAGGCCTCATATGTGTTGTCGCAGCCGGTGCTGGATCGTCTGGCCGCCGACGCGATCAACGTCAGTGCGTTGACCAAGCTCAAAGACAAGCGGTTCGATACCGTCAAAGGGTTCAGGAACACCCTGCATGAGCAGCTGGACCTGACCGAAAAGGCTGAATCGACCATTCTTTCCCGAGCGCGTATCGCCCCCACCGTCATCGACAGCGATAAGCTGTGGCGCCTGGAGGACACCTCACTCAGCGAGGCCCAGGTGGTGTCCCTATCGCGGCTCGCCAGCCGCACCTTCGATCATCTGTGGATACTCGATGAGGCGCTGGCGGAACTGAGCGAGGAGTGGCGCTCACGGCCCGCCAGCAAGGTCAACAAGCTTTTTAACCGGCGCCTCATGGAGCAGCGGCGCGAGGTGTACGAACTGTTTCAGGCCAAGTAAACAATCGCAAAAGGGGACGGCTTTATTTTTCGGACGCGCTTGGATTTAGCGTAATTGAATGGGATCAGATTCGATTGATTTATTCGATTCTGATTAATTTAAATAAGTTAGTGGCCAGGCTATATCAATTTCGTAAAAGTTGAAGGCTAATTTTACGAAAATAGAATGTCCGGTTGACTACTACTATCAGGCGTTGACACGCACAAGTGCGAGTGACTCTTCACGGTCGACGAAGGCAGAGGATCTCTCCATGAACGCCCACACTTGAGTGTAAAGCGGACAATCTCGTGTCCGTCAGGCAAGATCATGACATCATTGGAAGGTTGTTACACCCAATCCAAGTTTTTGCAGCTCAAGCCGGTTGTTCTGCTCTTCGCGGCACCCACACCACGCCGCGCCCGATGACCACTTGCTGACCCTTGACACGGCACACCGCGTCCAGATAGGCGCGTTGTTTGTCGTGATCGATCTCGACAACGGTCATCTCCGCGGTGACCGTATCCCCCACCCGCACCGGTTTGAGAAACTTGAGTTCCTGGCTCATGTACGCGCCGCCCGGGCCGGGCAACCGGGTGCCGACCAAGGTCGACAACAGGCTGGCGGTCAACATGCCGTGGACGATGCGTCCCTGGAAGCGGGTCTGACCCGCGAACTCCTCACTGAAGTGCAGCGGATTGTTATCTCCCGACACCCCCGCGAACATCACCACATCGGCATCGGTAATGGTCTTGGTGAACACCTCTTTCATACCAATAGATATATCCTCCAGGTAACGGCCGTGCTGCCGATCGAAGTCCGAATCAGGCATTGCTTCCTCCGGGCGGTATTGAGTCTTTGTACACTATCGAGGTCAATGGTACGGTATGTGGTAAAAAAGTCATCTGGATATTTAGCCGGAGGAGCGTGATGTGAGCAAAACAACTGTCGACGTCGGTCCCTACGCGAGCGGCTTGGATCCGAGTCCTGCCAACTACAGCCCGCTTTCTCCGTTGAGTTTTATCAAGCGCACCGCTTCCGTTTACCCGGAATACGTCTCGGTCATTCACGGCGAGCAGCGTTTCACCTGGGCACAGACCTACGCGCGTTGCCGGCGGCTGGGTTCGGCGTTGAAGCAACGCGGTATCGGACCCGGAGATACCGTGGCCGTTATCGCGGCAAATATCCCTGCCATTTACGAAGCCCATTTCGGCGTACCGATGGCCGGCGCGGTGTTGAACACCATTAACTGCCGACTGGATGCCGCCACCATTGCGTTCATCCTCGACCACGGGGAATCCAAGGTATTGATTACCGACAAGGAATTCTCACCGGTGGTCGCACAGGCGCTCGCCCAGGTGAAACAACGGCCGCTGGTGATCGATGTCGACGACCCGCAGTTACCGGAAGGCGAGTTATTGGGTGATACGGACTATGAGTCGTTCCTCAACGCTGGTGATCCGGATTTTCATTGGGAACTCCCCAGGGATGAATGGCAGGCCATTTCGCTCAACTACACCTCCGGCACCACCGGCAACCCCAAGGGTGTGGTGTATCATCATCGC
>CAMYNX010000081.1 GCA_947259875.1 uncultured Gammaproteobacteria bacterium | reverse complement strand
GCGGCAGCGGTCGGCATCATTGATGCTCGCTACTTTCAAAGCGGTATTACTGATACCATTTTGTTATGCCCGGAAACAGCTTCGGAAAATTGTTTTGCGTCACGACTTTCGGCGAAAGTCACGGACCCATGCTGGGGTGTATTGTAGACGGATGCCCGCCAGGCCTCGCCCTATCCGCGGCGGACATCCAACGAGATCTGGATCGGCGCCGGCCGGGGCAATCACGCTATACCACGCAACGGCGAGAAGCGGATCATATCGAGATTGTCTCCGGGGTGTTCGAAGGTACGACCACGGGCACGCCGATCGGGTTGTTGATCAGAAATGAAGACCAGCGGGCACGGGATTACAACGACATCAAGAACACATTTCGGCCTGGACACGCGGATTATGTGTATGAACAGAAATACGGAGTCCGGGATCATCTAGGGGGCGGCCGTTCTTCCGCCCGCGAGACTGCCATGCGGGTGGCGGCAGGAGCGATCGCCAAGAAATACCTGGCGGAGAAGGCGAACACTGTGATCCGCGGTTATGTAGCGCAATTGGGGCCGATTCGAGTTGTGGGCTTCGATTGGGAGGAAATCGAAAATAACCCGTTTTTCTGTCCCGATGCGGACAAGGTGCCGGAGATGGAGGCGTATATCGACACATTGCGCCGTGAGGGGGATTCTGTCGGCGCCCGCATCGCGGTGGTGGCCAGCGGCGTGCCGGTGGGGTTGGGAGAGCCTGTATTCGACCGCTTGGATGCCGATATCGCACACGGAATGATGAGTATCAACGCGGTCAAGGGCGTCGAGATCGGCGCCGGCTTTGCGAGTGTCGAGCAACGGGGGTCCGAGCACCGGGATGAAATGACGCCGCATGGCTTTCTGACCAACAACGCCGGGGGGGTCCTAGGCGGCATCTCAAGCGGTCAAGACATCGTGGTCAGCATCGTGCTCAAACCCACATCCAGCATTCAGGTGCCTGGACGGTCCATTGATCGACACGGCAATCCGATCGAGGTGGTGACCAAGGGGCGCCACGATCCGTGCGTTGGCATCCGTGCAACGCCGATTGCCGAGGCCATGCTGGCGATCGTCCTGATGGATCATTTTCTGCGCCATCGGGCGCAAAACGCCGATGTTAAATCGCAGGTCCCCGTGATCCCGGCGCGCGCCGAAGACGCCTAAAGTTGAAGTCTAATGAACTAGAAATAGTATATATTAATTAATAAGTTAAACGATACTCTTCAGTTTATACTTTCAGCCCTAAATCCTGCCCTCCATGCCTTATTGGCGTTTGTCTGGTTTTTATTTTTTCTTTTTCGCCTCGCTGGGCGTACTCATACCGTACTGGGGTCTCTATCTTAAATCTCTCGGTTTCAGTGCGTTGGAGATCGGTCAACTGGTGGCGTTGTTGCTGGCCACCAAGATTGTCGCGCCCAATGTGTGGGGCTGGCTCGCTGATCGGTCCGGCCGCTGTATGACCGTGGTCCGGGTTGCTACGTTGCTAGCGATGCTTATTTATGCGGCGGTTTTCTGGCTCACCAGCTTTTGGGGCTTGGCGCTATTGATGGTGGGATTCAGCTTCTTCTGGAATGCCTCGTTACCGCAGTTAGAGGCGACGACCATGAAGCATCTCGGTGACCGTACCGATCGTTACGGCAAGATACGAGTGTGGGGTTCGGTCGGATTCATTGTGTTGGTGTTGAGCGTGGGGCCGTTCGTGGACCGCTACGGGCCGGCTGTCATCCTGCCCGTTTTGATGTCTTGTTTCATTGGAATCTGGCTGGTGAGCCTGGTCATCCCGGAAGGCGCTGGGACGATTCCAAGCGAGCAAGGCAAGTTATTGGGAGTGTTTCGCCGTCCCGAGGTTGCGGCGTTCTTGTTCGCGTGTTTCCTGATGCAGGCCAGCCACGCACCGTTTTATACCTTCTTTTCTATCTACCTCGAGGACTATGACTACAGTAAGACTGTTATCGGCGCACTGTGGGCGTTTGGGGTAATTTGCGAAATTGGTATCTTTCTGGTGATGCATCGGATGTTCCGATGGATACCGCTGCCCACGGTGCTGGCCGCCACATTTCTCGTTACTGCGCTACGCTGGGTGGTGGTGGCCTTGTTTCCCCAGTATCTGGCGCTGATGGTAATCGCTCAGGGGATGCACGCGGTGACTTTTGGCGCGTACCACGCAACGGCGATACAGCTCATTCATCGAATCTTTCAAGGTGCACATCAGCACCGTGGTCAAGCGCTGTACAGCAGTATGAGCTTTGGCATGGGTGGCGCCCTGGGGAGTTTCTACAGCGGATACACCTGGGAGCACTTGGGTCCGGGCGCCACGTTTGGGATCGCCGCCGCATTGGCGCTTGCCGGGGGGTGGATAGTGTTAGTGTGGATCCGGCCGGTGTTCGCAACGGCACGACATTGAGGGCTCCGGCCCGTATTTCTCCGCCGGGCGGCCCGATTTCGCGAGGCCTCGAGGCTATTAGCGGGCGCGCCGTAATGGCAAGATCTGTGCCGGCTCAACACTTGGCTCGATGTGCCCGCTATTATGGTTCGACGCCTTGCCGGCGCCACGGTCGAGCTGCTCTCTCACGGTCCAACCGATGTCGTCGATGAGGTTGATTTGATCAACATCAGCGTGGCCGGACTGACTCAAGCGCGCCCGCAGGTTGCCGAGCGCATTGAAGGTCTCGGCGGCATGCACGGGTGCGTCCAGGTGGCCGCAGCGATTGGCCTTGTAAATGGCGCGAACCAGGTCATTCACCAACTCATGATGGATCGAGTCGGGCCCAATGAACTCGTGAATGTCCGTCGCCCGGGTTCGAACCGGTATATGGTGGCGGCCGATAGCATCCGCCAGATGGCGGATTAAGTTTCGGAACGTCACCGGCGGGTCGTGGCGCGCAGTATTGCTGTCTTGCATTGTCTTACAAAAACACGAAATACTCGTGGTAACATCTTAAGTTGGCTTTCTTAGCAGTACAGACTTTATCAATGAATTAGATGCTACCACTATGGCCGGAAAGACCTTGTATGACAAGCTATGGGATGCGCATGTCGTTCGTCAAGACGATGACGGCACCTGTTTGCTGTATGTCGATTGTCATTTAGTACATGAAGTGACGTCACCTCAGGCCTTTGAGGGCCTGCGGTTGGTGGGCCGTAGTCCATGGCGCCCCAATGCCAATCTTGCGGTTCCGGATCACAACATACCAACGACGCGTCGTGATGAGCCTATTGCCGATCCGGTGTCGAAACTGCAAGTAGACACGCTGGATAAAAATACGCGGGAATTCGGGATTTTGAAGTTCGAAATCAGCGATGTGCGCCAGGGAATCGTTCACATCATTGGACCGGAGCAAGGCGCAACCTTGCCGGGGATGACTGTCGTTTGCGGCGATTCGCACACGTCTACCCATGGTGCGCTCGCGACCCTCGCGTTCGGAATCGGAACCTCGGAGGTCGAGCATGTGTTAGCGACACAATGCTTGACGCAGAAAAAAGCCGGCAATATGCGCATCGTCGTCGACGGGAAGTTGACGCGCGGCGTCACCGCCAAGGACATCATATTGACGATCATCGGGCGCATCGGCACCGCCGGCGGCACCGGCTACGCGATTGAATATTCCGGTTCTGCAATTCAAGATCTTTCCGTTGAAGGACGTATGACTGTCTGCAATATGACCATCGAAGCGGGGGCGAGGGCCGGCATGGTCGCGTGTGACGACAAGACTCTGAACTACGTGTCAGGCCGCGCCTACGCGCCACGGGACGAGATGTGGGCACGCGCCTGCGAGGATTGGCGGGATCTGCATAGCGACCTAGGCGCCGAGTTCGACAGGGAAATTGCTCTAGATGCCAGCACTATCGAACCGCAAGTGACATGGGGTACCTCGCCGGAGATGGTGGTCCCGGTCAGCGGCGGGGTTCCGGATCCAAGCGAAACCGAGCCGGCAAAGCGGGAAGGACGGATGCGGGCATTGGAGTACATGGATTTGGAGCCAGGTACCGCGATCCAAGATATACGTCTGGACAAGGTGTTTATTGGTTCATGTACCAATGCCCGAATCGAGGATTTACGTGACGCAGCGCGGGTAATTAGCGGCCGCAAACTGGCCAACAACATCAAGCTGGCGATGGTGGTGCCCGGGTCGGGATTGATAAAGCGGCAGGCCGAGCAGGAGGGTCTTGATCGAATATTCAAGGATGCGGGCTTCGAGTGGCGCGAGCCGGGGTGCTCGATGTGCTTGGCGATGAATGCCGATCGTTTGTCCCCGGGTGAGCGCTGCGCCTCAACGTCCAATCGTAACTTCGAAGGCCGCCAGGGGCGCGGTGGCCGTACTCACCTGGTGTCACCGGCGATGGCCGCAGCGGCCGCAGTCACCGGGCACTTTGTCGACGTACGGGATTTTTGATCATGGAGAAATTTTCTGAATTTACCGGCTTAGTGGCGCCGCTGAATCGGTCCAACGTGGACACCGACGCGATCATCGCGAAACAGTACCTGAAGTCGATCAAGCGCACCGGCTTCGGTCCCAATCTTTTCGACGATTGGCGTTATCTGGATCCCGGCGAACCGGGGCAGGATCACACGAAGCGGCGACTCAACCCCGACTTCGTACTCAATCAGGAACGTTATCGCGACGCGCAGATCCTGTTGGCGAAAGAGAATTTCGGCTGTGGATCATCCCGGGAACACGCGCCGTGGGCGTTTCTGGATTACGGGTATCGTGTCTTGATAGCGCCGAGTTTCGCCGATATTTTCTATAATAACTGCCTCAAAAACGGGCTGTTACCGGTGGTTCTTCCGTCGGATGCCGTGGATACTTTGTTTGCGCAGGTCGAGTCAACGCCGGGGTATCGGTTAAAGGTCGATCTTCGCGCTCAGACCGTCACCACTCCCAGTGGCGAGATCATGTCATTCGAGATCGACCCAGCGCGCAAGAATCGTCTACTTAATGGACTCGATGATATTGAGTTGACGTTGCAGCACGCCGACGACATTCGCGCCTACGAAGCCCGGCGTCAAAAACAGGCGCCTTGGTTGTTTATAGGTTTTGACACCTAGGTCTGGACACGTATCTTCTTTTCACTGGCCTCGATGAACGATCATCGGCACATTCGTTATTAGCGGAACCGAAACATGGCCAAGACCATATTATGTTTGCCGGGTGACGGTATTGGACCCGAGGTCATTGCCGAGGCGATAAAACTGCTAGAGTGCCTGGGGAATGATTTCGGTTTGTCGCTGCGTATCGAGAGTGGATCGGTTGGGGGCAGCGCCTACGATCAACACGGTGTGCCGTTACCGGACACCACGCTGGATGCCGCCCATGCTGCGGATGCGGTGTTACTCGGCGCCGTCGGCGGTCCCAAGTGGGAAGCACTGCCCTACGAGGTGCGGCCGGAGCGTGGGCTGCTGGCTCTGCGTTCCGAACTCAAGTTGTTTGCCAATCTGCGCCCGGCGGTGACTTATCCGCAGTTGGCCGATGCATCCAGCCTGAAGACGGAACTGGTGTCCGGACTCGACATCATGATACTGCGCGAACTGACCGGTGGGATCTACTTTGGGCAACCGCGAGGCGTGCGTACCGTCGATACCGGGGAGCGGGAAGGATTCAATACCCTAGTTTATCGAGAATCGGAAATTGAACGAATTGTCCGCATGGCATTCGATGTGGCACGCAAGCGCAATCGGCGCTTGTGCTCCGTGGACAAGGCAAATGTTCTAGAGGCCACGGAACTATGGCGGGAGGTTGCTACGTCGATTGGAAGCGAGTATTCGGATGTCGCGTTATCCCATTTGTATGTAGACAACGCGGCAATGCAGCTGGTGTGCCGACCCAAGCAGTTCGATGTAATCGTGACCACCAACATGTTCGGCGATATACTTTCAGATGTGGCGGCAATGTTAACGGGTTCCATCGGGATGTTGCCGTCTGCCTCACTGGCCGCGGATGGCAAGGGCATGTACGAACCCATACATGGATCAGCGCCCGACATCGCTGGCAAGGGTATTGCCAATCCTCTGGCGACACTTTTGTCGGTGGCCATGATGCTCCGGTATTCCTTGCACGAGGCGCGCCTGGCGACGCTGGTGGAAACGGCCGTGGAGCGGGTGTTGAATGATGGGTTACGCACCGCGGATCTGGTTCCCGAGGGCGGTCACCCCGTGGGCACATCGCAAATGGGCGACGCGGTGGTGGCGGCGCTGCGGGATTTGTCTGGCGATATTTCGTGAGGACCAATTAGGATTCGAAAAGATGGCGAATCGCTACAACGTTGCAGTCGTGGGAGCTACCGGCGCGGTCGGGGAGGCGATGTTGGATATTTTAGGACAACGCAATTTCCCAGTCGCGGATATCTTCCCGTTGGCGAGCAGTCGCTCGGCGGGAACTACGGTGTCTTTCAATGGACGTGAACGCAAGGTCGGCAACCTGGCGGATTTTGATTTCGCTGGCGTCGATATCGGTTTGTTTTCTGCAGGCGCGTCGGTATCTGCCGAATTTGCCCCGATTGCCGCACAAGCGGGTTGTGTCGTGATCGATAACACCTCTCAATTCCGACGCGAAGACGACATCCCATTGGTGGTAACGGAAGTCAATCCGGAAGCCATAGCCGATTACCGCAACCGCGGCATAATTGCCAACCCCAATTGTTCCACCATCCAATTGGTGGTCGCCCTCAAACCAATCTACGACGTCGCCGGGATTGAACGTATCAACGTGTGTACCTATCAGGCGGTCTCCGGGACTGGTAAGGCGGCGATGGAAGAATTGGCGAGCCAGACGGCGGCATTACTGAATGGGAAGGAGATCGCACCGCACGTCTACCCGAAACAAATCGCTTTTAACGTGTTACCTCACATTGATGTTTTCCAAGATAATGGCTACACCAAAGAAGAGATGAAAATGGTTTGGGAGACACGAAAGATCTTGGGTGATCCCGATCTACGTGTTAATCCCACCACGGCAAGGGTGCCAGTGTTTTACGGTCATTCGGAGGCGGTGCATATTGAAACAGTTGAGAAAATCACCGCCCAACAAGCCCGTGAACTATTGCGGAACGCGCCGGGTGTGAAAGTGATCGATGAACGTAGGGATGGCGGGTATCCTACCGCGGTGACCGATGGTGCCCATCACGACGCGGTGTTTGTCGGCCGTATTCGTGAGGATATTTCACACCCCCGCGGCCTGGATTTATGGATCGTGGCGGACAATGTACGTAAGGGTGCGGCGCTGAATAGTGTACAGATCGGTGAACATTTGATAAAAGCCTATTTATCGTCTAAGACTTAGTTAACAATCATCAAGAGCATTGCTAAAATACTTGGCTAACTATCAGTGAGAAAGACGTTTTTTTGACTGTGACAAATCTAGCCCGAGCGCTAACGCACGCCCGATAATAAAGGACGAACACAGTAGAAGATGCCAGGCTTAACTAGAACTTTTGCGCTAAATTCCATTGGTTATAAGCTTTTTTGTGGATTAAGATGTTCGGTGTGTTGACAAGAACAGACCACAGACCGTTGTTGGGCTGGTATGGCGCAGCGCTCGCCATGTTGTGTTTGCTGGTGTTTGGCGATGCCTTTGCACTGGGATTGGGCAAGCTGCGGGTAAAATCGGCGCTGGACGAGCCGCTGGCGGCGGAGATCGAATTAACATCGGTTCACGAAGCCGAACTGGAGACCCTCAAGGCGCGGCTCTCCGCGAGGGAAGACTTCATCCGCGCGAACGTAGATCGACCGGAGTTCTTGGGCACGCTGCAGTTTGAAATCGCCACGGACGCGGCACAGCCACTCATTAAGATCACCACCGAACAAGCGACGAAGGAGCCGTTTCTCCATTTCCTGGTTACCGTCGAGTGGGCCGGTGGCGAGTTGATTAGAGAATACACCGCGTTGCTCGACCCGCCGACCTATGCCCTGGACATACCGGCGTCGGTGAGTAGTCCGCGGGTAGTCGGTACGACAGAGCCAGAACAGCCCGAAGCCGCAGACCAGGACACGATATCTTCGGCCCCACCCGCCGATGAGGCGATGGCAATGGCCTCGGCGCCTCCCACAGCGGATGTTCGCAGCGGCGAATATGGGCCTACGCAGAAGGGTGACACGTTGTGGTCGATAGCGTCGAAGCTGGATGCGGGCAACGCCGAAATCAACATCTTTCAAGTCATGATCGCGCTGCTGCGCGAGAATCCGGATGCGTTTGTCAACTTTAATATCAACCGCCTCAAAGTCGGACAAATCCTGAAGCTCGATAACATCGCAACAGTTACTGAAATATCCAGGGACGAGGCGAGCGCCGTATACACCGCTCATCTGGAAGAGTGGCAGGCCTACAAGATACAGATTGCGCAGGCGAGCCAGATCGCGAAGGTGCCGGCGGCGACGTCTGAGGCGACGCAAAGTACAGATGCTGCTGACGCAGTGCGGACAGCGGCCGAGCGAGAAGGCATGGCGCAACAGGCCGCCACGGCGGAGGCCAAGCCCGATGAAAGTCCGGCGCAAGCCGCAGAAACAACCCAAGCAGAAGCTACGGAAAAGGATGTGCTGCGCATCGTTCGGGCCAATCTCGAGGAGACCGAAGCATCCGCCGCACAAACCGCTGGAGGCCAAGCAGCCGAGGCTGAGGCTCAGGCGCTGAAAGACCAAATACAGCTTATGGAAGAAACGCTGACGTCACGGGATCTGGAAAACAGAGAATTGCGCGAGCGTGTCGCATTGCTAGAGAGTCAGGTTGAGAAGACCAATCGGCTCATTGAGTTGCAGAGCGAACAGATGGCGCAGATGCAGCAGCAGGCGGCAGCGGAACCGCCAACGCCCGCTGAGCTACCAGTGCCCGCCGCTGCTGCGGTGGCGGCTGAGGCAAAGGCAGCGGCGGAGGCAAAGGCGGCGGCTGAGGCAAAGGCGGCGGCGGAGGCAAAGGCAGCGGCGGAGGCAAAGGCGGCGGCGGAAAAGGCGGCGGCTACAGAAGTTGCCAAAGCCGAGGTGAAACAGCCAGCCAAACCAGAGGTACAACCCGAAGCCAAGGCTGCGGCGGCTGCACCCAAGGTGGCGGATAAACCGAAACAGCCGGCAGCCAAACCGAAACCAAAGACGACCACAAAGGTCACGGCGAAGCCGAAAAAAGCCGTTCCATGGTGGCGAGACATCCTTGATAGCCTTTTCTCCAGTTGGCAGTACCTGCTCGGCCTTGGCGTTGTGGCGGTTGCTTTGTTAGTGGGATTACTGCAAATGATACGCCGCCGCCGTTCGATCGCCGAATTCGAGGAAAGTATTTTGACCGGCAGTGTGTTAGATGGGCAGACCGACACCACCGACACCACCAGGGCGACGGGTGCCAGCGACACCTCGTTCTTGAGTGATTTTGGTATGGCGGGGATGGGGACGGTACAGGCCGATGAAGTAGATCCGCTCGCCGAATCGGAAGTTTATCTTGCCTACGGTCGCGACGAGCAAGCGGAAGAAGTGCTGAAAGAGGCCATCAAAAAAGATTCGGGGCGGCACGAACTCAAGTTGAAGTTGCTCGAAATCTATCAACAGCGCAACGATCTCAAGGCATTTGAGACACTGGCCGAAGAGCTCTATCCAGCGGGTGGTCAAGGCGATCTGGTGATCTGGCAGCAAGTGGTGGCGATGGGCCGCGCTATGAATCCCCACAATCCGTTGTTTAGTCAGGAAATCCCGGCAGCGGTGGCGGCTGGTGACAACGCACCAAGCGTTGAAGATCTTGCCGCTGGCGCGATCAGTCCCGACGTGTCGGCGGATACTCCGTTGCAGCCATTTCCGGAACCGGCTGGCGATACTAAGCTGGAAGCCCAACTCGATAAGCTCAGGGATGACGGTGGCGCACAACAAGAAGAGCCGCAGCAAAGTGTTGCCGCAGCAGGTGACGAGACGATGGTGAAAGAGCCGGCAGCGACGGCCTCGGAAACCTTCGGCGTGACCATGGAACAGGCGGCGGAGTCGGGTGTACCAGCGGGTACGGGTGTACCGGTGGGTATGGGGGTACCAGCGGATTCGGTTGTATCCGAACAACAAAACGCTGACGAACTTGACGATGTAGAGTTCGATTTGGATTTTGGCGCGTTAGAGGCCGACGCACAGGAGCAGACAGATGCAGAAGTAGCGGAAGGGATGGCCAAGGGTTTGGATTTTGACCTAACCGCGGCACCCAGTCCCGATACTGATGATGATGCCGAACAACTTATGGCGAAAGTCACGCCCTTGCCTGGGAACAAGAGCGCGGTGCCGACGCCAACGGTCGAGATCACGCCCGAATCCACCGCACCCGGGGGCCCCTCGCAACCTGCCGTGTTCACGCAATCTGCGGATCTCGAAGAGATGCCAGCCGCCGGCGTAGAAGCGAGATCAGCCGCGCCCGGTGCCCCGGCGGAGGAAATAAAAACAAACCTCGAGGAACTGGCCGCAACGGTAAGCGATATGGACGGTGTCGAACCGGCGGCTGCAGACGAGGAGCAATGGGACGAAGCGGCGACGAAACTAGATCTTGCCCGTGCATACCTTGACATGGGCGACAAAGACGGTGCGCGCAGCATTATCGATGAAGTGTTAAAGCAAGGTAATCCCACGCAACGGACCCAAGCTCAAGAGTTGGCCAACCAATTGAGTGGCTAGCAACGGGTTGTCCTGAAAGCCTGTATCTTGGACTCAGGCCGCCAGCAACAAGAGTCACCGCGGATCATAGGCAGTATAGCTTTACGGGCCGCCGCAGTTGCGCTTTGTTTTTAGCGCCTTGAGCCACCGATCTTTATCGAACCGAGTCCCACTATCCGACACTGCGACTACGCGCAGCACAAGCCGCTGCGCCATCATCGGGGATCCTTGGTGTAATATGCGGGCTCGCGGATGTTTAATCAATTTTTCCAAGTTGTTGGAGTGTGCCGTTTCGGCTAGCGACCAGCATGCGCTTTGCTATCGGGATTGAGTATCAAGGCAGCAGATTCCAGGGTTGGCAACGGCAGCGCGGTGGGCGCAGTGTTCAGGCCTGCGTTGAACAGGCGTTGAGTCGAGTGGCGAACCAGCCGGTCGCAGTGGTTACCGCGGGGCGTACCGATACGGGGGTTCATGCAACCGGACAAGTCGCCCATTTTGATACCAGCAGCCGGCGGAGCAATTACTCGTGGCGAAGAGGAGCCAATTCTTTTCTTGGTTCCGATGTCGCGGTGACGTGGATAGCCCCGGTGCCGGATGATTTTCATGCGCGCTTTAGCGCACTGAAGCGCTGTTACCGCTATGTAATTCTGAATCGGGAAACGCGGTCTGCGGTTTTTCGCGATCTTGCAACGTGCTATTACCGGCCGTTGGATACAGCACGGATGCAAAATGCAGCAAGATCATTGATTGGGGAGCATAATTTCAGCGGATTTCGCGCTGCGGGTTGCCAGGCAAATTCGGCAACGAGAACCATATACAATCTCGATGTACGTCGGCACGGGGCATGGATCTGTATCGACGTGTGTGCTAACGCTTTTTTGCAACATATGGTAAGAAACCTGGTAGGCGTGCTCACTGCCATCGGCGCCGGGGATCAGCCAGAAGAGTGGGCAACTGAGGTGTTGCTGGGACGAGACCGGCGTAAGGGGGGGGTGACTGCGCCGGCGGGTGGTTTGTACCTCACCGCCGTGGAATATCCGGCACAGATAGAACTCCCTGAGCCGCCGGAGCCCATCCGGTTTTGGTAGACTAACAAAGTTTCGACAAATCGTCTGTTGATCCAAGCCCGCATATTGCACCAGTCGGCCACCGGCCTTGACGTAACTGATTGAAAAACCGTTTGCATATATCGAATTTAGAACACTTGGCCTGGTTTCGTTTTGTATGCGGCCGGTGTCCTGTCCGGGCTCTGGCTGGTCCAGGCACGCCTGAACTTGGACTTCACTCAAGCCATAGCTACGGCTATGGCTTTCGCTCCAGTCCGGCGCTCAGTCGCCCCTGTCCGGCGCCAGCTTCCCGGATACTGGTGCAATTTGCGGGCTAGGCGGATTCAACTCCCATGACTGCCAATGCCCGAACTCGAATCAAAATCTGTGGAATCACACGTATCGATGATGCCCGCGCGGCGATCGCCGCAGGGGTGGATGCGGTCGGACTGGTGTTTTATCCGCGGAGCCCTCGGTGTTTGGACATCGAGAGTGCGCGTTCGATCGTCGATCAGTTACCGCCATTGGTCACCGTAGTCGGTGTATTCGTGAATCAGACAATCGAACAAGTCCGGGAAATAGCCGACCGGGCACCTTTGGATATCTTGCAATTGCATGGAGAGGAGACGCCAGAACAATGCCGTCGCTACGGCCAGCCCTATATCAAGGGCGTGCGCATGCGTGATGACGTAGATCTGACCGCGACTGCGCACGCTTTTTCCGATTGCCGCGGTTTGCTTTTAGACACCTATAAACCAGGGACCGAAGGAGGCACTGGAGAGACTTTTTCATGGAAACGCATCCCCGCGACGATGATAAAACCGGTAATATTAGCCGGTGGACTCAATCCGGCGAATGTCGGTGAGGCGATTGAAACGGTGCGTCCGTTTGCAGTCGACGTCAGCAGCGGTGTGGAAAAAGCGCAAGGCGTCAAAGATGTGCGAGAAATCGAGCGTCTGGTAAAAGCGGTCCGGGCGGCAGATCGATAGCATCAATACGTAGATCAACAGAATTGAATATGGCGATACCCGATCAGGCAATGGACTACAACTTCCCCGATGAACGGGGGCATTTTGGTCCTTATGGCGGCATTTTTGTTGCCGAGACGCTGATGCGTCCGTTGGCGGAACTGCGCGAAGCGTATGAGTTTTTTCTGAAGGATCCGGAATTTTTAGCCCAATTGGACATCGACTTGCAGCACTATGTGGGTCGGCCATCGCCATTGTATTTCGCGGAGCGGCTAACCCGCCATTATGGTGGCGCCAAGATATATCTAAAACGAGAGGACCTGAATCATACCGGGGCGCATAAGATTAATAATACCGTTGGCCAAATATTGTTGGCTCAACGACTCGGCAAACGGCGGGTGATTGCCGAGACTGGAGCGGGTCAGCATGGGGTTGCTACGGCCACCGTAGCGGCACGCATGGGGCTTGATTGCGTGATCTACATGGGCGCCGAGGACATACAGCGGCAGGCGATCAATGTATACCGGATGAAGCTGCTGGGGGCGCAGGTGGTGACTGTGGAATCTGGTTCGCGGACCCTCAAGGATGCGCTCAATGAGGCGCTCAGGGATTGGGTGACCAACGTAGAGAATACGTTTTATATCATCGGCACGGTTGCCGGGCCGCATCCCTACCCAGCCTTGGTGCGCGATCTGCAGGCGGTCATTGGCCGCGAGACGCGCGAGCAGATCTTAGCTGCGGAACAAAGGCTTCCAGACGCTCTGGTCGCCTGTGTCGGCGGTGGCTCCAATGCCATGGGGCTGTTTTATCCATTCGTCGGTGACCGAGAAGTGGCGATGTATGGGGTGGAGGCCGCCGGGGAGGGTATCAACACCCGTCATCACGCTGCATCGTTGTGCGCCGGCAAGGTTGGCGTGCTCCATGGTCAACGCAGTTATTTGTTGGAGAATGACGATGGTCAGATCATTGAGACCCATTCAATCTCCGCAGGATTGGATTACCCCGGCGTTGGACCCGAGCACGCCTGGCTCAAGGACTCTGGACGCGCTCAATACGTCGCGATAACCGACGATGAAGCACTCGAGGGATTTTACAGCGCGACTCGCAAGGAGGGGATTCTGCCGGCGTTGGAGTCCAGCCACGCCATTGCCTACGCGGGTAAACTGGCCAAAAAGCTGGGACCGAACAAGATAATAGTGATCAATCTGTCGGGCCGGGGTGATAAGGATGTGCACACGATAGCCGCACGCGACGGGATCGAGGTCTGATGTCGAGGCTCAGCGCTATGTTCGAAGGATTGCGTGGTGAACAACGTGCGGCGCTGATCCCTTATATTACCGCCGGTGACCCACAGCCTGCCGCGACCGTGGAGATAATGCGCCTCATGGTGGAGGCCGGTGCGGATGCGGTGGAGCTTGGTGTCCCATTTTCTGATCCTATGGCCGACGGCCCGGTGATTCAGCGTGCCAGCCAACGTGCACTCACTCACGGAGTCAGTATCGGTGACGTATTGGCCATGGTTGCGAAGTTCCGCGAACATCAACCCGATGTGCCGGTGATATTGATGGGATACTTGAATCCAGTTGAAGTGATGGGGTACGTGAATTTTGCTAAACGCGCTGCCGATTCGGGTGTCGACGGGGTAATCACCGTGGACATGCCACCGGAAGAGGCCGCGGACTT
>CAMYNX010000080.1 GCA_947259875.1 uncultured Gammaproteobacteria bacterium | reverse complement strand
AGATCAATATTGATAAACGCCGCAGTGTGTGCGCGCTCACTACCGAAGGTCACGGCTTCCCTGATTTGGGGGAAGAATTTGAGCTTGTTCTCGAGATATTTAGGGGCAAACATGGAACCATCATTGAGTCTGCCGACATCTTTAGCACGGTCAATGATCTTCAAATGTCCGTCATCGTCAAAGAACCCGGCATCACCGGTGTGCACCCAACCGTCTTCAGTCTTGGTTTCAGCGGTTGCTTCGGGGTTCTTGTAATAGCTTTGAAAGACTCCCGGGCTGCGGTATAGCACCTCACCATTGTCGGCGATTTCTATCTCTACTTGCGGCGCTGGCGTGCCCACTGTATCCGGCTTGACCTCGCCATCGGGGTGCATGGTGACGAACACCGCCGCCTCCGTTTGGCCATACAGCTGTTTCACGTTGATGCCCAGCGAGCGATAGAAGTCGAAGATATCCGGACCAATCGCCTCACCGGCGGTGTACGCCAGTCGCACACGCGACATACCCAAGGTGTTCTTGAGCGGTCCGTATACCAAAAGCTTACCTAACGCATATAACAACCGGTTGATTACAGAAACTGGTTTACCATCGAGGATCTTAATGCCGGCGCGGCGTGCCAGATCCATAAAGTAATGGAACATCTTGCGTTTGATAAACGCGGCATCTTCCATGCGGATCATCACCGTGGTGAGCAGATTCTCAAAGATGCGGGGTGGCGCAAAGAAATAGGTCGGGCCGATCTCACGCATGTCCTGCATCACGGTGGCGCCGCTCTCCGGGCAACTGACACAAAATCCCGCCGCGTACGACTGGCCATAGGAAAAGATGTGGTCTCCAACCCAGGCCATCGGCAAGTAGGCAAGCGATTCATCGGTCACTTTCAATCCATCCCGATCCACTGAGTTCTGCGCGGTGATCAAGACATTATCGTGAGTCAATACCACGCCCTTCGGTGTACCGGTGGTTCCCGAGGTATAAAGAATGATCGAGATATCCGACCCGCTGCCCTTTTCGATTTCACCGGTATAATAATCCGGATTGTCTTGGTCGAATTTTCTGCCCTGCGCCTGAATATCCTCGAAATCATGCAGGTGAGTACGATCGTAGTGGCGCATGCCGCGCGAATCGTCAAAAATAATCTCCGTCAATTCCGGACAGCGGTCCTTGACCTCGAGAATCTTGTCGACCTGCTCCTGGTCTTCCGCCAGTGCGAAATGGGCTCCCGCATGCGCGAGCACGTACTGCATCTCCTCGGCAACGGCGTCTTGATAGCCGGGTACCGGGATGCCCCCCAGTGCCTGGGCGGCGGCCATGCCCCAGTACAGCCGCGGGCGATTGTCGCCGATGATCGCCAGCTTGTCACCGCGTTTGAAGCCGCGCGCCGCCAGGCCGCACGCCAACATCCGGATTTCCTGTTCAACCTGACGCCAGGTCCAGGTCTGCCAGATGCCGTAGTCCTTCTCTCGAATAGCGGGCCGATCGCCGAACCGTGTCGCGCGATCGAGCAACAGCTTGGGAAAGGTATCTAAGCCCTCGGTAGACATCCTCTGGTGTGACCGTAAAACGGTAAATAATTATATTTTTATCTAATGATGCACACTGCTATTCAGCGCAACAGCGAAAAGTTTACCACGGGAAGTCGCCTATCCCTATATTGGCTATGGGATTTCATCGCGGCCTTACCGCACGCGTGATAACTGGTTGCGGGGATACTACGTGAGCTGAGCTTTGATCTTCGCGAAACTCGCTTCGATATCGGCGATGTCGCCGGGCTTGGGTCCCCAGTTCAGTTTCAACTCATCATCTTGTTCACGCGGTAGAACATGAATATGGAAATGAAATACGGACTGTGCAGCGCCCGGACCATTGGCCTGGACTAGATTGATACCGTGAGGGTGCAGTGCCTTATTGGCTGCCTCAGCGATCCGCTTGGCGGTTTGCACGCTGGCTGCAATTAATGTGTCGGGGACCGCGTAGACATCTTCCCAATGCTCCTTAGGGACCGCGAGCACGTGACCAGAATTGGCCGGATTGATGTCCATAAAGGCCAACGTGTGGTTATCCTCGAATAGCTTGAAACAAGGGATGTCCCCGGCGACGATTTTACAAAAGATACAATCAGGATCCGTGCGCATCGTTTCACCTCTCGAGCTACATCGCAAGTTGGATGATTATCAAGCGTTATTTTTTTAGTTCGCTGTTCTGGTGACCGTCAAGCATCCCATTCAATCGAGCGTATTTCCCTATCTAACCGGCTTGATCGCCGATGTTGCCGACAGCCCGTCCGAAGCAATCGTTAAATAGCCGCGCCCATGGTTACCACATCGATATTCAGGAAGAACTTATAGGAATGTGCTTTCCACTTGGTTCCGTGGACTCCGCCTTGGGTAACGTGATTGTCAGCAAGCCGTTCTTGAACGATGCGTTAACCGCGTCCTCGTTGATCTTCACCGGGATCGGTATCGAGCGCCGGAATGCACCCGCCGCACGCTCCATGATGTGGAAGCTGCCTTCCCGCTCGTGCCTGCGCGGGGCCACCGCGCCCCAAATCGTCAACATATTATTGTCCAGGACCAGCTGAATATTGCGTTCGTCAACGCCCGGCAATTCCACCATGACCTCAATTTTATCTACCTCCTCATGCATATCGGCACGCGGATGCAGCGTGCCCACATTCCAGTCCGCCGGCGCCCAGGCACGCGGCGCGGAACTGCGCCAAAAATGATCATTTTCGCTCATAGCAGTTCTCGGTTGTCATCGTGTCCAGTTTGGTTCTCTTTTGAGGGCGATGTCACGAGGTTGGGGTTGGGGTTGGGGTTGGCGTCGGCGTCGGTGTCGGGCTCGGTATGGGCGTCTGCCCACACGTGGGATCGCACTTGGTTCCGATGAGGTTTCCCGAGTAACTCGTCGCCAGCGCGGAGCAAACGAAACGTTCCGGGCCAATAGGCGCCGAAAGATTGTTCTGGAAGATCCCCGCTTGGGTGAAGAAGTTGACGACACATCCGCTGCCGAATGAGCACCGCTCTTCATAACTGAGCACGTTACCGGAGACTCGGACAATGATCGAACAGTTGGAGTTCGTCGATGTGACAAGAGCTGAACCGTCGGCATTGACGAGGACGTTGGAGGTGTGGGTGAAATCATTGGCCGCTTCACCGACGGTGATCGCGACATTAGAGGTCAGTTGCCATTCGCCGGAATTCGTGGTGGGCCCCTGGGTTCCTGCTCCGGCGCCGCCACCACCACTGCTGGCGCTGTCGCCCCCGCATCCAACCACCAGAGCCGCGAATATTAAGATCGAAATATTTTTCATCATCGAAGGTTGTCCGTCGTCGCGGTGTTTTGGCGACCTGCTTGATTACACAAAAGCCAGCGACACAAACGCATCTCGTGCTCCCATCTGCGCTTCCAATGAATACTGAATCATACGGCAACGGACCAGCGCCCGCTAGCCGTTGCTCCGTTAAGGGCGCCGGAGCGCCACATCTCGTTAGATTGTTAGTTTAGTCGTCCAAAGCCAGACTGTTAATGATTTTATACGTATATCTACATTGAAGATCGATAGATTACGAACCAGCACCCGAGTCGGGTGTGTACGACCCCGTGCCACCACCAACGATCACACATATCGACAGCTTTTCTATCCGTCACCGCAAGGCCCTCCCGGCCGACGGTGATCTTGTCCGCAACATCGGAGTTCGACCGTGGGAAACCGGATCGGGTTTGTTTTATAGTGATACAGATGCGCGTCGTCGCCTTGAATTGTTCCAATACCGAAATAGTCTGTGCGCTGGGATGCGCCGACTTTCTCGTTGGTGTCGACGATCACTCCGACTTCCCTGCAAAAGTAGTCGGGCGCCTGCCCAAGGTCGGCCCCGATTTGGGTATAGACATCGACAAAGTCGCGGCGCTCAAGCCGGACCTCGTGCTCGCCTCGTTAACCGTACCCGGCCACGAGCAGATCGTTGCCGCGTTGGAGCAATCGGACCTGAACTACTTCGCGCCCGAGCCGGTATCATTGAAAGACGTCTACCGCGATATTCGGGACATCGCGGCGCTGCTCGAGGTTCCCCAACGTGGGCACGAGATTGTCGACCACATGCGGGGGCACATCCAAAACACAGCCGGAAGCATCCACCGGCCAGCATTACTGGTGCAATGGTGGCCCAAACCGGTGATCGCGCCAGGTAGATTGAGCTGGGTCAATGACCTTCTACAGGCGGCCGGCGCACGCAATCCACTCGCCGACCGTGCCGTCAAGAGCACCCCCTTGAGCGATGAAGAGGTGGCGGCAATCAACGCCGACGCCATGATCCTTTCCTGGTGCGGCGTGAAGCCAAATAAATATAGGCCCGATGTGATTTACCGCAAGCAGTCTTGGCAACATCTGGATCTAGTCAAAAAAAAACAAGTGTATTGCGTTCCGGAAGCGTATCTGGGTCGGCCGTCACCAAGATTGCTCGACGGTTATTTATCGCTGCGCAGCATCGTCGTTCAACTACAGCAGGACTAGTCATGGGTTTTTTGTACGCCGGGGGACGCAAGCTCGAATACGAAACCATCGGCCCGGCGCCGGAGCAAGCCCCAACTTTGGTGTGGTTACACGAGGCGCTGGGTTGCGCCGCTATGTGGAAGGATTTTCCCGCCGAACTGTCGGCGCGCACCGGTTGCGGATCCCTCAACTACAGCCGCCAGGGACATGGCCGGTCAGAGTCGACAACTGAAATTCGGGATAGCGGTTATCTGCATCACGAGGCGTGGACGGTGTTACCAGAGGTGTTACGCACCGTTAAGGTGCATGACACGGTGCTCGTCGGTCACAGCGACGGCGCTTCCATCGCCTTGCTCTACGCCAGCCAGCGGCCAGAGGGCCTGCTCGGCATCGTGCTCGAGGCGCCTCATGTGTTTGTCGAAGACGTAACCTTGGCAGGCATTCGCCAAGCCGGCGCGGCGTTCGAAAGTAAAGCTCAACGGGACAGACTGCAGCGCTATCACGGAAACAACACTGAAGCCGTGTTGAGCGCCTGGCACGACACCTGGTTGCGAGCCGATTTTCGCGACTGGAACATCGAAGGTGTTCTTTCCAGTATCGAATGCCCGACCCTCATCATACAAGGCAAGGACGACGAGTACGGGACGTTGAATCAGGTTACTGCGATCGCCGAACAAGTCTCGGGACCCGTGCAAACACTGATGCTGGCTGGCTGCGGGCACATTCCCCACGCCTCACACAAGACCGAGTCCAGCGAGGCGATCGTGGGCTTCGTTTCCGAGTTTTCTAAGCGTACCGGTCGAGACTAGCCGGAAATGTAATGCTCTAGCTGCTCAATGACGAACTGCTGCTCGGCGATTATAGATTTGACCAGATCACCAATTGAGATCACGCCGATGATGCGATCTTGATCAATGATCGGTAGGTGTCTGACGCGTTTGTCGGTAATCAATGCCATGCATTCATCGACGGTTTGATCGAGATGTCCGCACACCACTGGCGAAGTCATAATCTCCTCAACGGTAGTGTCATGGGATGCCTTGTCTTTAAGGATCACCTTGCGAGCGTAGTCACGCTCTGAAATGATTCCAACCAGCTTTCCATTATCGAGCACTACCAATGCACCGATCTCTTTTTCCGCCATGTCCTTGATCGCTCGAAATACGGTTTCCTGGGGGCCGATCGACCAGATATCCAATCCCTTTTCATCCAAAAGTTGCTTGATTGTTTTCACGTTCAACTCCCTCGTTTCAATACTTGCTCATACCAACCGCATGATGATACGGACGCTAATCTTACATATTCCTGCGGTACTGTCCGCCAACCGCGAACAGTGCCTGGGTGATCTGTCCCAGCGAACAGTAACGCACCGCGTCCATGAGCTCGGCGAACACATTCTCGTTATTCACCGCCGCCCGTTGTACCCGTTCTATTGCGCGCGGCGCCTGATCGGCATTGCGCGTCTGAAACTCCTTGAGCCTGCTAATTTGACTGCGTTTTTCCTCTTCCGTAGAGCGCGCCAGCTCAATGGTTACGTCCGCCGGTGGATTCGGATTTTCGAAGGTGTTCACACCAATAATAGGTAAGCTGCCGTCATGCTTCTTGTGCTCATAGTACAGAGACTCGTCTTGAATCTTGCCGCGCTGATAGCCGGTCTCCATAGCTCCCAGCACACCGCCGCGCTCGGACAAGCGTTCAAATTCCATCAATACCGCCTCTTCCACTAAGTCGGTGAGCTGCTCGACGATAAATGCACCCTGATTGGGGTTTTCATTCTTCGCCAAGCCCCACTCGTTATTGATTATAAGCTGGATGGCCAGTGCCTGTCGTACCGAGTCTTGCGAGGGCGTGGTGATCGCTTCATCGAAGGCATTTGTGTGCAGACTGTTGCAATTGTCATAAATCGCAATTAATGCCTGTAACGTAGTGCGAATATCGTTAAACGCGATTTCCTGGGCATGCAGTGAACGGCCGGACGTCTGAACATGATATTTCAGTTTCTGACTGCGCTCGTTTGCGCCATAACGAAAACGCATCGCAGTGGACCAGATGCGTCTCGCGACCCGACCCATCACCGAATATTCAGGATCCATGCCATTGGAGAAAAAGAACGACAGGTTGGGAGCAAAATCATCGATATTCATGCCCCGCGCCAGATAGGACTCGACATACGTTAACCCGTTGGCAAGCGTAAACGCCAATTGCGAAATCGGGTTGGCGCCGGCCTCAGCGATGTGATAACCGGAAATCGACACCGAGTAGAAGTTGCGTATCTTATTGTGAACAAAGTATTCCTGGATATCGGCCATCATACGCAGGCTGAACTCGGTGGAGAAGATACAAGTATTCTGGCCTTGGTCTTCCTTTAAGATATCGGCCTGCACGGTACCGCGAACGTTTTCCAGCGCCCACGCCTTGATTTTCGCAATCTCGTCGTCCGTCGGGGAACGGCCGTTCTCTGCCTCGAATCTTTCGAGCTGTTGATCGGTCGCCGCATTGAGAAACATCGCTAGAATGGTCGGCGCCGGCCCGTTGATGGTCATCGACACCGATGTCGTGGGATCACACAGGTTGAAACCGTCATAGAGCACCTTAATGTCATCCAAGGTGGCGACAGACACACCTGAATTGCCGACCTTACCGTAGATATCGGGCCGCTCGTCCGGATCCCAGCCGTACAAGGTGACGGAATCAAAAGCAGTAGACAGGCGCTTGGCTTCGGCATGTTCCGACAACTTCTTGAATCGAAGGTTGGTCCTTACCGCGTCACCCTCACCCGCGAACATACGCGTCGGGTCTTCCCCCTCCCTCTTAAAGGCGAACACTCCGGCGGTATAGGGAAAACTTCCCGGAACGTTCTCCAACAGCAACCACTTCAATAACTCGCCGTGATCCTCATATTTTGGTAACACCACCTTCGGGATCCGGGTTCCCGAAAGAGTCGTATGGGTCAGTCGGGTGCGAATTTCCCGGTCGCGGATTTTCACAACATATTCATCGCCGGCATAACTCTGTTGGATCTGCGGCCACATCTGCAGCAGTTTGTCTGCCCGCGGTTCGAGCTGTTGTTGGCGGGCGGCAATTAAATCATCCAATTCTGAGCCATCCTGACCTACCTCTTGTAACATCCGTTTGCTTTGCATGAGCTGTTGCCGCTCGCGCGCGATACACGCTTGCGCTTCGGCGGCGCGTCGATACTCGCGTACGGTCTCCGCGATCTCCGCAAGGTAGCCCTGTCGAGTAGGCGGTATGATGACCGTATGACTGCTGGATACTTTGCTGGGTACATCCGGCAACACACCCTCTGCAGTAGCCAATCCCTTTACACGAAGCATGCGACGCAGGCCGTGATATAGCGCGGTGACACCGTCATCGTTGAATCTCGATGCGATGGTGCCGTAGACAGGCATCTCATCGACCGGCGTCGAAAATGCCTTCTGATTGCGCTGCACCTGTTTGCCCACGTCGCGGAGTGCGTCGGCCCCACCTTTGCGATCGAATTTGTTAATCACCACGATGTCCGCAAAATCGAGCATGTCGATCTTTTCAAGTTGCGTGGCGGCGCCAAACTCCGGCGTCATCACATACAACGCTAGATCAACATAGGGCACGATCCCCGCATCACCCTGTCCGATCCCCGGGGTCTCCACCACCACCAGGTCTACACCCGCCAGCTTGACGGCGCTGATAATATCCGGCAGATAACCCGGCACCTCGGACCTCGCCGCCCGTGTCGCGAGCGAACGTAAATATATGTTGTCGCTGTCGATGGCATTCATGCGGATACGGTCGCCCAACAGCGCGCCGCCAGTCTTGCGCCGCGTGGGATCTATCGCGAGGATTGCAATTCTCAATTTGTCTTGTTGGTCGAGGCGGAATCGCCGTATCACTTCATCGGTCAACGATGACTTACCGGCACCGCCGGTACCGGTGATTCCTAGCACCGGAACCTGCTTATCGAATTGTCCAACAGCCTCGTCGAATCGTATACGCTGCGCCTCATTGAGCGTCCCATTTTCAAGCGCAGTAATTGTGCGTGACAAGGCATACCAATTGCCCCGCGCGAGCGCGTCGATATCAGGTGGCGTTGACTGGCTAGGGTCGAAATCGCATCGCGCCAACATGTCTTCGATCATGCCCTCCAGACCCATGTGCTGCCCATCCGCTGGGGAGTAGATCTTCGCCACGCCATACGCGTGCAATTCCGCGATTTCCGCAGGTACGATCACACCACCACCACCGCCAAATACCCGCACATGGTCGGCACCGTGCTCCCGCAGCATATCGACCATGTATTTGAAATACTCGATGTGACCGCCCTGATAGGAACTCAACGCGATCGCTTGCGCATCCTCGTGTAGCGCCGCATTGACGATGTCGCGTACCGAGCGATTGTGACCAAGATGGATTACTTCAACACCAGAGGCCTGAAGGATGCGCCGCATGATGTTAATCGACGCATCGTGGCCGTCGAACAAGCTGGCCGCGGTCACAAAGCGGATGGGATGCTTGAACCGGGCGTGTTTGATGGAAATCAGGGTCTCGGCTGGCGCTGAAGCCATATGCTCGCCTCCGGTATTTGTCCTATATGGTAACAACCATTCGTCCTTAGCCTGGATTATTATAAGTTGACGTTTACGTAAACGTCAAGTATCATCAGACAAGAAACTCCATTATGAACTCAACCATGGATGCCAGCGATCAAACCACCTACACCATTACCGAGCTCGCCAAGGAGTTCGATGTCACCACACGCGCGATTCGGTTCTACGAAGACCGGGGACTGTTAAAACCTGCGCGCAACGGCTTGACGCGCGTCTATACACCGCGCGACCGGGTGCATTTGAAACTGGTGCTCCGCGGCAAACGCATCGGATTCTCGCTGGACGAGGTGCGCGAGATCATGGACATGTACAACTCCGCACCGGGCGAGATCGGTCAGTTGGACTATATGCTGGATAAACTCGCCGAACGCCGCGCGATGTTGCATCGTCAACAACAAGATATTGAGTTGACGCTCAAGGAACTGAATAAAATCGAGGTCCAGTGCCGGCAACGTTTGGCGATGATGCGTAAACAATCTCCCCAATCCCAAATATCCTAACACCGCCGACGCGCACCCTGCACCATGAGCACACACTATCCAAGCCTTAACTTCGATCTTGGTGAAACCACGGAGATGTTGCGCGAGTCGGTGTATGGCTTCGCGCAAAGTGAAATCGCCCCACGGGCGGAAACGATAGACCGCGACAATGAGTTCCCCGCCGATCTGTGGCGTAAGATGGGCGATGTCGGCTTGCTGGGGATCACCGCGGGGGAGGACTTCGGCGGCGCGGGGATGGGGTATCTCGAGCATGTCGTGGCAATGGAAGAAATCAGCCGCGCATCGGCGTCGGTGGGCCTGTCCTACGGTGCGCACTCGAACTTGTGCGTCAATCAGATTGATCGCAACGGCAATGCGGATCAGAAACGCCAATACCTGCCACGTCTCATCAGCGGCGAACATGTCGGGGCGCTGGCCATGAGCGAACCCGGCTCCGGTTCCGACGTAGTCGGTATGCGTCTGCGCGCCGTCAAGAGAAATGGCCACTACATATTGAACGGCAACAAGATGTGGATCACCAACGGTCCGGACGCCGATGTGTTGATTGTCTATGCCAAGACCGACGCCGGCGCTAAGGGCATCACCGCGTTTCTTGTTGAAAAGGGCTTCGCAGGATTTTCCACCGCGCAGAAGTTGGACAAGCTGGGTATGCGCGGGTCCAACACCTGTGAACTGGTGTTTCAAGATTGTGAAGTGCCGGAAGAAAATGTGCTCGGTGAAGTGAACAACGGCGTCCAGGTGCTCATGAGCGGTCTAGACTACGAGCGCGTCGTGCTGTCTGGAGGCCCCCTGGGTATCATGCAGGCGTGCATGGATGTGGTCGTGCCGTATGTGCATGAACGCGAGCAATTCGATCAACCGATCGGCGAGTTTCAGCTCATGCAAGGCAAACTTGCGGACATGTACACCACTTTGAACGCCTGCCGCGCTTACGTTTACGCGGTCGCCAAGGCATGCGATCGTAATCACACCACCCGCAAAGACGCGGCCGGCGCGATTCTATACGCCGCGGAAAAAGCCACGTGGATGGCTTTGCAGGCGATTCAGGCGTTAGGTGGCAACGGTTACATCAACGATTACCCGACCGGCCGTTTGTTGCGCGACGCGAAGCTGTACGAAATCGGTGCCGGCACCAGCGAGATCCGCCGCATGCTGATCGGCCGTGAGTTGTTCAACGAGACCCGGTAACCACTGTCTTAAGATTCGTATAAAGAGCACCCCATCATGAACCAGGATCCCATTGTCATCATCGGCGCCGCCCGCACTCCCATGGGCGGCTTTCAAGGTGATCTCACCGCGTTGTCCGCCCCGCAGCTTGGGGCCGCGGCCATCAATGCGGCGCTCGAGCGCGCCGGGACCGCACCGAAAGACATCCAGGAAGTCATCATGGGCTGCGTGCTGCCCGCCGGCCTGGGTCAGGCCCCGGCCCGCCAGGCGTCGTTGGGCGCCGGTATCCCCGAGCAGGCAGGCTGCACCACCGTCAACAAGATGTGCGGTTCGGGGATGAAGGCCACGATGCTGGCCCACGACCTGATTAGGGCCGGCAGCAACGACATCATGGTCGCCGGCGGGATGGAGAGCATGACCAACGCGCCTTACTTGTTGAACAAAGCCCGCGGCGGCTATCGCATGGGGCACGGTCAAGTCGCCGACCATATGTTTCTCGATGGTCTGGAAGACGCCTATGACAAAGGCCGACTGATGGGGACCTACGCCGAGGACTGCGCTGAGAAATACGGCTTCAGCCGTGAAGCCCAGGACGAGTTCGCGATTACCTCGCTGACGCGCGCCAAACAAGCGATTGATGACGGCACCTTCGCGCGTGAAGTGGTACCAGTCACGATCGCAACCAGAAAGGGCGAGCACACCATCCCCAACGACGAACAACCCCACAAAGCAAACATCGAAAAGATTCCGCAGCTGAAACCAGCGTTCCGAAAAAACGGCACGGTGACGCCGGCCAATTCCAGCTCCATCTCTGACGGCGCGGCGGCGCTGGTGCTGACACGCCTGTCTGCGGCAGAAAAGCGCGGCTGGCAACCACTCGCCCGTATTCTCGGCCACACCACCCATGCGCAAGCGCCGGGCTGGTTCACCACCGCGCCGGTGTTTGCAGTCAAGCACCTCCATGAAAAGCTCGGCTGGTCGCAAAGCGATGTCGATCTTTATGAAATCAACGAAGCGTTTGCGGTGGTGACCATGGCCGCGATGCATGACCTCGACCTACCCCACGACAAAGTCAACGTACACGGCGGTGCCTGTGCCTTGGGTCATCCCATCGGCGCATCGGGTGCCCGTATATTGGTGACTCTTTTGAATGCCTTGGATAAGTATGACCTGACGCGAGGCATTGCATCGCTGTGCATCGGTGGCGGCGAAGCGACGGCCATGGCAGTAGAGAGAATCAAATAACAGCGATTGAGCCATATACCGCAATCCTCTCTCACCACTTTGCATTTTATAATTCAATCCGGAAATCATGGGCCTGTTAAAGACCAGCGTTGATCGTGAATCCGCCGACTTCATCGCGCATGCGCAAGCCATGAAGTCGTTAGTCGCTGACTTGCATAAGAAACTGTCGCAAGTCGCCCAAGGCGGCGGCAAACAAGTGAGAAAGAAACATCTCGATCGTGGCAAGCTGCTGCCGCGTGACCGGGTGTTGAGACTGATCGACAACGACTCCGGTTTTTTGGAATTCTCCCCGCTCGCTGCCTATGGCGTGTACAAGGATGATGTGCCGGCGGCCGGCATCATCACCGGCATCGGGCGGATCCAAGGACAGGAATGCGTCATTATCGCCAATGACGCCACCGTCAAAGGCGGAACGTATTACCCGTTGACGGTCAAGAAACATCTGCGTGCCCAAGAGATCGCGCAGTCCAATCACCTGCCGTGCGTCTATCTGGTCGACTCAGGCGGCGCATTCCTGCCCAAACAGGACGAGGTATTTCCTGACCGTGATCACTTCGGCCGCATCTTCTTCAACCAGGCGACGATGTCGGCACAGGGCATCCCGCAGATCGCAGTGGTGATGGGCCAGTGCACCGCCGGCGGCGCCTACGTGCCCGCGATGTCAGATGAGGCGGTCATCGTTAAGGAGCAAGGCACCATTTATCTCGCCGGTCCTCCGCTGTTGAAGGCTGCCACCGGTGAGGTGGTAAGCGCCGAAGAATTAGGCGGCGCCTTCGTGCATTCCCGCAAGTCCGGCGTCACCGATCATTTCGCGGAAGACGATGCACACGCCCTGGAGATCACCCGTGAATTGATTGGTCATCTGAACCGCGTGAAACGCATCGACATTGCGTTGCGTGACGCGCGTGACCCCAAGTATCCGGCAGATGAGCTGTATGGTTTGATACCGACCGATCTGCGCCAACCTTGCGATGCACGCGAGATCATCGCGCGCATCGTCGATGGCAGTGAATTCAACGAGTTCAAACGCCGTTACGGCACCACGCTGGTATGCGGTTTCGCGCATATTCACGGTTACCCGATCGGTATCCTCGCCAACAACGGGGTGTTGTTCTCTGAATCCGCACTCAAGGGAACCCACTTTATTCAGCTTTGTTGTCAGCGCCGTATTCCACTGCTGTTTCTACAGAACATCAGCGGATTCATGGTCGGCGCACGGTACGAAGCGGAGGGCATCGCCAAACACGGCGCAAAGATGGTGACTGCGGTATCCTGCGCGCAAGTGCCCAAATTCACCGTCATTACCGGCGGCAGCTTCGGTGCCGGCAACTATGGCATGTGCGGGCGCGCCTATGATCCCCGCTTTGTGTGGATGTGGCCCAACGCCCGCATCTCGGTGATGGGCGGCGAGCAGGCCGCCATGGTGCTGGCGCAAATCAAACGCGATCAAATAGAGGCGCATAACAAAACCTGGTCTGATCAGGAAGAGCAAACATTCAAGAACCCGATCCGGGAACAGTACGAATCCCAAGGTCATCCTTACTACGCCACCGCCCGCCTGTGGGACGACGGCATCATCGACCCGGCGGAAACGCGCAACGTATTGCGCCAGGCGTTGTCAGCCGCGTTGAATGCACCGATACCCGAGACCCGCTACGGCGTATTTAGAATGTGAATGAATTCACGACCACCGTGCTGATCCGCCAATGCATCGATGCGGCACAATCGCATCGGCCACTGCATCGCCATTAATGACGTTGTGACAGGACGATTGCGATGCCGCCCAAGATTGCGACACTCGCCGCCACCAGGCGAAGGGTCAACGGCTCAGACAACAATAGAACGCCCCCTAACGCGGCAATGGCCGGTACCGACAACTGCACATTGGCCGCCTTGGTCGGGGTCAGTCCGGGCAGGGCTGCGTACCAGATCACGTAACCCACACCCGAGGTGACGGCGCCGGACAACATGGCCAGCATCACACCCGCCGCAGTCGTACTGAGGTCCTGTAGAAAGAACAATCCAACAATGAGCGCCATCGGAACGGCGCCAATAAAGTTGCCGGTGGTTGCGGTGATCGGGTCGTCAATCCGCTGGCCACGCAATGAATAGATGCCCCATGCGATACCGGCAATACCCATTAGTGCCGCACCATACGGAGACGGCGCTCTCAATCCGGGCGAAACCAGATAAACCAGACCGGCAATCGCCACGCCCATGCCGATCCACGCCAACCCGTTCGGCCGCTGACCTCGCCACAGGCCAACGCCGATCATGGTGAGCTGGACGAGCCCAAACAGGATCAGCGCCCCGGTACCGGTTTCCAGGGTGATATAGGCGAACGAAAACGTCACCGCATATAGAAACAGCATCGACGCCGACCGCCAGTCAACAGATAGCTTGCCCCCTCGGGAGCCAGAGATTTTCCAGATGAGCCACAGGGCCGCAGCGCCCGATGCGATCCTTATCACCGTGAAGCTGGAGGCGTCGATCAGCGATTGTCCCAATGCCGCGCGACACAGCACCGAGTTGGCCGCAAACGCCAACATCGCCAGCGACGTGTATACGAGCGTACCCAAGGCGGACGTTGATTTTATAATTGCC
>CAMYNX010000079.1 GCA_947259875.1 uncultured Gammaproteobacteria bacterium | reverse complement strand
GCGACAGATATCAATCATCCTTTCCACATGGGCGACTTGGTAAATTTGGTAGTGCGTGACGGTAAAGGGACCATGAGAACCACGACAAATCGAATCACGTTGTCATCGGGAAGGCTTACGCTGTTCGATACAGATGGGAGTGCATTCATCATTCATACGAAAGAAGATACATACTGTGACCAGGAGACGGAACTAAGAAAAGGTTGCGCTGGGGGCGCGCGCGATGCCTGCGGGATTATTCGGCTAGCGAAATAGCGATGTCCGACATCCAAGAGACAGAACCGACACATATCCAGTGAAACATCAATAGCGAGATCACGGCTTACATTTCGATCTCTCCGTAGAACACCTGATAGAAAACGTCTGGAACACTTCCGTCACCGGACGTGTGAAATTATGTTTTTTGGGTGCACGAATGACGGGTCATGGCCGAAAGCGCCAGCTCAAGAAAATAGCGCCAATGACAGCAACGGGCAGAGGTTGTGTGAAAAGTCGCCGAATTTTAAGGTGCTTGGGAAGGCGTCCCACATTGGTTGTATATTTGCTTTACGCGAGCCCTTTACTCGCCATAGCTCCCCTGTTAATGGTGGACGTGCGTATTGTTTTACCACCGACCATTTTGTTTTTGAGTTTTCACACACTCTGGGCACATTACCGACCTACGGAAAGAAACATCAGTTTTCTGAGGATTGATTATCAACGATAGTCGGTTCGATACTCGTTGCTGCCGTTCAACTATATTTGCGGTTAGGCCGTCAACGAACCTAACCAGTCGTCCGGATCATTTTCTGATGCAGTTCACGCCACTTGAGAAATTGATTAACAGGGATATAGTGTCCATGGACCTGTGCCGGAAGTGCTCAGGTCAACAGAATCAATCCATGAATAACACACCAGTTAAGGTTGGTGAAATATAAGACCCGGTTTTTTGTCTACTTAATTCGTCAAATCGTCGGAGCACCGAGTGGCAACAAGCGCCACAAGGTTGCGCTTGCCTCGAAAGTGGAGAACCATGCCTGCTATTCATTGTCCTGCCTGATCATAGGAGAAGCCACTCAGATGTCTGATTATCGCCACCGCAATGTCGACAAATTCCCAGGCAGGCTCGTGCCACACGGCATCCGGCCCGGCTCCGACCGGGCGGTCGCGCTAGTGCTACTATTATCGGTGGTCGGCTGCCAAAGTCCGGGCCCGGCCACGCCGCCGGCAAGCGAGTTCGAACCGGAAGTCATTCTGCGATCCGCCGCTGAGATCTTGCCTGCGGCGCTACTGACCGGTCCTTACCATAATGTGCGGGATGAGGTAGGTGGCGCGCGGTTTCATCCACTATTACATTATCGAATCGCACTACGGGGAATTCCTCGCGGCCGGAGACGACGAGGTGCGAGAGCGAATCCGCGATATCAACGCCATCGCTGATTTGCGCCGTCTGAGCAAATCCGAAGTCATCGCCGACTCCGCGACAGACGCGGCCATACGTAGCTACGTCGCCGCCAAGGAGTTCATGGATGAGCCGTGGGAGACCACCAAGGCTATCCCGTCGGGATTGGGGCGGTTGTTCAAGCGGTCGAAGCGGCAGGCGGAGGATGCCTACGACAAGGTCAGCGAATGGTACCAGGGCGATGACGACAACAGTGGGAGCAAACAGCCCGAGGATGCGCAGGTGAAGAATCAAGGCCTCACGAAAGAGAAAATCCGCAAAGCGACTGACCTAGGGATCGACAAGGGTCAGGATTATCTGAAAGGTTCGATCGGTTTCAACCGGGAGTTTCGCCGGCTGGCGCGGAGACTCGGGGTTGATCCTTATACACGCAATGCGATGCTACGCAACGAGTTGACCAGCATGGCGTGGACCGCGACAGCGGGCTCGTTTGCCGCCAACTTGATTCTGCCGGATGTGCCCGCTCCTGTCGGGCTGCTAAAGGATACCCAGGAACTCGTCTGGAATACGAAAACAATCGACCTACTCCTGCGCAACGAGAAAGCGGTCCGGCGCATGGATATTGATTCCGACAAACTTGGGCGCAGGTGCAATCCCGAGAGGAGACGCGCTTTTATGTCCGCAGCGCGGAACTGCTGGCGCTATACCACGAGCGACGCGCGTCCATCGAGAAACTAATCGAAGACGAACACAGCCCGATGGCGGCGCAAGACGAGGACGGCCGGCTCATCGTTGTTCTGCCGCTGGACTATCTCAACTGGTCCCGCCCCGCCCATGACATCGCCATGGCGATCCACGGCAGCTTGAAGCGACACGCGCGTAGCGATGTTTCCGAGGTGTGGATCGAAGGTACCGCCACAGAGCGGGCGGTGCAGGAGCTTTACCTACTGGGCTGGGCGGTGAACGAGCGTGCCTTCGAGGATCTTATGTAAGGCCGCGCCGACGTTCAAATGTTGAAATAACGAGCGATTTGAAGTATCGAAGGTCCGGTATTTGGCCAAATCGAAAAATTCTAGTCAGATTGGTGAATGGCGGTTTCGGGCACACAAGAGCCGGATGGGTGTTATTTTCAAACAGGCGCTTTGGGTCGATGAGAAACTGTCCTGTTGCAGCGCAGCAGCTCGTTCTGATCTTCAACAGAAAGGTCCGGGCACTGGACGGTCAGGACTGGTTTGTACTCGCTGCCGTTTGCTGAAAGGGAAGAATCGGTGCCGGGTGCTGCGCTGCACAGACAGCAGCTGGCCAAACGGAGGCGTTCGTACCCTCCGGTCTCAATGATTGCACTGAGGGACCAGCGCTTCGACGCAGTGAACAGTCATGCCGCAACTCAAGGCGGGGATTCAGCCTCTCACTTTACTGTATTGGTCTGAACCAAGACAATGTCATGTACATAGGTATTGCGCGCGCGACATGGGACGGCCGACACAGTGATCGACCGTTCCGCTGAGGTCGCTGCCAATCGAGACCCGATCTATTTCAGGTTAACGCAGTTCGCATAGAACGTCGTCGTGGCCGGCCAGTCTGAAAACAGGCCTATGATCCCCACTTGCTGGGCTAGCACGTCGATAGTCCGTAGTATGTCGCCGTCGTTTTCAAGCGCGTCCAAAGTAGTCTGGTAGTAGAAGGTGCCTCCCCCGACGAGCACGTCTTCGACGATCCGTCCGGAACGCTCAGTGGTCCAGGAGATGATATCTAGCCCGGCCTGCCTGGCGTTCAGCGCGTAACCGGAGGGCACTATGTTATTGCTCGCGTCGGTCTTAAGCAGTGCTGGCATGGGTGGGGCCACGATGTTGACGCCCATGCTCTTGTAATTCTGGAACTCGGACAACGGGGGCGGGCTCGCGCTTAGATCAGATGGATTGCGACCGTCCAGGAATACGGCCTGTTTCCCAAAATCCGGAAATTCGGCGATCCACTGAAGCACATCGTCTAGGTTGAAGGACTGGGCAAACACCCGTTGCGGCTTGATACCGGCATCGATGTACTCCTGAATCATCTTCCTCGCGTAGGTCTCTTGTGTGAGACCCGAAGCACCGAATCCGTCGGTAACCCCTTTTAGCTCGGGAGTGAACTTCGCCCCCAAGGTGTCGAAGAGCTTGATGCTCTCTGCGTGGCTGAGCAAAGTGTCACCGGTGGCATAGAGGTCGGTGCGAAAGTCGGCCGTGCCTCCGAGGAACTCCTCGACAGTCGATGCACGTCGGTCGCGAGCGTCCATTTTGCCTTTCAAAGACTTGAATTCCGCTAGCGTGAGGTCGCTCGCGCAGCACCGCGCCGTTGCCGGGGTTACCAGATTACCGTCCACGTCAAATGTGGCAGGAGTGAACGGTGTCGTGCACTTTGCGGCAAGCGGCGTTGCAAGGATGTTGGTCGTGGTGTGCAGATCACATTGTGCGTGACGACAGACGAGCTCAGCGTCACTGGTGAACGTCACATCGCACTCGAGGATACCGGCGCCCATGCGAGCGGCTGCCTCGTAGGACTCCTTCGTGTGCTCTGGGAATTGCAGCGCAGCGCCGCGGTGACCGATCGAGAAATCACGATGCTTATACGTCTTCATCTTGGCGGCGCACTTCCCAAGCTTTTCCTTGAGTTCCCCCTCGCCCATCTTGTCGACGAGGTAGAAAGGACGAGGACCGAGCTGCACGCTCTGGCCTTTGCGGCTTTTTTTACCTCTGTCGTCGTATTTGTCATCGGATCGGTCGGCGGGCGCGACTATCGCGAATAGCGACAGAGCGGCAACAACAACGGCGATCACAAATGTAGCTCTATTTAGACCCATAAGATCCTCCAGATTTAGGGTTAGTTACTAGTGCTGGGGCAGTCTCAGCGACAAGGCAGTAGCAACGAATTAAATAGCCCTCGTTACTGGCGTTCTCGGAGACGATATGACTGCGCCGAGTCTCTCCCCCTTGTAGTGTTCGATTTTTCGCAGAGCATGTCAGAGCGAAGTGGTACTAGATGACGCCTTCTCTCACCTATCCAAGTCACACGCGAGCGCTGTCGGTTGAAGACAGCCAGTTCCTCTGTCTCCGAAGTCCGGTAGCCTTGTTAGAGTGTCTATTACGTTCTCCTCCTCGGTGCTCTGCAAACCAACTTATGCCTAAACGCAAGATCCTTGCAAATAATCGCGGACGAAAGGTGCGAACATAAATACAAGCGGGTCGTTTGCGTTGCGGGCAGCAGTCATAGATTACATAGTTGTTATGTGAAGGATTCTGGTAAGTTCGACGTTTATTCGCGCAAGCTGCTCAACTTTTTGACAAAAGGCAAATGCCGGTTGCACGCTGTGACATCTTTATGCAATTGGAATGTTAACTTGTGTGTTGTATACCGGGCGTTCAACTTCCAACACCCGAAGGTCCGGTTTGGGCACACTACGGAAGTACGGTTAACGACGTTCTTAATCAATGTTGCAAACATTATGGACGACGGCAACAAGGTGTACACCGGACGCTCAAAGCAAAAATTTCTGATCGACTGCAACAGTCGGTCTTGGCCGGTTTGAGTCTTTTCTGGCTCAAGTACATTGGGCGCTGACAGTTAGATCAAATGCAGATTGATACACATGCAATCAGCCACCTAGTTCGGTTCTAGCTCGATCTCAAACGCCTGCAATTGCGCTTCACTCAACAGAAAAAGGAGTCGTTCATTAGCCGACTCCATACCGAGACCTCCTCTTGTTCGTATCTACTCTGATCACGCGTCGGCGGACACCTAGGATTGTGCGCGTTGCGAGCGATCGCGGTGGGCGCTGCGTGGTCGTCTGGCAACCAGAACTCCGGTAAACGGCGCCGGTTTGGTCATGCTATCGAGCGTCAAACCCGTGTCCGACACCAACTGGCGGATGTGGGGATTGGAGAACAAGGTGATTCGTACGCGGTTGAGGCGGTGATAGACCTTGTACGCGTACCCCGAGATTGACGGTATGGGATAGAGCAGCACGAGCATTCCCCCAGGCCTGACATGTTTGGCCATTCTGCCAAGCGCAGCCTCTGGCTTGGGACAGAACTCGAGCGCTCCGCAACACAGCACCTTATCGAACTCGCGGCCCAAATCGAACGTCTCGAGATTGGCAACGTCAGCGTTGACGCCCCGCTCGCGAGCGACCTCAACCATTTCGGCAGACAGATCGACGCCGTAGACATCGCAGCCAGCTTTCATCAGAGGCACGGCATCGAACCCGGTGCCGCACCCGGCGTCTAAAATAGTGTCGCCCGCTTGCGGTGAGAGTGCCTCCGTTACGGCTCGGCGTTCCTTGTTGCGCAGGCGTCTAAGTGGACCTTTGGTAAAACGCTCCTGATATCGTGCAGCGACCGAGCGGTAGTAATCCGCACTGGACACGCGGCCTCCTAGCGCAGTGCGCTCGTCAGTTGTGTGAGTACGCCTTTCGCGGAAGGTTCGTCGATATCCGACGCTAGTATCGCGGCAATCTTCATCATGATGGCAGGCGAAGGCGTGGTTCGTTTGCCGATGCGCTCGATAGCTCCTCGGACTCGCGTGATAACCTTTGAAGCTCCACCGCTGTCCGTGTGAGGCATTATCAAAAGGAAACTATTCACCTCGCAGGTTGCCGAGATGTTGGTCGACTGCACCGAGATTGAAACGGCGCGGGCGATGTCGGACAGAACCGGCGACTTCAGGTCCACTGAAAGCATAGTAAGTATAAAGCACCTGTTATCTGAGCGAGATGTTGTATTATGGGGACAGTATACGTATTTCAAGAAATGGCAATCGCGTATGCTGTCCCCAGAATTCATTTAGGCTGCTTGATGCGGATGAATCCGCTCGGTAGCCGATGGCTTAAACCACAAGCCATTACCTCCGGAAACGGGAGTCCAAAAATCGTGGTGATTTAAGCTTGCAGTGAACTCAGATCAACAGCTGTTAACCGTTTATCCAACGACGCAATCAGTCACCGTGAAACTCGGGCAGGCCTGTACACGAGAAAGGCTGTGATTAATAAACCCTCCTGAACCGATCTCGTGATTGAAGTCGAGACTAGTGTCTGTGATGTTGTTGACGGTCGCCTGACGACTCACGAGGAAATTCATTCCTCCCGTGCAGTTCGTACCGCTTTGGGTCAGCCTGATCGTTCCAATCGAACCATCGCCAGGTATCGTGCCGTCCCATCGGAAATGTTCGAAGCCTCGTGGATTTAGCATTCCCCTACCCCCCTCAACCATGACAACGTCTGCAGTACCGTCAGTGCGCAACGTCACACAGAATCCACCACCATTGGACAACGCCTCGGCATATATCCTCTCCACTGGGCTAGCCTGTGCGTGAGCCGGAAGTATTACTGAATCTACAACCGGCTTAGTCCATTCTCTCGGGACTACCTTTGCTCCGACAATGATGCCGCCGGAGCCTGCAACGGCTTTGATTAAACGACGGCGGGATTCTTGGACAATTGGGGACTTAGACATAACTATTCTCTTATTCCTCCCAATTATTGATCTTTGTGTGAATCGTTATGTTCAAGCTAATTACCATACGCCACTACAGATAAAAATACACCTTAAGTTACAACAGCTAGGAATCCAACCAGTCAACGTAATCGTCCAATCCCGTATCCTACGGCGGTCCTAACGAACATATTGAATGGTTAGAGAATTACCCAATCGCGATATGCGCCCGCATGTCCGGAAAGTGTATCAACCATTCGTGCAGACCAACTACGTCGATCGACACGTGTTGGCCGGTTTGAATCTTTTCGGACTCGAGTACATTGGGCACTGACTGTTAGCTCAATTGCCGATTAATACACATAAGCAATCAGCTACCTAGTCTGGTTCTGGCTCGATCGCAATCGCCTGCAATTGCGCTTCACTCAACACAATAAAGAGAGTCGGGGTGCTTACGCCGACTCCATTATCTTCGGTGCTCAGTGGTCCGATCTCTTCGATTCCATGCCAAATCCTTGGTGCAAAATGCGGGCTAACGCCAAGTAAACCAATGGCTTTGGTTGTTGTTCACTCGATCGGCGAGGTTGTCGCCTTAAAATGATCTACGCGTCTGCTTTACCGACCCGCTAGGATAAATTCTCCAGTGTAAAGCCGCGGGCCTCGAGCATTTCACGAAGCTTCGCCAGTGATTCCACTTGAATCTGTCTGACCCGCTCCCGGGTCACGCCAACGTCCTTGCCGACCTGTTCCAGGGTGGATGTATTTCGCCCACCGAGCCCAAATCGGCGTTCTATTACTTCGCGTTGTTTTTCATTCAGTGTTCCCAGCCACTTATTGATGTGTCCCAGCACCTTTTTGTTCTGGAGTAGATCTGCGGGATCGGTGGCCGTTTCGTCGGGAATGATCTCGACAAGTGTTCGTTCGGAGTCGGAGTCCACTGGTACATCGATGGACGTGATGCTTTCTTCGAGTCCAAACATGCGTTTGACTTCACTGACCGGCACGTCCAGTTTTGCCGCAATATCCTCTGCGTTGGGCTCGTGATCCAATTGCTGCGCCAGTCGCTTGGCTGCGCGATGATAGACATTCATTTCCTTGACGATGTGCACCGGCAATCGGATGGTACGGGTTTGATTCATGATTGCCCGTTCGATAGTCTGCCGGATCCACCACGTCGCATAGGTCGAGAAACGAAATCCCCGCTCGGGATCGAATTTCTCTACTGCCCGGATCAAGCCTAGATTTCCTTCCTCAATGAGGTCCAGCAACGATAATCCATGGTTGATGTAGCGGCGCGCAATCTTGACCACTAGACGCAAATTACTCTCTATCATGCGGTTGCGTGCCGCCGAGTCACCCTGCAGACAAAGGCGTCCGTAATAAACCTCCTCATCGGCAGTCAACAGCGGGGTATAGCCGATCTCCCGCAGATAGATTTGTGTGGCGTTGGAACTGGCAGACTGCGAGTTACGCGATTTACTCTTGGGGCCGCGACCGCGAACAGCGTTGTCATCCGCAGCCCGAGGCTCCACGCAGGCACCCGCCGGATCGGGATGATTGGCATCATCCCAACGTGCTTGTACACTCCTCGACATGTTCTTACCCCCTCAAGTTGTTTCCCAAATGGCGACCCACGAGCCGGGACTGTTTGCCTTCTGAAAATAGCTACGCACAATTCATGCCAATATCGCGCTGGCGCTGGGCCAGCCTCGATAAAACTATTACAAAACAATCGGTTAACATTGACTGCGGCAACGGCGGGCGGGTTCCGATGAACGGTATGTTCCGGTGGTATGCACGGTATTTGGCAACCCGACTAACAATTTTTGTCGTTCCTGGGGAAGTGGCCGGTTTGCGGGCGGCTACCAGCACGGGTTGCGTAACACCACAGGAGGGCAACGGCAGTAATTGACCTCGCGGACGGTTATGGGTCGCTGCGCGCCTTGGCCATGTCTAAAGAACAGCCAGTCTATGGAACCAAAGCACCCCGCCTCTATATCTTGACAAGCAACTTGGAGAATCGAACGTCGCCATTTCACGGAAGAGACGCTGCGGGTCTCTTCCGTGCAGACCATGAATAGAGGCGGGACTATCCCGGCGCCGGCTCGATCTCGACCGCCTGAACTTGCGCTTCACGCAACATAAAAAACGGGGTCGGAGTTACAGACCACGACCCCTTTTTTCATCGCTCCAGCGCGACGCTTGTCCCCGCACAGTAGGAAACCAGCCGCCCGATCCTGCGCTTGTCCCCGCATAGCAGGGGAACTTCGCGCCGGACAAGTCTCTTTGCCATCCTCTGGGATCCGTGGTGCAAATGCGGGCTAGCTGCTTTCGGCATGCTGCAGCCAACCCAACCCCAGCCGCATGCCGGCGATGATGGCGGTGGTGGCAATGATTGCCTCGAGTGAGCACGTGGAGATGCCGCTCAGTCCATTACCGATGTTGCAACCGCCGGCGAATGTCGCACCGACCCCCATTAACAGTCCGCCGGTCAGATGGTATGCAATCCGGTTCACTTGCGGCGGCCGCCACCTGAGTGTGCGGTTCAACCATGCACTGCCGGCGGATCCCAGCAACACCCCGACAAGCAGCGGGACGCTGAAGTTGCTGACCACGCTGCCTTTGCTGACCAGGTAGATGCTGGCGCGAGCTACGGGCCCGGCGAATGACACCGAGGAGGGGCGATGAACGTGGTAGTCGAATTCGTCGATGGAAAGATAACCGGTAATAAACCAACCCGCTACGATCAAACCACCCACCACAATGCCGGCTATGGTCAGACCTTTGGTGGGTGTGCCGCGACCGAGTACCAAAATGACCGCCAGGCACGCGACGCCGATCGCCACTGCGAACAGCCACGGAGAGAACCCCAGAAGTTTGGCTACCGAGGCGTCCCCCGCCACGACCACCACGCTGGTTGTCGATGCCAACCACTGGCGCAGCGGGGCGATGACGCCATATAGCGATGCCATTGCGCCGATGGCCAAGGCCATCAATGTCAACAGTGCGCCGCCATTCCCTTCAGCGGCGCCAACCACCGTGCGCCCCGCACACCCGCCGGCGAGCATGGCGCCGAAGCCAAAGATCAGGCCACCGGCAGTTGCCCCAGCCCAATCGATTCGCGCCGCCCGGTAGCTAGCATCGGCCACCGCTACCCAGCCGGCGGATTCCAGCAGCTGTGTGCCCAGAACCGCCACGGCGACGGCTGCGATGATCGCTCGCAACTGTCGCGTATCGCGTATCAACACCAGATTGCTGACCGCCGCCACCATGCAGAAACGGGAACGCTGCACAACAACCCCGAAGGCAAGGCCAACCGTCAAGCCGCCCACAATCAGCCAGGTATTGAACTCTTCACTCATGTGCCCGTTTTGGTCATCGCGCTTCCGACCCCTATTTTTCTATTTTTCGTTGAGTGCAGCACAAGTGCAGGGGTTCGAGACCGAGCCAGTGCCGGGATCGGCGCATACCCGGTTACAAACTGTCACACGTGACGTTGCTCGAATCTCATAACTCAAACAGATCTTTAGTCTTTGTTTCCGCCGCCTTAGCGCAACTTGCGGGCTAACCAAAGTGACCGTGTTTTACGAAGTGGCTAAAACGTGTTGTCTACCAACGGCTGGACGCTTGCTTGGGGCACATGGCACTGAGTGCATACGAAGCGTGCGCCGATCAATTTCTTGGTCACATTCCCCGGCGCGTTGCGCGTGTCGGTGTAGTGGCTCGGCGGCATCGGCGTGGGTACGCCCTTGGTCTTCTGACCCCACATCGCGGGGTTGTTGTGGCAGCCGACACACAGGTTGTTGCGCACCGTGACCGGTATGAATCCCTGAACGCTATGCGGGATCTGGGGTGGCGCCCCGGTGTACGCGCGCGGCAGTGTGTTGCCCGATCCGGGTGAGGCCTCACCATAGGCAAAGGCCTCGGGCGAAGGTGTGTCAAACACCGTGGACTTGCTGAGACCGAGGTCTTTGTCTGCAATACCCGGTTGCCCAGCGTGGGCACCGCTAAGGCCCATGGTCATTAAAATGAGGCCAATGAGAATGTGTATGGTCTTCATGCCGCTCTCCTGTTGATTGTTCCCGCGTGGGAATACTCTTTGTGCTTCGCGATGGCGACTCGCCAATCGAATCTCAGGCTATGTTCGGGACACATCTCAAGTCTTGTAGACCTTGACCGCGCATTTCTTGAAGTCCGTTTGCTTGGAGATCGGACAGGTGGCATCCAATGTCACCTTGTTTATGAACACACCCTCGTCGAACCACGGCACGAACACCGAGCCCTTGGGCATGGTATTGCGCCCCTTGGTTTCCACGATCGCCTTGATCTTCCCGCGCCGCGATTCTATCCACGCCACATCTTTACGTTTTAATCCTCGGGTCTTGGCGTCGGCGGGGTGAATGTACAACAGGGCCGTTGGCACCGCCCGGTGTAACTCGGGGACGCGACGGGTCATGGTGCCGCTGTGCCAGTGCTCGAGTACACGCCCCGTGGTCAACCACAGATCGTAGGTGTCATCGGGCTGCTCCACCGGCGCCGCGTAGGGACGGAAAAAGATCTTTGCCTTGCCCGCCAACGCGGTCTTTTTGGCATTGGTCACGACATCGAGGTCCCCGCTCGGCAGCGCCTTGAGTGCCGGACCATAAAAGTCGAATCCACTGCCGCTCTTTACATAGGGATCATACTTCTCGTTGAAGCGCCACTGGGTTTCTTTACCGTTAACCACCGGCCACTTCAGGCCACGCACATCATCACGGTAATACATATCGAACGGCGCCAGGTCGTGCATATGACCGCGCCCGAACGCGGCGTACTCCTCGAACAGCGCCTTCTCCACGAACCAGGAATCGCCCAAGGCCGTGACGGTGTGATTGTCGTGGCCCTTGGCCAGCGGGTCGGGCCACTTGTGCTTCTTGTTGTCTGCGTTGGCGAACAACACCTCGTACAGGGTGCTTTCCGGCGAGTAGCCCATTTGCAGGGCTGCGGCCAATACGTCCGGCAGCGCCCCGTCCTGGAAGCCTTTCGATTTCAACCCGGGAATCTTCTGCTCACCCCACACGTCCTTGAGCTTGAAGCGCTTGGCAAATTCCAGCACCTGCCACACGTCGCTGCGTGCCTGGCCCGGGGGCGGGACTTGTTCCCGCCACAGCTGGGTGCGCCGTTCGGCGTTTCCATATCCGCCCCACTTCTCGAATATCATCGCCGATGGGAGGATAAGGTCCGCCACCTTGGCGGAAATGCCCGGATAGGCCTCGGAGACGATGATGAAGTTGTCCATCTCGCGCGCTGCTTTGATCCAGTGATTGGCGTTCGCGGTGCACTGAAACGGGTTACACACCTGGACCCATGCCCATTTCACCGACCCGTCCTCCAAATCGCGCATGATCTTGTTGATATGACTGCCGACCTTAGGATTGAGGGTTTGTGCCGGCAGCTTCCACAGCTTCTCGGAACGAGCGCGATGTTTGGGGTTGAACACCACCATGTCCGCCGGAAGCCGATGGGCGAACGTGCCTACCTCGCGGGCGGTACCGCATGCCGAAGGCTGGCCGGTCAGTGAGAATGCGCCGTTTCCGGGCGTGGCCTGTTTGCCCAACAACAGGTGGTTCATGTACGTCTGTTCGTTGACCCAAGTACCGCGTTGGTGTTGATTGAAGCCCATGGTCCAGAAGGACACCACCTTACGCTTGGCATCGATGTACAGGTCGGCCAGTTGTTTGAGCTTGTCCTTGAACTGGTCCATGGATTCATCGGCATCGCCCTTGGCGAGTTCGGCCACGAAATCCAACGTGTAGGGGGCCACCGCCTTCTTGAAGTCATTGAAGCTGATCGTCCAGTGACGGCCTGCCGAACCGCGGTTTTCCTGCTTAACCTCGTCACCCGCCTTTTTGCGTTGCGCGACGGCCTCGAATTTATCCAGGGTGCGTACCAACTCTTTTGCCTGGATATCCTGTTCGGAAGCGAATGCAAACTTGCCGGTCGCACGCATGCCGGTTCCAATGTCGTACGGGCCGGTTGCGAACACACAGTGTTTGTTCACGAAGTCCCAATTCACCGCGTCACGTTGGATGATCTCGCGGGCGATATAGTTTTGCAGCGCAAGGTCGGTCTGCGGTCGCATAATGATTTCCAGATCTGCGAGGTCCGACGACATGTTGCGGTATGTGCTGATGTTGACGACCCGGGTCTGGTCGGTGCTGAGCCGGCGGTCGGCGATCCGCGACCAGAGAATGGGATGCATTTCCGCCATGTTGGCGCCCCACAGCACCATGGTGTCGGTGTACTCGATGTCGTCGTAGTTACCCGCGGGCTCGTCGATCCCAAAGGTCTGGATGAAGCCCGCCACCGCGGAGGCCATGCAGTGACGTGCATTGGGATCGATATTATTACTGCGGAATCCCGCCTTCATCAGCTTGGCGGCGGCATAACCCTCCTGAATCGTGTACTGACCGGAACCGAAGATTGCCATGCCGGTGGGTCCAAGCTCCTGATGGGTTTTCCTGAGTTGCCGTTCCATTTCATCGAAGGCCTGGTCCCAGGTGACCGGGGCGAACTTCCCTTTTTTGTCGAACTTGCCATTTTGCATGCGCATCAAAGGTTGCGTCAGCCGGTCCTTGCCGTACAGGATCTTACCGTTAAAATAGCCCTTGATGCAGTTGAGCCCCCGATTCACCGGCGCGTCGGGGTCGCCTTTGGTGGCGACGATGCGGCCGTTTTTGGTCGCCAACATGATGCCGCATCCGACGCCACAGAAGCGGCACACACCCTTGTCCCAGCGCCAGTCTCCGTTGGCTTTTGTGGCCTGAGCCCGCACCGCTTGGCTGAGTGGAATACCAACGCTGGCGGCGGTCGCCGCGGCAATACTCGTCTTTAAAAAATCACGGCGTGTTGTGGTCATCTAAACCTCCTCACCACGAAGTCTTGAGTTCTGGGATTCGTTGAATTCGTTACTGAGCGAGAAACGGCGGAACGCGATTGTTTCTCAGCGTTTCCGCTGCATCCAGTTCCGGCGGTATCCCGGCGAGGATCTCGTCCTCATCCTCGAAATAGTGGTACACCATCGCCGCCGACAGCACCTTGGGCAGTGCCTGAATGCGTTTCAGTCCATCAATCTCCGCACCTGTGGATTCCGCCTCCTGGACTACGACAATGCGTCCGGTGTCCGGATCCTGGTGGTAAACCTGCACCCCGGGGAAGGTGTGCAATAAGGTAATGGTAGATTGCGTTTGTTCCGGTGGGACTAACACCAAAATGCCGGATAGATTCATTGTTTCTCCCATTTCTGATCGGTAGGTGTGTGGATCACCGCGCGTGAAATCTTAAGGTCATTAAAGCGGGTATAGTGTTCCTGGAAACACCGCCATTATCCATTAACTTACATCAAGCTTGTGCGGCCAGGTTTGATCTGGGTCAAACCAGCAACAACCCAGTGAGGTTCGATGCAAGAATTATCACGATTGCGCCGACGGTACCTTTTTATGCGTTGCGTGCGCGACACCAGGGAAAAATATTGATATCTTGGTTTCAAACGACACTGCCAGATTTCTAATATGACTTTCAGCTTTGCGCCCGCGCGTGTCGGCATGGCCCTCGCGGAAGTCGATACGCCGGCGTTACTCATTGATTTGGACGCCTATGAGCGAAACCTCAATAAGATGCAGTCATTCGCGGACAGCACCGGCTTGCGGCTACGTCCCCACGCGAAGACCCACAAGTGCGCGGTGATCGCCGGTCAACAGATGGCGCTGGGTGCGGTGGGTGTGTGTTGTCAAAAGGTGAGCGAAGCCGAGGCCCTGATATATGCCGGGGTCAACGATGTGTTGGTCAGCAACGAAGTCGTTGGTGCGTCCAAGCTCGAACGCTTGGCGGCGATGTCCAAGCTCGCCAGAGTCAGCGTATGCGTGGATGATGCCAATAATGTTGATGATCTGAGCCGGGTAGCCGAACGCTACGGTGTGGCACTAGATGTGTTGGTGGAGATCGACGTTGGCGCCGGCCGCTGTGGTGTGGCGACCGCAGAGCAAGCTGCGGAACTCGCCAGGCAAGTTGCCGCCGCGCACGGTTTACGCTTCCAAGGATTGCAGGCCTATCAAGGTGCCGCCCAGCACATTCGCGCGCACGATGCGCGCCGCGCGGCAATCGAACAAGCCGCGACACAAGTGGTAAACACTCGCAGCAGGCTCAAAGACGAGGGTTTGGACTGTGAAAACGTCTCCGGGGCGGGCACCGGTACTTTTCCGTTCGAAGCAAATAGTGGGGTCTACACCGAGCTGCAGTGTGGCTCGTATATCTTCATGGACGCCGACTACGGCCGCAACCGGACCGAGACCGGAGGTTACTTTAGCGATTTCGAAAACAGTTTGTTCGTTTTGACGACGGTCATGAGCAAGAGCCGGCCCGGGGTTGCGGTGGTGGATGCGGGTCTCAAGGCGGTCAGCGTGGACTCGGGTTTGCCGTTGGTCGATGGCATGAAACAGGTGGCGTACGTGAGCGTGTCGGATGAGCACGGGCAGCTCGATACCACCCAAGCTGACGAGATGTTACGGCTGGGCGACAAAATCAAACTGATTCCCGGACACTGCGACCCGACGGTTAATCTCTATGACTGGTATGTGGGTTATCGACGCGACCGGGTGGAATCGATATGGCCGATTGTCGCCAGGGGCGCGGTGTTATAGTCGCAGTCGCCATGTGGCACCGGTCAAATTTAGGATCGGCACTCGAATTCAACACGACTGACGGCGAAATCCTTGAAACCTAAGCACGATCCGAAGCGGCGCGAGATGCTGAGATGAAAACAAACCGCATGAAACAAAAGCTTCTGGCCGGAGAACCGGTGTTCGGTCTGTCGATGATGATTCCATCGCCGCAGGTGGTCGAAATGGCCGCCGAGCTCGGTTTCGATTGGGTGCTGCTCGATTGTGAGCATGGTACGCTTTCACTGGAAAGCGTCGAGTTGCTGTGTATGGCGGCGGACGCCCATGGCATCACTCCCATCGCGCGCCCCGCCGTCAACGCCCCCGAGGCGATTGCACCGTTACTGGATCGGGGCGTCATGGGTGTTCAGGTGCCGCATGTGAACAGCGGCGAAGACGCACGCCGGGCGGTGGAGGCGGTGAAATTTTACCCCCAAGGCAAGCGGGGGATGGCGGCCGGCACCCGGCCGTCGCAATACGGATTGTCTGGCTCGGTGGCGGCGTACGCTGAACAGGCCAATCGTGAAACCTTGGTCTGCGTGCAACTCGAAGAGTTCGAAGCGATTCAAAACGCCGGCGAAATCCTAAAGGTCGATGCCGTTGACGTGTTTTTTGTCGGACCTTCGGATTTGTCGCAATCCATGGGATTTATCGGCAGGGCGGACGCGCCGGAGGTCAAATCGGCGATAGCACAAACCCTCGAGAAGATCGTCGCTACCGGCAAGATACCCGGTATGCCGGGCACCACCCAGTCGGTGGCAACGATCCGCGAGCAGGGGGTCCGTTACATCTACACGCATCTGCCGATCTTGCTTGCGAGCGGCGCCCAAAAGTTCTTTAACGCTGCGGCGGGGAGACACTCCGCATAAAAGGGGTCATCGTCTTGCCGCAGGCGTTTCGCAATATGGTGCCGGTGTTTCTCACCCAGGCCATCGTGCTGTTCCAGGACACTTCGTTGGTGTACGTGGTCGGGCTCAAGGACTTTCTTACTGCGGCAGATCTGGTGGCGGTGCGCGACAACCGGGTAGTCGAGTTATTCGTTGCCGCCGCCGTTGTCTATCTCGCGATTTGCCTGGCTGGCTCTTTGTGGGTCAAGAAACTACAAAGAAAGTATGCGCTATGATTGAGATTCACAATGTCAATAAATGGCTTGACGACT
>CAMYNX010000078.1 GCA_947259875.1 uncultured Gammaproteobacteria bacterium | reverse complement strand
CCTGATCCGCTCCTTGTGGGACGACCCCCGCCGCCAAAAATGGGTGGGCGGTGGCTATGACTTCGCCGGCATACATTCAATTCTTGTCGACCCTCGCGATCACCAACATGTGACTATTGGTATCTCTGTCGGCGGCGTTTGGACCACCAAAGATGAAGGCGCAACCTGGCAGTTGATCGGCACCGGCCTGCGCAGCAACTATATGCCACCGGGGATGGAAGGCGACCCGCTAGCCCAGGATGCGCACCGCATCGTGCACTGCCCTGCGAATCCGGATCGCCTGTGGATGCAGCACCACAACGGAATATTTCGCAGTGACGACGGCGGGGAGAACTGGCAGGAGTTGGAAGATGTCCGACCCTTCAGCTTCGGTTTCGCAGTCGCCGTACACCCAACAGACCCAGATACCGCCTGGTTCGTCCCCGCCACCAAGGATGAGCAACGCATTCCCGTGGATGCGCGCCTGGTGGTGACGCGTACTCGGGACGGCGGCGCACACTTTGACGTCTTGCACCGGGGCCTGCCCGAAGTGCCCGCCTACGACTTGGTCTATCGTCACGCCTTGGACGTCGCGAGCGACGGTGAGCGGCTGGCGTTCGGCAGCACCACCGGATCGCTCTGGGTCAGCGAGGATCAAGGAGATTCCTGGCAGACCGTCAGCAGGCACCTGCCGCCTGTGTCCTGTGTTCGCTTCGAATCTTAATTTACCCTGGTGGACCTGACCCGCATTTAACGCCACGCCGAAACGAAGGTGACAGCGGTTCAAACCAGGGGACTGCGACTAATGGGGACGGATTTATTTTCGCAAAAAATACATCTGTACCCCTGTTCTACTACTGGCCCGCAGGAGCTGGCTTCTATAAATCGCGCAGAATTACGGGGACACAATACCTATTTTTGCGAATCGCCCGGAGTCCGGGCAACCGGAAACCCGGACCCAAGCGCAAATCAAATTATGTATCGTGTCCCCCGAATTCCAGGACAAAATAAATCTGTCCCCTTATTCAGCAGCAACGCACGCAGAATATAGGCTTCGTTCCGCGCCATGCTTAGAGCCAAGTAGTTAGTTTATTTCTAATAAGACAGGATCCACTCTACCATCGTCGGCGCATCTTCTTCTGGGAGGAGTTGCATATTGTGCGCATTTTCATACGGGCCAGTACTTTCTTTACTAAGTTTGTAGCTCAGAAGTTCTGCTGCCCATTTGTGACAACGACGTCTGGCAGCCACTTCTTTGAAAGATGGTCCACGAGCTCCGGAATCGGCTTGATGGCAGTTCAGACAGCCATAACCCTTTTCTTTAATCAAGGCCATGGCTTGTTGTGTCATTCGCGCGTGTATAGCGGGCGGTACGGTCGGCCTACAAACGCCGGGAGTGAGCGTTAAACTCCCGTCAGGTTCAGGCGTGACGCCCCACCCAAGGGGTTCGAGCACGCTGCGTAATTGTTTCACATCCAGAGGCTGTGCAGTTACCGTTTTAGCAATATCCTGTGCCAGCATGCCGCCACTTCCAGTATCCGCCGCCATCGCGGTTAATCTTCCAGAAAAAATCGCTACGCTTAATGCCAGTACCATGAGCACGCTAACAAAGGCATTAAGCCATCTCGTTGGTTTCATGTTTCCTCCTCAATTGAAACACTCAAAATTAGGATTAGTGACCAGCAGGCGTGCCCCCAGACCTGCCCTCCGAACATAGCGCGCGGCACGTTTAATTGGTTTGATCACGATCAAATCAGGGGCAGATTGCGACTCGTTCTCGTCAGCCAGCCGTAATTCCGGGGACGGTATACTTATTTGTGCGAATCGGGCGGGCTCTGCACCAACGCAACCCCGAACCCAGGTGCACACCGAATTAAGTAAACTGTCCCCCGAATTTCTACCCGTATTAGTCTTTAAAAAAGCGCGTCAATTCCTCGACCACTACCTCTGGTACTTCCTCGGGCAGAAAATGACCGCAATCCAGGGCCCGTCCTTCCACCTGCTTGGCACGTTCCCGCCACACATCCAGCACCTGGTATTTTCTATTTACCAGCCCCTCGGCGCCCCACAGAACCAGCAAGGGGCAGGCGATTCTCTTGTTCAGATCCTGCTCGTCGTGCTGCAAATCGATACTGGCGGCCGCACGGTAGTCCTCGCAGGTGGCATGAATCGTTGCCGGATTGCGGAAGCAACGCAGGTATTCAGCCAAGGCTTCGGGAGCAAACACCGCGTTGGCCCCGCTCCACTTGCTAATCTTGGATCGCAAATAATGATCCGGGTCCAGACCGATCATATGTTCCGGCAAGCCGTCCGGTTGGATGAGAAAAAACCAGTGGTAGTAACCCGTGGCGAATTCCTGGTCGGTGGTGCGAAACATATGCAGGGTTGGCGCTATATCCATCACGCAGGCCTTGAGCACCTCGTCAGGATGGTCCAGTGCCATGCGATGGGTAACCCGCGCGCCGCGGTCATGGCCCGCCACATGGAATTCGCTGTAACCAAGTTGCGCCATGACTTCTACCATGTCCCGAGCCATGGCGCGCTTTGAATAAGTACTGTGGTCGGCGCTACTTTCCGGCTTGGAGCTGTCTCCGTAACCACGCAAATCAGCACACACAACATGGAAGTGCTCCGCCAGAGCGGGCGCCACGGCGTGCCACATCACATGGGTCTGCGGGTAACCGTGCAGCAGCAACAAAGGACTGCCCGATCCACCCTGCACCAGGTTAATCTCGACTTCAGCGCATGCCACGCGAGACTGCTTAAATTGTTCGCCAAACATTGATCAACACCTTAATTTAACTAACGGGGACGAATTATTATCGTGAAAATAAATCCGTCTCCTTAGCTGTGCGCTGCCGGACTGGCCTAACCACTCTCGTCAACGTAGGCAACGCGCTCCTCCTCCCAGGCGCACGCCCCATCAAGCTTTTCGTCTTCGGAGCGCAATGGGTCGTGCTCCGCCAGACCGGCGATCTGCAACAAACGCGCCATGGTTTGCGCGTGCGTCTCCAGGCTGCCATCGGCCAGGATATGCGACACCGCCGCACCCCTGGCAGCCAGCTCCCGGCCAACGAGCAGGGTCCGATGGCAATCCAGCGGCTCTTTTTCGGCGCACATCAGTGCAATGCGATGCGTCGCGGCGCTCTTTATTACGCGGTCGAGCCCCTTGTTGAACAACTCTGTTTTCGCCAGGCGGCGATATTGAACGCGTCCGTACTCGTAGCAGGCTTTATCGTCCGGGCGCGTCCCCAGCTCGCGGCCTAAGGAAATATGCGTGATGCCACTTGCCTTCAGGGCTTGCGCAAGCGTGGCCTCGTTGAACTGCGGCCCGTACCGGCTGTTGGGAGACCAGCGGACATCGGCCACGGCCGTCACGTCATGCTGGCCCAGCAACGCGATGAATTGCTCTAGCGAGTGATTGGCATGGCCGACTGTCAGGACCTTGGTTTGTGGCATCTTCACCCTCGTTCAGCATGTTGGCACGTCATGATAAAAATGGGGTCTGCGTAATTCCGGGTAATTCTGGGGACAGTATACTTAATTGTGGAAATCGGCCGGGCTCTGCACCAACGCAACCCCGAACCCAGGTGCACACCGAATTAAGTAAACTGTCCCCGGAACTCTGCTGTCCCCGGAACTCTGCCGAGTTTGATTCTAAGCCAGAGGGGGCCAGGTCTTGTATTGCAACATGAGATATCACTGCACTCGAAGACCTCGACAAGGACAAGGGGGTCTATCCTCAGTCATTGTCGATATATTGGGGGGTAGTGTAATAGAACTGATCTCTTTCGATGTCGTCGGTGATGGGTGAGTAGACCGTCACCGAATTTGTGCACAGATAAGTAAACTGTCCCCCGAATTCCCGCCGGCGTTTTTTGACCGCGCCAGGTGAACATAATACCATCCCCGGAAACGATGAGAGTTTTCCCGATTTTCGGAAAAACTGTTTTTGATTCATCCTGCCAAACAAGAAGGGACAGCATGCGACAGCTTGTCATGCGTATTTATCTCCAGTTTGCCTGGTTGCTTAACACTGCTATCTTCTTCGGATGTGCCTCGGTGTCATGGCAAGCTTTCGCCGAGAACGTGGTGGCGGAGGTGCCCGACCAGTATTACTACGCGGTAGGCAGACTCTGCGACCGGGTCGAGAAACCGAAAAGCCTTCTCGAAGAGATCATTGACCATATCGGACCCGTTAGCAGCAGCCTAGAGCCCTATCCTCACCCAGATCATCCGCTGATCAAGAAGGACGAGAACTTCTGGCGTGTGCCGGATTTTGCCGATCATTCGGTGTTGTTCCTGAACGGTTTCCATGTCCAGTACCTGAACAAGGACCATCACGTGCGTTCGGTCGGCGCGCGCCTGGCTGTCGAGGATATGCCGGCGGAGGGGGTAATCAGGTGGTGGGGTGGTGCCCAGCTTCTGGACAAGGGTTGGGATGATTCGGTGCAAGGTTGTGTCTATTACACGAAGCTCGCCTGGAATTCGGATCATTTCAAGGTAGAGGTCCTACCAGCTTTCGAGGGATGGGACAACGGAGGCGAACCGATCGCCGTCGTCCGGGACGACAGGGTGATAGCCGATGGCGACGGTGTACTACTGCCGACAGCCTATATGGTGATTGACCCGAACGGCGACCGGCATCTGTATCAGCTGGCGGTCATGGGCGATAACGGCGGTGGCCCCGTCGCCGGGCGCGGCCGGTTGCGGAGCATTTTCAAGGACAATGACGAGGATTCAAAAAACGATTTCTTCGGCGGCGGCCGTGTCATGATCGGTTCTGGGGCGCTCGTGCAACGCACAGACTTCGAGTTCACTGCAAAGAGTCCTGCCTGTAAACCCTCCATTGTCAGTTTTGGCGGCTGTATCGGTGAGAGTCAGGCACCTGCCTTCAAGGAAACGCAGAGCAGGACCGTAGTCGTGGATGATGTCAAAGCAACGCTGTTTTTTCCGGTGCTCACGGGTTTCGAGCTGGTTTCCAGAAGCAATGACGATCACGTCAGGAGCATCGGCTACTGGCTGGACGAGATTTCCTTCGACCCGGAGGCACGTCGCCTGAAGTTCGACGTCTCGGCCATGTTGCTCGACAAGAACAATTCGCCTTTTTACCACCAGGATGCGATCAGCATCGTCGGCCTCGTTCGCTCGGGGCCAGGTGGCACGGAGCCCGCCACACTACCGGACAAGATCAAGGAAATTAAAGTAAGGTGAACCCCGGATCGATTGGTTTTAAGTATCAGCTACCTTTGTTTGAGTGACCGCTTGGGGACGGTAACGCTAGTTACCAAAACACCAATCCGTACTGCCGCGGTTGCGACACCATGCGGCAAGAACCTGGGGAATTCCGGGGACAGTCCACTTAATTGTGGAAAAGTCCGGCGGACAATGCGGGGGGCGGTAGACTTTAGGTTCAGGAACCCCGCCGGGATCTTTACCAACGCAGCCCCGGATCCAGGCGCACATCGAATTAAGTAAACTGTCCCCGGAATTGTGAGAGGAGTACAGATATTGCGTCCCTCAACTCGCGCGCGTAATGGTTCGAACAAGCCGCAGCAAGGACGGCGAAAGACAGCAGAATCTTTGTATGAATCGGCGGCCAAAATCTGCGATCCCGCTGCCGTATCTCGACCACGTAAGTGGAAAAGTAGAGCAAAAAGCCTGCTCACACAGGGTACTGCCGCAACGACGAGGCTTCCAAAGGCACACGCCCTGCTCGCTTATGTTCATTTTTTGAGTGGCGAGGTCACAGCGGCAGAGGCATCGATGCGTAGCGCCCTTCGATTTGATGCTGACAATAGAGTCTATGTTCGGTTTTTGTTGACCATCCTTCTCACGCAGGGAAAAGACACCACGGCCTCTCGATGGCTCCGAAAGTTGGCGGATCTTGAAGGAGTTGATTTATCAAACGTCAAGACCGCATTACGCGAAGTAAGCTTTCCAGCTGATACGTCAACACTTGTGCTCAACGTTTTCCCGAATGGGGTTGGTTGGTTTGAATCCTACCTATCGGACGAAGTAGCGCAGATTCAGCTCCGAGAGCGAGACAAGTCTGCTGTAGATTCGGAGCTCGAGCAGGAGATTGATCGATTCCGGCCTAAGAAGATCGATGCAAGAAAAGTACCGCGCGACTTACGGAGCCTTATCCCCGTCGCGCGGGAGTGGGGAATCGGGGATGATGTCGCACGAGGCTTCCTCGTTCGTCGCGCTTCCAAACGCCAGGTACGTCAACTCCGCAAAGTGCTCTCGGTTAAAGTGCGTAGACGAATTAGCGACTGGCTTGAACTGGTTAGTGATGGTGCTGCGATGACGGATGAGGCTGCCTGTTTTATGTATTTGCTGCTGGCCTACGAGGAATTGGAAAACTAAACAGCGGATCGTGGGAATTATGGGGACATCATACTTAATTAGTGCGACTCGAATGGCACGAGGCCATCGGCAACCCAAATCCGAGCGCACATCGAATTAAGTGTACTGTCCCCCGAATTCATTCATTGTTTCCGAGCGCCATCGTCAGACCACGCGAAGCCCGACATGGCGGCAAGCTCGCCGACAGAGATCACGCCGGTGAGGCGGCGACCGTCAAGGATCCACGTCGGGAAGTCGTTTATGTCGTTCGCGGTGCAGGCAAAGTTGCGCGCGCCTCTGCGCCCGTTCGGCGAGCACTCAACATAAGGCAACCGGTCAACGGAGGCCTCGAACAAGGCCTTCTGCTCCTGGCAAGCCGGGCACCAGTACGCACCATAGAAGCGTGCGCCGGAATCGTGCAAATGGATGGCAAGCGCCTTCAGGTACGGCTTCTCAGGTCCCGCAGCAGGGTCGAACAGGCCGCTGAAGTTCAGGAACAACGCGAACACGACCACGACGGCTGAGCCGAGCGGGCCCGGCAGCGATTTCGCCCACTCGTGCTCCGGCATGTGCGTTGGCCTGCGCACGAGCAACAACACCAGCAGCGCATTGATGAGTCCGAAAGAGGCGAGGCAGTAGACGCAGACCGCTTCGATGACGAATACCGAGACGCTGGTGAGATACCAGCTCACGGCGGCACCGACTATGGCGATGGTCAACGCCATCCGCCAAGAGCTCGGGCGGGTGCGCAGGCGCCACACCAGCCGCGCGAGCAGCGCGTAAGTGAAAAGACCCCACAACGCAATCGGAATACCGAGCAACGTGGACCAGCGGCTTTGTTGCACCAGGCCACAATCGGATTCCGCCCCGCAGTAGGCCGGATGCTCGCCAGACCACGCGACGAACGTGAGGTAGGCCGTCAGCACGATTCCGGCCAGGGCGAGCCCAAGCAGCCAGTTGTCGAGTGGATGCCGACCGACCGCTGGGGTGGCCCCGGCGCGGCCCTTCGCCACTCGCGCCTTGGCGCGATCCCCTGCCTCTGGGACTTTGTCCCCAGATTTACGTTTGCCAGTTCGGCGCTGCTTTCTCGACATGTCGTTATGAATAGTAGATTCGGCGCTTGGTTTCCACAAGTACGACTCGGCCGCGCGAAAAATGGGGTCGGATTCGATTTTCCACTCTATGTCCTTCGGTAAGACATGAGACCGGCCTAGAGAACTCGGCTCTGACCCCGTTTGCTAGAGCGCACTTCGAATTCAGTATACCGTCCCCTGAATTCCTTAATTCTCCCTTTAACGGGATAGTTGCACGCTGTTGTTCGGCATCCATTTCCTCGGTTGATTTGCGTTTCGACACCGATATGTCTTGTCCTGATATTCACAGTACTCAAAGCGCCCTGTCTCCAAACCGAAAAACAATTCTCCTCCGCTTTTAACCGTGATCAATAGCGTCTTTTGGTCTTGCCGGACGTAAACAGGACCATTCCGCCACTGAATCGAAGACTCGCTGCGCCCGAAACTCTCGATCTCCTCGTCTTGAAACAGATCACTCAACTTGTAAGACCGGACAAGCTGCCCACGCGAGTCATATATCGCGACAACCTTTCCGTAGCCGAGATTATGCCAATTATCGATGGTCACAAGACGCCCCTCGTCAGACACAAGGAACTCAACTGGCGCAACAGGATTGAGCAGGACAGTCTCGGCCGTCAGTCTGTAGGAACGATCCTGATTGCGGCGATAGAATTCGGCCAGCGCATATTTCCCTTGCTTTCCCCCGGCCAAGCCAAACGTGTCGCCGACGCTTTCGCCGGGAATGACCCGGACAAAATAGTCGCGCGTGGCGCTGAATACTTCCTGCGTTTGCGGTGCGGCCCAATCATCCGCCGACACTGCCAACGTTGTGGCCCATAACAGCGTGCCCAGGGAAAAGCCCATGACAGGTAGGCGGCGCATCATTACTGGAATCGGGTAGACCCACCGTTGTTGACACGTGGCGTTGTTTGCGCACCCCGTAAGCGACAACCAAACACATGGTGAGAAGTCTTCACCGGTCAATTGAACGCCTTGCGCAAGGCATGGACGGAAATGGCTGCGCCGAGGACGGCGACCGCCCCGAACAAGGCCCTGGCGATCAGCACCTCCGTGTTGTGGGAAAACATCGATAATCCACCCGAAAAGTAACGGGCGTCGCCGAAAAGAGCGATCCAAGCACAGATTACGGTAATCGCCACCACCGCGATGCCGGCCGCCAAACTTGCCAATTTGTGGGCGGGTGCGATGACGACGACACCGCCGCTTGCGAAAAATAGTCCACATAAACCGATCACCCAACGGGGTGCGTTCATCCGCGAGCCCGACATGGGACCAAATCCGAATGCAGCCAGCAGGATGAGCAGTCCCATGAGGATAAAAAATGCACCGGTCAAAAGTTTTTGTCTGGCCTCGGTCATGCGATGCTCAACGCTGCCTCAAAGACGTGACCGCCGCGGGCGGCTGTTGACCCTCGGCGGCCTTACATGGGTTACAGTTATTTCGGATGCGCAATTGCATGTATAACAACCAACGCTATGTCCTTAAGTGGCACAGCTTCGCTAAGCTTGAAGAAGATATAGCCTTTCCCGATTTTAATTTTAGTATGTTTTACCCGACATTAAATAGGGGACCACGGTTTCCAAAGGTGATTCAATTCATGCGTGGGCGCAATCGGACGGTTGGGATCGTAAGCGTTCGTTCCCGACATTTTGAATCTATGCTCCCGCTGTTTTGACTTCTTTCGGCACCTTCCGGCCGAGGCCATGACCCGTCATTCATCGTCCCCTGCTTCAACGTCGGGTGCGTGGTGGATAGCAGTCCTCTTCTTCAATGGGCTGTAAACACATCCGTAGTTTCGAATCTCACCGATTGACTATAATCGTTGGGAACAGATCCCAGCGGCGGCAGGTGCAAGACATGCCTACAACCACGAGCGGAGTCCCGATACTATGCAGCATGACGAAACATGAGTGAGCTGCCCTGCGTCCTTGGCTCCTGGGACTACTTTTGGATCCACTGCGATGCTGTTGTCCTGGCGACAGCGTCCTCGGACAAAGAATTGATCCGAGCGTATTGCTGTTCGCCTGCGTTCCACACCTCGTTTCTCCCGCCCGAGGGTGATGAGACCGGAATTCACGGACCCTTTCGCGCTGACCAAATCTCACATCTCGATTTTGTTTCCTTGAAGCCGACGGATTTAAAGGACTACCTCAATAGTCTTGAAGTCGCAGGAATTCCGGAGGAGGATGAGGCAGCGAGGGAAACGATACTGACACATCTTCTTGACGCGTTTGGGGAAGATCGAAGCTGTTACGCCTTAAAAGCCGATGAACGGAATGCACAATTTTTTCACGAATGGGGCTTTGTGTTGACGGTATTTCGCGAGTTCCTTTTCATCGGGCCGGCGCGAAACACTTTGGAGAGATTCATCGTCGGATACGACTGAAACGCCAGACACATCGTCAATTCCGCAATTCCGGGGACAGTTTACTTAAATTGGTGCGATTCGGCCGGAAGCTTACCAACCGGCCACCCAAACCAAAGCGCGCATCGAATTAAGTAAACTGTCCCCCGAACACCCGGCAACCAAACACCTTGTCAATGTAGAAGTCCGGGAGAACGCCGTAAGTGTTTATGTGATCGAGCTTCGCATGATCCGCTGCCACAGCAGAAGGATGATTCCTCTGTTGCACTGTGTGACGCTGTGCGATGCGTTCAGCTTCACGTCGTTCCTTAGGGGTGGGATTGCGCCCAGTCAGAGGTTTTCGATTCACTATAGCGACGCCTAACGATTGAATTAATTCGCGCTGATTTTAGCGTCGGATTGACTAATTGGTTATGCCGCGGACTCTTGGTGGACATCCCAGCCCGGAAATACGAGAACTGAGGGATGGCACTTCAGCGCTCTGGCAAGAATCTTCGCCCTCTCCACCCCCAGATTAACCCGATCATTTTCAATGGCAGAGATGGTAGATTGAGGAATACCCGTTAGCCCGGAGAGCTCGTTTTGGCTCATTTCCTGTAATTCCCGAACAATCCGAACCGACTCTCCGACAGAGACATCTACCAGTTTCTTCGCTTTTCGATAATTTTTCATCTTACTTTCTCCGATAATCGTGCGGAGTCACGTTTACCACCTGAACCAAGATAAGATCCTTCTCGATTTTATAGATGACGCGATACTGAACATTTAGACGGGATGAACGGTGCCCCCTCCATTCACCACGAAGAGCTTCGTCCCTAAAGCCTCTTACTTGCCTTAATCCATCAGGGCCACTTATCGATACGATATCTTTCCATTTTTCATATCGTTTGAGCACGTCAATCGGCAGCGCCTCGAGCTGTCTCACAGCCTTCCGATGCTCATATATCTCCCACATACCTTAATTAGTATATATACGTTTTATGGTATGTCAATGCAATTCGGAATTCCGGGGACAGTTTACTTATTTGGGAATTCCGGGGACAGTTTACTTATTTGTGGATATCGGCTGGGACCTGCACCAACGCAACCCCCGAACCCAGGTGCACATCGAATTAAGTAAACTGTCTCCCGAACAACCCCCGAACACCCGCATTTTTCTTGAATGAAGTAGCGTGTCTCCTTAACGAGTGCGCTTGGTTTCGACAGTGACCCGCGGAATCCACCTTCGCTTGCGCCGGTCCAGCCTGCCGCCAACGCGCTCCCCAGCAAAGTCTGTCACCGTCGAGTCAAATTCTGTGCTATCCACGCCCTCGAATGTGTTGACGTTAACAACCGCGTATTCATTGCCTTCGATCTTGCTCGTCGCACATGGCACTGCGCCGCAGTTTGAGCAAACGTAAAAATCCGCGGTCTTCGTGTCAAAGGAGTATTTGTTCACCAATACCGGATCTAAGATTTGTGCCATCAGCTGACTATCTGGGTGAGACGTGTAAACGGCGCCGTGCTTTATGCAGAACGAACAACTGCATGCGCGCACTGGAATTCGTGAACCGGGTTCCGGCCAAAGGAACTCATAACTGATGTTCCCGCAGTGACACTTTCCATCTATTCGTCGCATTGGTTGAACGCCAGGCTCGTTACCAATTACGGGGACACAATACTAAATCTTTGCGACTCGGACGAGATCCTAGCAACCGGCAACCCGAACCCAAGCACACATCAAATTAAATATACTGTCACCCGAATTCCTGCTACCCCGTGCTCCCGTTTTGCATGAGACCCACGGTGTACAGTAGTGCCGCCACCATCGCGGCCACCGTGCGAACGTGGTTCCACATAGTCCACCGCTCCAGGTAATGGTCCCACACGTCGCGCGCGGCGGGGTCCGTAGCGGACACGGCGGCCAGCCGGTCGTTCAACGGAATGTTGCCGAATATGGTCACGAGAAAAGTACCTGCGACGTAACACACGGCCCCACCCAGCAAGAATATCGCCGAAGGATAGCTCCATCGGAACACTACGAGCCCAACCACGCCCAACGACAGCACCGCGGTTCCCATGAACGCGCCCAGGAACGAGGGGTTGATTACGACGACATTGATCGACTGCATCGCTGCGATCCCCTCCGCGGAGGGTACGCGGGAGAGGGCCTTCATCACGAAACTCGAGAACGCGAAGAACACTCCCCCTATCAGCGCGGACCCGAGCAGCGCCGTTGTCCCGACGATCGGTATCAATTCGTTCATTACGCCACCGCCGTTTGTGGTGATGACGACACGTCCCACACGCCCGACTCGGCGATCCGGCGCGCATACTCGGCGAAATCCGCCGGCTCCCGACCCAGCGCTCGTTGGATCCCGTCGCCGACGTAAGCGTTCCTACCATCGAGTACCGTGGAAAACAGGTAGTCCAACAACCACGCGATGTCATCCGGTGCGCCAGACTCAGCGATGCCGGCGGCAAAGGCCTCGTGCGGGATCTGGGTGTATTGGATCTCGCGCCCGCTGGCACGGGCGATTTCTGCCACTGCCTCCTTAAAGGTCAGCAAGCGAGGTCCGGTGACCTCGTAGACCTGACCCGCATGGCCGTCTTCGGTCAGCGCAGCGACTGCGACATCGGCGATGTCGTCCACGTCGACGAATGGCTCCGGGACATCCCCGGCTGGCAGCGTGATCGCACCACCCAATACCATGTCGAGAAATTCCCCTTCGGAAAAATTCTGGTCGAACCAGCTGGCGCGCACCACGGTCCATTCGATGCCCGCGCCCTGGACAATGCGTTCGCAGCGTTGTGCTTCCGCTTCACCGCGACCGGACAACAGGACCAACCGCTGGACACCGCGCTCCACGGCCCTTTCGGTGAAGGCGCGGACGGAGTCCGTCGCCCCCGGGATAGCGAGGTCTGGCGCATAGCTGACGTACACTGCCGTCACACCGTCGAGCACGGCGTCCCAGGTACTCTGGTCTCCCCAATCGAAGGACGGTTCAGCGGCCCGAGACGCGACGCGCGTCGGCACGCCGCAGTTCGCGAGCCGTTCGACAACGCGGCGGCCAGTCTTGCCGGTCCCGCCGAGAACCAGCGTGAGGCCGTGTGAAAGTTGGGTGCTGTTCATGGTTTTCATGCGTCTCTCCTGATGTTTACTTGACACTGTGTAAATTGACATTGTGTCAACCATAGGGCAGTCTTGACACCATGTCAAGTCAAAATGTCGAAACCCGCACACGAATCCTGGAGGCGACGGTCCGCATGCTCGAGGAGCACGGGGGCCGTGGCGTCCGCATGGGGGATATCGCCAAAGCGGCTGGGATCTCCCGTCAAGCGGTCTACCTGCACTTCGCATCGCGCACCGAGTTGCTGGTGGCGGCAACCAGGCATCTGGACAAGGTTTTGGACGTGGATCGCCGGCTCGCGCCATCAAGAGCGGCAACGTCCGGCGCCGAACGCCTGGCGCTATATATCGATTGTTGGGGTCACTATATTCCCGAAATCTACGGCGTCGCCAAAGCGCTTCTCCTGGCGCGGGACGCTGACGAAGCGGCGGCAGCGGCTTGGAACGACCGCATGCTGGCCATGCGTGAAGGCTGTCGTGCAGCAATTGAAGCACTGCATGCAGAGGGCAAGCTGGCGCCGGAATGGGCGCCCAAAAGGGCCACGGATGCTTTGTGGACGATGCTGTTGGTGCCGAACTGGGAACACCTCACCGGCGTATGCGGTTGGTCGACACGACAGTATGTGCGTTGGATGAAGACCGTGGCGCAGCGAACCTTTATACAAGAATCAGCTTGACTTAGATGATCAGTATTGTCGCCCCTTCATTCACATCGAATTAAGCAAACTGTCCCCCGAATTCCGCTACACCGCGACGGGATGAACCCGCTTGTTTACCTCTGCACCCACGGTACGCTCGGCGATTCTAAGATCGTATTCCACTTGCAGGACCATCCAGGTCTCCGGTGTGGTGTTGAAATATCGGCCCAGGCGCAGCGCCGTGTCCGCGGTGATCCCACGCTTGCCATTGACGATCTCACTGATGCGGTTCGGCGGCACCGCGATATCCCGCGCCAGGCGGTTGATGCTGATCCCCATGGGCCGCATGAACTCTTCCCGTAAAATCTCGCCCGGATGGATGGGCTTTAGTCGTTTGGTTTTTTTTCGGCATTGGAAAATCTCAGTGGTAATCGACGATTTCCACATCAAACACATGACCGTCCCGCCAACGAAAGCAGACCCGCCATTGATTGTTGATTCGGATACTGTGCTGCCCCCGGCGATCGCCCTTGAGCGGCTCGAGTCGATTGCCCGGCGGGGGGCGCAAGTCACTCAATCGGCGTGCCGCATGCAAATACAATCAGCTTGCGCCGCGCAACACGTTCGATGGCGTCAAAACGCGCTACATACTCGTCCTTGAAAAGGGACTCCGTGTCCCGACAGCGAAACGTCCTTATCATGCTTAAAGGCAATTATGGTGCGCGTAATATGTCAAGCGTAATGGCAAGTGAGTCGTCATTCCGACGACGGATTTATCAAAAACCGGGGGTAGATACCAATTATTTCTAATATCAGCGTTTATCGGTACCTGACCCCTATTTCAACTCGGCTCTGACCCTGTTTTTCTGTGTTCTTCGCTAATACTCAGTCTCTTCGCCAGGAAGGCGGGAGGGCTTGGTGAGGATATACGATGCGCCATACACCATCACCAGGGCGATGAGCGCCTTCAGCCACAGGGCAAGCTCGGTGAAGAACGCCAAGTACGTAAAGGTCGCGCCATTGTTGCAGCGGCGGACCAAAGATTCGATGGGTGTACAACCAGTCATGGAATCGCTTCGAGCTCTTTGCGAAAGCCCACAACGCGAGCAACATGAACGGCGTCGTGGGCAATCCCGGCACCACGGTTCCCACCGCACCCAAGCCAAAAAAACACCAAGCCAGTATAAAGTAAACGGGTCTCACGTCATCGAACGCTCAGCACCGACAGCGCTTAGTAATCCAGAACATTCACACCCCCCCGTTGTACCAGATCACTCCGCCTTTTTCCTGTCTTCTACGCTGCTTTGTGGCGGAAATTCCGGGGACACCGTGGAATTATGGTGACAGTTTACTTAACTTGCGCAACTGGGCCGAGATATTCGTGTGCACATCGACTAAAGTTAACTGTCACCCAAATTACCCGAGCACCATCACCGCGATGCTGCTCAAAGTAAGATAACGTTTAGTCATAGTGACTCTCCCGGTTAACAACTACAATTGTTATGCAACTGCAAAAGTGCTCCGAAAAGAAAGAAAAGCGTGGAAGAAGTTAAATATTTTTCATTGCCGGTTGTACCCTTGGCTGAACACCCGACTGATATTTCTGTTGTTCTTTGCAGACATTGATCTGCGACATGTAAACGACATCTAGACTAAGTCGAAATAAAACCTAATAGTTCGGTGAGCGAACACGCGGCTGGGGCGAGTATCAATGTAAATCCGACATCTATTTTTGAAGGAATTTGGTAGTTCGCTTGAAATGCTGAGATTGGCGGGACTACTCTTCGTGTTCATGCGATCAATCCGGGGTCAGCGATGGCAAATTTCATGCGAGTATTATCTTTCCAAAAAATGGTGTCTCCTGTCTTGCTGCAGATTCTGTTCTGGGCAGGGATCGGAGGTGTGTTGTTCGGCACGTATGTTCTTGCCAGACTTGAGCATTGGGCTTGGTGGATAGCATTGATATTCGGTGCTTTACTTACGCGCGTCATTTTTGAGCGCGGCATACTTTCATTTCGGTCCTATGACCGACTTGACGAGATCGCGTCGTCACTTAGGAACTTAGAAATACTGCTTAGAGATAAACCTCAAGAATAGGCGGATCGATTTGCAAACACCTCCTAATCGGATAACCGGGGGTACTTAGCCCCCGCCCTGGTCTTACGATAAATCAAGTGGACTGGCTGCGCACCGAGTTACATGCAACGCAACCCTTGTCAGGATTTTAGAATTTTGAAGGCAGGGCAATACACGTGCACAAGGGGCCCGACACACCCCCACGCTTCTAATTGTGGTGACAGTTTACTGAAATTGTGCAACTGGGCCGAAATCTTCGTGTGCACATCGAATTAAGTAAACTGTCACCGTAATTCCCCACCGATATCGCCACAAACATCGGTTGTAATTATATTTCCTAGTAGTATAGTTGGTTTTAGGATGTCCCTATGCTGAGATACATCAGCAATCGCTTACGGCCAGGACGCTCTTTTAGGGAAAGCGGTGCCTCCCTATTTCTTCATGCAGCCTCTGCATACACCGCCTGCAGTATCCATTGAGGATTTCGCACGCAGGAGGTCGGGCCTTCTTACACTCCTCTTGTATGTGCGTTCTTCTCAGTAACAAACATGTTGGGTGAACTGTCGGCCAGACGTGTGGTTTACAGCGTGCGGCCGAACGGTAGCGGCGCCATCGTTCCGGCGATCTCGGAGACCGGTACGTATTCCAGTGGGAGCTGGGCTTTGGCGGGCCAATGGGGCGAATCGGCCGGATCTGCGTCCTGCGGACTCTTGCTCCAGGGGTTCGGGCCGCCCCAACCCAAGGTGCTCGAGAATCTGCTGAATGATAAGCATCATCACCAATCACCTGCCACTGGCATTGTTTCCGCCTGATGAGGGGTCTTCCCTCCATGCTTCGTACCCATGGCAATGCAAAGTTGGCAAACCGCAATCGTCTCGCAAAGACAGATGAGGAGGACAGAACATCATGACAACGTTAAACAGTGAATCGACAGCGCAACTCAAGGGAGACATAAAAGGGGAAGCCGTGCTCCCGGTCGACGCGTCTTACGACGAGGTTCGTGAAATCTGGAATGGGATGATCGATAGGCGTCCGGCCGTCATCGTGCAATGCCAGGGTG
>CAMYNX010000077.1 GCA_947259875.1 uncultured Gammaproteobacteria bacterium | reverse complement strand
CGTTAACATCGTTGACATCGATGGTGATGTCGGCCGGATCGATGAGACTCCCATCGGTGGCCTCGACGGTTAAGACATACTGGTTGGTGGTCTCGAAGTCCAAATTGGTGTTATCCAGGACTGTGATCTCACCGGTCCCCGCGTTGATGGTAAAGATGCCGTCGCTATTGCCGGCGGTGATGGAATAGGTGATCGGATCGCCGTCTTCATCGGTATCTGCACCGGAATTGACGTCGTTGACGTTATAGACACTGGTGCCGTTGGCCGCATCCTCATTCACATTGGTCGAGGCGTTGTTGATCACCGGGGTCTCGTTGACATCGTTGATGTCAATAGTGATATCGGCGGTATCAATTAAACTGCTGTCGGTGGCCTCGACGGTGAGCACATACTGGTTAGTGGTCTCAAAGTCGAGGTTGGTGTTGTCTAAGACGGTGATCTCACCGGTCCCGGCATTGATGGTGAAGATGCCGTCCACATTACCGGCGGTAATGCTATAACTGATGGCATCGCCGTCCTCGTCGGTATCTAAGCCGGTGTTCACGTCATTGACGTTATAGACTGAGGTACCGTTGATAGCGTCCTCATTCACATTCGTCGTGGCGTTGTTGATGACGGGCGGATCATCGTCATCGATGTCGAACGTTGCAGTGCCGGAGACATCGCCTAAATATTGCAAATAGAGCGTTGTGCCGGTGACAGCGGCGCGATAATCAGTGCCCACGTTCTGGACAATGCCATCGATCGTCAGCGTTGGCGGTAAAACCGTATCCCAGTTGGTTACTTCGAAGACGGGGCTATATCGTGGTGTTACTGCGCCCACCTCAAAATCAAAACTGACGTGATCGTCGGGGTCATTGTCGTCCAAGGTGTATGCACCCCGTTCCTCGGCGAAACCGTCGCCGACGAGCAGACCGTCACCGCCGGGAATACTAAAATTCAACGTCGCTGGAGTGAAGTAATCGTCCTGACGTTGTTCAGTGAACGTCGTATTAAATCCCGACGTGGTGGTGTCGAAGCTGTACATCGCGGCGGCGCGGTAGGTGGTGCCGATGGCCGGATTGAATTTTTGAAATCGAAGGTCCATCGTCCCGGTATCGTCGTCGCTGCCACTGAGTACCCCGGTGCTGAAATTACTGACGTTCTGCACGGTAGCGTTGACGAGGCCATCAGTGGCTCCGAGTTCGTAAAGCCCCTGGTAAGTAATCGGCAGGGCCACACTTCCCGAATTGGAGATCGGTGCCGGATCGATTGGGGTATAGATGCCGCTGTCGCTGGTGGACCGCTGATAGACTTCATCCATCACCGCATCGTCCCATGCCGCATAGGTCATGAACATCCATCGATTTCCCGGGTTCGTGGAAAGTGAGATTTCCATGTCGAACAGCACCCGGTCTTCGTATAGGTGAACATTGGTAGTAACCGTACCGTAGGACGCACCCGATGTCGCCATGAGCGCGCCGGAATACTGGACATGTGTGGTGACACTGTTGTCCACCAAGATGGTCGTCGTGGTATCAGGGTCCCAATTCATGAGCAGGGAACCGATACCGCTAACGTAATAGCTGCCCAGGCTCATTGTTGAGAGTATGCTTGTCGCGGGTGAACTGGTGCCTTTGAGGAACAGATCCTCCATCAGGCCGGGCGAAAGAACAGCCTTGTACACGTCAGTCTCATGGACCAAATCCGGTATGACCGTCAAGGTGGCGCCAATGTTGTCGTTGTTGACCAAGGTATCGCCCACTGTTGCGGCGGTTACCGACCCCTGCAGGGTGTTGCCGCTGGTGGCGGTGTCGGCGATGTCGTAGGTAACTAGGTATTGCACGGATGAGGTTGTGACGGCTTCGCTCAAACCGGTGAAGTTGGCTGTGCTACCGCCGAAAGAAGTGGTGCCGATCAGAGTATCGCCGCTGTCCCATTGGTTTGCGGCCGCGCCGTCGTCCCGCCATATTCTTGCACCGCTTACGGCGACGTCATTGATATCGGCACCCGTGAACGACACCGTGAGATCGGTCAAGGTGTCGCTGCCGGTATCGGTCTGTAGGGTAAAGGCGTCCACTCCGAAGTGCAGTCCACCGCCCCACGCGTCTCGATCAGCTAAGGCGGCCCCGTCGCCGATTGTAGTCGTTTCAGTTATGTCGTTCACATCGATGGTGATGGCGGCGGTGTCGATCAATGAGCCATCGGTGGCCTCGACGGTGAGCACGTACTGGTTGGTGGTCTCGAAGTCGAGGTTGGTGTTGTCGAGCACGGTGATCTCACCGGTCCCCGCGTTGATGGTGAAGATGCCATCGGTATTGCCGGCGGTAATTGAGTAAGTAATGGCATCGCCATCAATGTCGGTATCGTTGCCTGTATTCACGTCATTGACGTTGTAGACGCTGGTGCCGTTGACCGCGTCTTCGTTGACGCTGGTAGTGGCGTTGTCGATCACCGGGGTCTCATTGATGTCGTTGACATCGATGGTGATGTCGGCCGGATCGATAAGACTGCCGTCGGTGGCCTCGACGGTCAACACATACTGGTTAGTGGTCTCGAAGTCCAAATTGGTGTTATCCAGGACGGTGATCTCACCGGTCCCGGCATTGATGGTGAAGATGCCGTCGGTGTTGCCGGCGGTGATGCTGTAAGTAATGGCATCGCCGTCCTCGTCGGTGTCATTGCCGGTGTTGGCGTCATTGACGTTATAAACACTCGTCCCGCGTTAACATCGTTGACATCGATGGTGATGTCGGCCGGATCGATGAGACTCCCATCGGTGGCCTCGACGGTTAAGACATACTGGTTGGTGGTCTCGAAGTTAAGGTTGGTGTTATCCAGGACGGTGATCTCACCGGTTGAACTATTGATGGTGAAGATGCCGTCGGTGTTGCCGGCGGTGATGCTGTAAGTGATGGCATCGCCATCCTCGTCGGTATCGTTCCCCGTATTCATGTCATTGACGTTATAAACACTCGTCCCGTTGACCGCGTCTTCGTTGACGCTGGTGGTGGCGTTGTTGATCACCGGGGTCTCGTTAACATCGTTGACATCGATGGTGATATCGGCAGGATCGATCAGCGATCCGTCGGTGGCCTGGACGGTCAAGACATACTGGTTGGTGGTCTCAAAGTCGAGGTTGGTGTTATCGAGGACGGTGATCTCACCGGTTGAACTATTGATGGTGAAGATGCCGTCGGTATTGCCGGCGGTAATCGAGTAACTGATGGCATCGCCATCTTCGTCCGTATCGTTCCCCGTATTCACGTCATTGACGTTGTAGACGCTGGTGCCGTTAATGGCGTCTTCGTTGACGGATGTGGCGGCGTTGTTGATCGCTGGCGGACTGTTCTCATCAAATTTGACAACAAACGCATCGTCAACGCCATTGGCAACCTCGTCATAGGCTCCCGTAGTGGTGTCGAAGTCGCCGGAGGAAGTGTAACCGGCTATGTACATATTGTCGGCGCCGTCCACGGCGATCCCTTCACCCAACTCGTTCCCGGCGCCGCCGAGATACGTGGCGTAGACCAGGCTGGTTGCGTTGCTGTCGAACCTGGCCAGATAGGCGTCGCTGGCGCCGTCGAGAGTGCTTTGGTAGGCATTACCGGTGAACGGCAAATTGCCGCTGGCCGCTTGGCCAACGATGTGGATCTCGCCTAGGGAGTTCAACGTGATGTCCTTGCCGCTGTCATTGCCGGCACCGCCGAAGAACGTGGAGAACGCCAGGGTTAGGCCGGCATCGAAGCTGGTGACAAACGCGTCCATGCCGCCGTTGTGGGTCTGATCATATGCGCCGGCGGAAGTCGGGAAGGTGTTGGAGTAGGTGTCGCCGACCATATAGATGTTCTCGGCTGCATCCAGGACGATACCGTGACCTTCGTCGCTGCCGCCGCCGCCGAGATAGGTCGAATAGGGCAGGGCAGTGCCGTTGGTGTTGAACTTGGCGAAGAAGGCGTCCTGGCCGCCGTTGTAGGTGCTGTCGTAGGGGCCGCCGGCGGTGGGGAAGTTATTGGACCAGGTGTAACCGGTGATGTAGGCGTTGCCGGCGGCGTCGATGGCGATGTCGTTACCGCCGTCATTGTTATCCCCGCCGAGGAACGTGCCATACACATAGTTGGTCCCGGTCGGATTCATCTTGACCACAAAGGCATCCAATGCGCCAGTTGGCTTGTCTTGATAGGCGCTGCCATTCCTCGGAAAGCCTTCCTCCTTGTCGCTCTCACCGGTGATGTAGGCGTTCCCTGCGGCGTCGATGGTAATGCCCCGGGCGCGATCGTTTTCGTTGCCACCGACGTAGGTCGAGTAGACGAGGGCGTTGCCGGAGGCGTTGAGCTTGGTGATGAAGGCGTCGGAGGCGCCGTCGAATTTGTCATCCCAAACGCCCCCCGTCGTGGCAAAGTTATTGGAGTTCGTTTCACCAGTGATGAATGCCTCACCGGCGGCGTTGATCACGATGTCGTTGCCCTGGTCGTTGCTGCTGCCGCCGATGAACGTCGAATAAATCAAGCTGCTGCCGTCGGCGCTCAGCTTGGTGACGAACACGTCGTTGCCGCCGCTCTTGGTCGTGTCGTAGGCGCCCACGGTGGTCGGAAAGTTGGCCGATGCGGTGGCGCCGGTGATGTAGGAGTTGCCCGCGGCGTCGACGGCGATGGCGTAGGCGCGGTCGGTACCGGTGCCGCCGAGATAAGTCCCCCAGTCCAATACCGGATCAATAATCAGCGCGCGCTCGACGTCGTAGTCGTCGAGTCCGAAACCGACTTTGCCTTGATCGTCGATGACGTATTGGCTGGCGATGATCTCGCGCGCACCGTCGGCGGTTTCCTGATAGCTGACCGGCGCATGGAAGCGCACCTCGTCGCCGGCTTCATTTAAGACCAGGCTCAACTCACCGGTGTCGGTGATAGACAGGTCATGAACACCCTCGAAGTTTAGGCCGATGGCGTTTGGGTCGGCGCCGGCAGCGACGATGAAGTCGTATTCGAGCTGGCGTTCGTTGCCGTAGTAACGCAGGTCCACGCCGTCTTGCACACCCTGGTATTCCACCGCCGCGTAGTTGGCGATGTCGGTATGCCAATCCTGGGGGTCGCTACCGATGAGATAATTGCTGCGGCTTTCCAAGAGATCATCACCGGCGACCGTGTCGGACGTGCCGGTGACGTTGAGCCGGACAACATGGGTGGTGTCATTGCCTTCGAGTGCCAACACCGCGTCGCCTTCGGTGAGATACACGGTATAGCCGCTGCCGCGGGCGAGGAAATCGACTTCCTCGGCAGTCTGACCTTCATTGGCCTCAAACGCGAGCGGCAGCTCGGCCTGTTGGACTGTGTCCTCACTATTTGAATTGGCGGCACCGTCACCGCTGACCGCTGCTGTTTCATCGTCAGTTGGCGGCAAGGCATCCGCTGATAAGAGCTCCGCGGTGGCGGACTCATCCACGCCATCGGGGTTCGACTCTTGCGGGGCGGAATCGGTGGTCGGGTCCGACACCGGTTCGGTTGCCAATGTGGCATCGCTGCCGGAGGCGGCCTGATTAGTATCGCTGACTGCCGGATCGGTGGTCTCGGTCTGCGAAGTAGCGTCTGTGTCGCTCGCTGGGCTCGTAGCGGAGGACGAAGGCGCCGGTTCTGCCGGTGATGCGGTCGGCGTGTTGCTACTGGGATCCGTGGTTGTTGAAGAACTCGGCGGCGTTGGTGCGGGCGTCGGGCTATCCTCCTGTGCCGGCGTCGGTGCGGAGTCGGTCTGGAGTTGGGATACCGTATCAGTGTGGACGGGAACCGGCTCCGGCTCCGTCAAGCTTTCGGTTACATCGATGGGTAGATCGGCGGAGAGCAGCAGACGTGGTTCCAGTTCCTCAAAAACGACTGGCAGCCGCCGTCCCCGGCGTATTTTGTCGTTCTTCATCCTCAGACACCCCAACACGGCACGATTGTATGTGTGCCCCACAGTTAAAGTGTAGTAAATAAAGGCGTTTTATCCAGTATCGACGCCCAGAAGATATGCGCCGAATCATAGCGTTAAATGCTAGTACGCAGGGTTCACGGAAGGTCACCGGGTGTCAGGCGGTCAAGCGCGTGCCGCGCCTGCCGAATGTGGGTATCAGGACTCGGGAATGAAGCGGTATCGCAGCTCGGCCTGGATGGGATCGAGCATCGATGTATCCGCATCCGACGCGAAGGAACCGGGCTTGTGAAACCGGACCTTGCAGCGCAAACCGCTGGTCAAGCGGTAATCGGGGTTGGGCAATTCCATCCTGATCCTGAATGTCCCACTACCGGCGTCCAATACCGAATCGACAGTGGTCACCGTGGAACGATATTCGCCACCCACCGGCAATTCCGGAAGCACCGTGGCGTGGTACCCGGTCTTGATGGTGCCAAACAACTCAACCGGCGCCACGACTTCGACCCGCAGTGGATTGATTTGCGCGATCTTCACAATAGGACGGTCCTCCACCGACTCCCCCGGGTTGAGATAACGATCGACCACCACCCCGCGGATCGGGCTGTGGAGGGTTTGCAGATTGAGAAATTCAACCGCGCGCTTCAATTCCAACTCAGCGACCCGTTTGTTGTCCTTTGCCTGCTCCAGCTTATAGCGCGCGATCTGCGTTTCGGTCTCGACGCGATCGATATCGTGAACCGGCACCACCTTTTTGGCGTGCAGCTCGGATATGCGTTGCTGATTTCGTTGACCGAACGCGACATTGATTTCATGGGAATGAATTTCCGCCATCATGGTGGCGCGGGCGCGGGCTTGATCCACTGCCGCCTGTTCTACGCGTGAATCGAGTTTGGCGATGACTTGACCGACGTCCACCCGATCACCCCGCTCAACGAACAGTCGATCGATGATACCGTCGGCCCGGCTGCTGAGTTCCACCAGCACGTTGGGCTCGATCACACAATCGAGTTCTTGCACCTGGGCCGCGGCTGGGAAAGTTAACACCAGCAGCAACAGTGCGTGCAACCTTGCAAGATCTCGTATTTTCATTTTTGAATTCGAGCGATTGCTATTCCAGCGGTCCGGTAAAGGCCAGCATTTGCCTCGTTTGTTCGTCGAGCTTCACGAGGTTGCGGCGTAGCCGAGCATCGCGGTGTTCGGCGATGCGCTGTGCCGCGCCTATAACCCACTCACCCCAAACCGGTAGATGTTGTTTCCCCAAATATCTTGTTGTTTTCAGTATAGTACATGGCAGAACGGCTGCTAGCAGTTCGTCCTCCAGTGAGGCGATAACCTGGAAATGACCCGGATCGCCCTGGCGGCCGCAGCGTCCGAATAACTGGCGATCGATGCGCCGAGCTTCGTTGCGCTCGGTGGCGATCACGTGCAGACCGCCGCTCGCGGCGACGCCAGGACCCAGACGGATGTCGGTGCCGCGCCCGGCCATGTTGGTGGCCACGGTGATGGCGCCGCGGGTTCCGGCATTGGCGATGATCTCCGCCTCGCGCCAGTCTTGGCGTGCGTTGAGTACCTCATGTTGCAGGCCGGCATCCGCGAGCAGTTTGCTTAGGTGTTCCGATGCGGCAACGGACCGCGTGCCCAATAGCACCGGTTGACCGCCGGCGTGCAACTGTTTGACGCGTGCGACGACCGCGGCCCATTTCGCCTCCGCGGTGATATGCACCTGATCGGCGCCCCGCAGGCGGCGAAGCGGGCGATGGGTCGGTACCCGCACTACTTGCAGGGCGTACAGCGACCACAGCTCGCGCGCGACTTCTACCGCGGTGCCGGTCATGCCCGATAGGCGTAGGTAGCGGCGGAAAAAACGTTGATAACTGGTGCGCGCGAGGGTTTGTTTCCGCGCTGTGATGTCACAACCTTCCTTGACTTCAATGAGTTGTTGTAAGCCCAACTCCCAGGAATGGTCCGGCAGGATCCGCCCGGTGTTACTGTCAATGATTTGCACCTTACCGTCATGCACCAGGTAGTCCCGATCCTTGTGATAAAGATGCAGCGCACACAACGCCTGTTGAATCAGCGTGTCTCGTCGCCGTTGGTCTTGCCACAAATCACCCCAGTCGGAGCATTCTGTATCCAGCCGCGCGTTTCCCGAGCGCGTGAGTTCCACTTCGCGGTGTCGGCGGCGTACCCGAAAATCGCGTTGGTTGTGTAATTGTGTCGCCAGCGCCAAAGCGTCCTGGTAGAGCTGTAGCTGCGGCGCCTCGGCAACACTTTGCGAGAGAATAAGCGGCGTGCGTGCTTGATCGATCAGGACGCTGTCGGCCTCATCGACAATGGCAAAGCACAGCCCGCGGAGCAACGCCTGCTGATCGATGCCATCACCGGCGCGAAGCCGGTCGAGTTGCCGATCCAACCGGCTCCGGCGCTGACCCAATGCCACGCGATCCCTGAGGTAGTCGAAGGCTACCTGTTTGCTGGTGCAGTAGGTGATGTCACAGCCGTAGGCTTGGCGGCGCTGATTGGGGTCGGCAATGTTTTCGGTGATGGTCCCTACGGTTAGGCCGAACATATGAAAGATGGGCGCCATCAGTTCGGCGTCCCGCTCAACCAGGTAATCGTTGGCGGTCACGATATGTACGGGTATGCCGGCCAAGGCGGCGGTGCAGGCGGGCAGCGTGGCCACCAATGTCTTGCCGTCGCCGGTTTCCATCTCCGCCAACATGCCGTTTAACAATACCCAGCCTCCCATGATCTGGGTGTCGTAATGCCGCATCTCCAAAGCACGCTGTGCGGCCTCGCGGACCATGGCAAAGGACTGCGCGGCAAGCGGTTCTTGCAATCCCTGATGGACCAGACTTTGCCGCAGCGTCAGCACGCTTTGTGCGAAGGTGCCGTCATCGAGAGTGTGCAGGTGCTTGGAACACGCGTCGACCTGGGAAACGAAGCGCCTCGCTCGATACAGACTGCGGTTGGACAGACGGTGCGCGAGACCGCTGGCGGCGTGCATTGCCTGGTCGATTTTACTACTGGGCGTCGTCTCTCTTTCCGGGTAGCTGCCCAGCGTCGCACCAGGACGCAATGTGTGGCTATACATTGAACCGTCTAAGAAAGAGTTGGCGGAAGCGCCGATACCACTGCCATGCCAGAGGTTCGCGGCCGTGATCGAACAGTACATAGACACGGCCACCGAGCTTGTCGACCGCCATCGGCAGTTGTAGCCTGACCTCAAAGATCCCCTCGAGCGTGGTGACGCCGTGGATGTCGCCGGGATCCACCGGGAACGGGCCCCCGCCTTGGGGACCCAGCGCGGGGCTCGGCAAGCGATTGGATGCCGCGGGCACCTGGCGGATAATTTTTGCGGCGACCACCGCGTCCAGGCGCTCGGCCAAACGGACTTGTACGCCGCGGGTTTGCCGTCGCACCAGACCGATGTCGGCTTGGGGGATGGCAACTCGGACCGTGGGATGGTCGATATCCATAACATAACCCACCCGATCTCCCTGACGCAGGAAGAATCCGGGAAGACTGTCAGGTTGCTCGACGATGAATACGCCGTCCGCCGGACTGTGCAGAACCAGGGACTCCAACTGCCGTGTAGCTGAATCAGAATCCGCCTGGACGACCGCAATTTCCTCCTTGAGAAGATCCGCTCGCAACTGCTGATGCGCGCCTCTGAGGGCGTCGTAGCGGGCCTTGAGTCCGCGCAGTCGCGCTGAAAGCAGTCGAACCTCGGCCTCCAGAAATACATCCTCGGTTTCTATCAGCGGTTGACCTTGTTTCACCAACTGTCCGGGCGTCGCGATCAAACGTTGGATGACGCCATCACCGGCTGCGCGGACCTCGGATTGTTCGTGCGGTGCGATGATTCCTTCGGCGGTGGTGGTGAGGGGAAACGGTACCGCGAGGAGCAAGCCCGCCACGCCAAATACGAGCAACGCGGTGACCGATACCGCTCGAAACCGCTGCCGCTGCACCCGCGGATGCACGAATACAAATGCAACTTGCTTGAAGATCGGAATTACGAATAACGTGGTCGTTGCCCACACCGCCAGGATGACACCGACGGCAAGGTACTTCTCGGCAACGAACAGGATGATAGTGACCAGGATAACGACACGATAGAGATATGAGGCGACGCCGTAGCAGATAAACCAAAACCGCTCACCCGGCGCCATGACCGGGGACTTTGAATCACGCAGGCCGAGCAGGTAGTACTGCACAAGGTAACCCAAGTAATTCTTGGAGCGCGTCGCCAAGTTGGGAATATCGATGGCGTCGGAGAACACATAGTACCCGTCGAATCGAAGCAACGGATTGCCGTTGATGAACAAGGTTGAGACGGCGCCGATAAGCATGACGTTGTAGGCGAGGGCGCTGACCACACCCGGTTCGACGTTCAGCCACAGCAACAGCGCCAACGCCGCCAAGAACAGCTCCACCATGATGCCCGCAGCGCCGACCACTATGCGCCGTCGTTTTTCCGGGAATCCGGTGGCGGATGAGGCATCCACATAGGGGACGGGCAACAGGGCGATCAATATGATCCCCATTTCGTGGACTTCGCCGCCCCATACCTTGGTGGCTAGGCCGTGCCCCAATTCGTGCAGAGCCTTGACCAGCGGATAGAGCAGCCACAGCAGGAACAGATTCTGAGGTGAGAGCACACGGTCGGCGATGCCTCCGGTTAGTGGCTCCCAGTAGGCGGCGGCAAAGGCTACCGCGACGGTAATCATCACGATCCAGATAACGATGCTTAAAGGACCAAACAGCCGACCCGCCAGGGGAACGAGCCGCTCCAGTAGCCGGTCCGGATCGAGCAGCGGAATGCGAATGGCCAATGGGTTTTTTAGGGGCCGCATCCGCTTTTTATGTTGTTGCTGGACACGGCGTTCGAACAGTGCCTCCATGTCCGGCGTCATATTCGATTGCAGTGCATCCGCAGTATGGAGTCGAGCCAGAAGATCGATGGTTTCATCTTGCGTCGGTGCATTGTCACCGAAGGCATCGTTGGCCGAATCCCAAATCTGTTGGACCGAGCGCGAGCCATCCATGAGACCGATCAAGTGGTAGGCGGCAGGAGAGAAACGAAAATAACGACCGGATACTTGGTTTTGCAGGACGTACCACGTCTGTTGGCGAAACCGCTGTGGTTGAATTTTTACGTGGACAGCGAGAACGGGACGCAATGCCGACACTCGGTACCACAACGGATTTTCCATGTGATTGTGCAACGCTGCGCTCCTATCAATGCCACCATGACCACAGCGATAGCCGTAGCCAATCGACAATACCGTGGGACCAGATCCATATGCGGCGCCGTTTCCCTGTTTCTATCTTTCCGACCCCGTGCATGCCGGGCCGTAGCAGCGGACCGCTGTCGTCCAACCGGGCTTCGACACGGAACAGGTTCTGACCCTCGAGGGCGGTTGATATCGGGGTGACTCGCTCGACAGTAAAGTGATGTACGTCGTTGGGTAGCCCCGCCAAAATCAATTGGCCTGACTGGCCCGAATGCACAGCGCCGATCTCACGCTCGTCCACGTTGAGGATGATGCGGTAGGAATTGAGGGGTGCGACTTCGAATAACGCCTGCCCCCTTTGTACCGGGGCGCCTAAAGACTGACTGTAATCACCGCTGACTACAATGCCATCGAGTGGCGCAGTGACACGGGTGCGATTGAGTTTTTCCTCAACCAGCGCCAGTTGTGCGTCGGCCTGATCGAGCTTGGCCTTAAGCACGCTGACGCGCGACCGGTCATGGGTGGCCAGGGCCTCCCGGTATTCTTTCACGAGTTTGGCTCTTTCCCCCGACAATCCAGTACGCTCCAGGCTGAGTTCACGGTCTTCCAAACGGCTCATTACTTGACCCGCGCGCACCATATCACCCGCGCGCACCGGGGCCTCGGCGAGATAGCCGTCGAAGGGAGCGATGACTACGCGCTGCACCGTCCCCTGAAGATGCGCCTTGGCATCGATCCGGTAGGCGCTTTTGCTCATAGAAAACACTACGACCGCCACTGCGGCGAGCACCAATACGACTGTTTTCCAGGCCAGCGATTGGCTGCCGAGCGGCGCGGCCAGCCAGTCTTTAACCGTGGCGATCATCTTTGTCGGCACGGACTGCTGTTCGCGGCGCTTGAAGTCAAGGATGGGGCCCACCAGGGAAGCCATATATTCACACAGACTGACGGTGTCGGCATCGAATGGCTGTTCCCGGGTACGTTCTAGGACCAAAGCGCCGATGACGCGACCGTCATGACTCATGGGCACGGTGCAGATGGCGCTCGCCCCATACTCCCGGGCCAGACTTGCGTGTGCTGTGGACCGCGCGACCGTATTGTCTGAGGGCGGCGGGAACAACACACTGGCGTCTTGTTCCAGCGCTTCTTTGATGGTGTTACCGAGCGCGCGGACCAAGTTGGTTTTATCGTCGATCTGCACTGCCTGGGAAATTGCCTCGATTTGAATGTCATGACGGTGCGTGAATCCAAGGCTGACGCGATCGCAACCAAGACGATTGGTCAATTCGGTGGCGACCGACATTGCTGCGGCACCAAATTCATGTTGATCGAGGCTCTTGGCGAGGACATCGACCACGGTGAGTAGGCGCTGCTCGAGTGGATTGGTGTCATGGGTCATCAACATCTCGAGCCATGCGGCGCCCCATTGCAGAACGCGAATTGCGGCACGCTGGTTCTTGGCCGGACGGCTGGTGATCTCCGCGGCAACCGCGCCCGTTAACGGGCCTTTGAGCAGCAGGGGGCAGGCAACAATGTCGTGCATCGACTCTCCGGAAGCCGTCCGCTGTTCGCCATTGAGCCGCGGGCGACGCTCGCGCAAGGTTTGTTGCGCGGCATCGAAAAGGGAGTCATCGGCGTCAGCGCCTTCGGGCCACAGGGCGACGGGATTGCAGACATCGGTGTCCGCTGCACCGAGCACGACAACGGCGCGTTTGACTCCGGACAACATGCTGCACTGCAGGCTCAACCAGGTGCGAGTGAGTTCGTATACCCCGGCACGTTGCGCGCTGTTGGATGCGGAAGTTGACCCACGAGACGACCACCCAGGACCCGGCGTTTCGCCGAGTTCCGGTGCCTCATGCTTGCGTTCTGCCATGGGAACTCCATTTTGGCTTGTCTTAACCCGCATTTCTCACCAGGTTTCCCGCCTCTATTCTTGCCAAGCAAGCTTGGCCTCGAATAGTGCCATTTCACGGAAGAAATGCTGCGGTCTCTCCGGTGCAGACCATGAATAGGGACGGGGCTACCCCGGCCCTGACTGGTCGTCGCACACCTGCGCTTGGTCTTCACTCGAGTCACGGCCCGCTATCGGTCCCGCTCCAGGCGCGGTGTTCAGCTGCGCGAGTCCTGCGTCAGCATCCGGGATCCTGGTGAGAAATGCGGGTTAACAGGCTTTTATTGCATCTTACTTATATCGACCAAAAGCGCGGGAATCTCAAGTAAATAGGGTTTGCCAGAGGATAGATGGATCGCCGTGGCGGCCAAGATTCTTGACTATACGGCCAATTGGGGCGGATTTGGCCGTCCTAAGGCAAAGCTGATTTAAGATAGGGTTTGATTTCATGCCGGAGACCTTGTGATGTCCACGCAACCCCTCCCGATCTGGGACGATATCTTGCTGCTCAGTGAGCAACTCGATGGTGAAGAGCGCATGGTGCGCGACACCGCCTATGATTACTGTCAGGAAAAGCTGATGCCGCGAATCCTTTCCGCCCACCGTGAGGAGCGTTTCGATCGCGAAATTCTGCATGAAATGGGTGAGCTGGGCTTTCTCGGCTGTACTCTAGATGAATACGGTTGCGCGGGGCTCAGTTATGTTGCTTACGGATTGATTGCCCGTGAGGTCGAGCGGGTGGACTCCAGTTATCGTTCGGCGCTGAGTGTGCAGTCGAGCTTGGTGATGTACCCCATCCACGCCTATGGAACCGCGGCGCAGAAGGACAAATACCTGCCCAGGTTGGCGACCGGCGAACTGGTGGGCTGCTTCGGGCTCACCGAGCCCGATGCGGGCTCCGATCCCGCCGGCATGAAAACCCGCGCCAGGACGGTGGACGGTGGTTATTTGTTGAGCGGCGCCAAGACCTGGATTACCAATTCTCCAATTGCCGACGTGTTCGTGGTATGGGCCAAGGACGATGAAGGTGTGATCCGTGGTTTTGTGTTGGAAAAAGATATGACGGGGCTCTCAGCGCCGAAGATCGAAGGCAAGTTTAGTTTGCGTGCCTCGGAGACCGGTGAGATCGTGATGAACGATGTGTTTGTGCCGGAGCAGAACGCCTTTCCGGAGATCCGTGGACTGAAAGGGCCGTTTGGCTGCCTGAACCGCGCCCGTTACGGGATTGCTTGGGGGGCAATGGGAGCCGCGGAATTTTGTTGGCATGCCGCCCGTCAATACACGCTGGACCGCCAGCAGTTCGGCCGTCCCCTGGCGGCCACGCAATTAGTGCAAAAAAAACTCGCGGATATGCAGACTGAAATTTCACTGGGGTTTCAGGGTGCGCTCCGGGTGGGCAGGCTTATTGATTCAGGAGGCTGGGATCCGACGATGTTATCGTTGATCAAGCGGAACAACTGTGGCAAGGCATTGGATATCGCCCGCACCGCCCGCGATATGCACGGCGGCAACGGCATTGCCGACGAATTTCATGTGATCCGTCATGTGATGAATCTCGAGGCGGTCAACACCTATGAGGGAACCCATGACATCCACGCCCTGATCATGGGCCGGGCGCAAACCGGCATACAGGCGTTTGCAAGCTAACCGGATATGCAATTGTGCGGTCGACTAGCTCGTTTCCACCTGCCGCACGTATTCGTACATGACGATGGAAGCCGCGACACTCACGTTGAGGCTATCAGTGCAGCCAAATTGTGGAATTCCAAGACATAGAAGATCAGGATATCGGGACCGGTCGATGTTGACGCCGAATTCTTCGTGTCCGAAGACAAAGGCGCTCTTCCTGGGTAACGGATGTCGGGATACAGAGCGTTTGCAACTCGGTTCGAGAATGAAGAAGGTATATCCACGTGCGGAAAGATCGTCGTGGGATTGCTGAAAGTCTTCAAAAAATCGAGCCGGCACCCGCCGAAAAGCGCCGACCGCCGGCGCCGGGTCAAAAGGTCCGATTTTGATTAGATGTATTTCGCTGGCTCCGAAGACCTCGGCACTGCGGAATATCTTTGGCACGTTAAAACCGGCCTTGAGACGCTCTAATACAATCACGAATTCGTGGCGGCCGGGGGATGCTGACAGCTGGTTGCGTGCGCGGTCGTTTTTGTAGCGCTGCATCGCCCGGTCACGCTCTTCCCGCCGGAGTGTTTTTGATTTTTGCGTACTCACCGATTCAACGTGCGATTTTGACTCCCTGGGGCAATATTAATCGATCGTCATGATGTCCGCCCAATGGTATATTGGTCCCGGTCGGGAGCATCTGTAGATGCGGATGATCAGTGTTGTTGTGACGCTCATGAATGCTGAGGTTGAGTGACGTTTGGAGGTTTGGTGTTTTAGGGACCTGAAACATACAGGATTTATGCACGCAGCGAGGCTAGCTGTTCGAATGGCAACGGGATTCGTGCCGGCAATGAAAACGGGAACTTTTTGATTGATGTCAAGTGAAACTAACTAATCATCTGTCTATAGTATTGATGGCGCCATTTCGAGTGTTGGGAGGGTCGGGAGACGATGTTAGAAGTCAATCCAGATACAGTGTGTTTTATCATCAATAAGGCACAAGAGTTCCAAACTCAGGAACAAGGGGTGTTCCAGGACGAGCCGGCTGACACCGACGTTGAATGGTCATCCCAGTCCGCACCCGAATACCAAAATGACATGTCCTATCAGGAACTGAAAACCACAATTGAGGATCTCGAGCCCGATCAACAGGTAAACCTTGTGGCGCTGATGTGGCTGGGCCGCGGCGATTTCTCCGCAGACGAGTGGGGCGCGGCGATAGAGCAAGCAAAGGATAATTGGAATGATCGGACCGCGGATTATTTGATTGCCACACCTTTGGTGGCCGATTACTTGCAGGAAGGTTTGAACCAGCTTGGTTATTCCTGCGAATAAGTCGGCCCCCTAGTTGAGAGATGGCTATTTCCCTAGCCTCTTATCGCAATATGCGGGCTAGTTTAACGGTTGTCTTGTAGACGTCCTGGCGGATGCGGCAGGCTCGAACGATGACCAAGCGTTCCATATCGCTCGCGGACATTCGTAGCGCCGCTGCCGCCATTCAGGGCCAAGTGGAGGCGACCCCGTGTGTGCATTCCGCTGCGCTTTCCAAGCAGACCGGTGCCGACGTTTGTCTCAAGCTCGAAAATCTGCAATTTACCGGTTCTTTCAAGGAGCGGGGTGCGCTGTTCAAGCTCCTGTCCTTGACGCCACAGCAACGCGAGCGTGGCGTGATCGCCATGTCCGCGGGAAACCACGCGCAGGCCGTTGCCCGGCACGCCCAGCGTCTTGGTATCACGGCGGTCATCGTTATGCCTCGGATAACGCCGACCAATAAGGTGGAGCGCACGCGTGAGTTCGGCGCCGAAGTGATCCTTCATGGAGAATCGGTGGAAGAGGCCGGTGAGTTCGCGGACGAAATGGTGGTGACGCGTGGATTGTATTTGGTGCACCCCTACGATGATGCAGAAATCATCGCCGGCCAAGGCACCATCGCGTTGGAGATATTGGCTCAGTGTCCCGATCTGGATGTGTTAATCATTCCGGTAGGGGGCGGTGGATTGATTGCGGGCAACGCCATCGCAGCCAAGGCCTTGAAACCGGCTATCTCGATTGTGGGGGTGCAAACTACGCGATTTCCCTCCATGGCGTGCGCGTTGTCCGGGCACCCTGCGGAGTACGGCGTCATGACCATCGCTGAAGGCATCGCGGTGAAGCAACCGGGCCAGTTAACGCTGCCAATCGTACGGGAGCTTGTGGACGATATCATCCTGGTGGATGAGGAACCGATCGAACATGCGGTATTGTCTTTACTGGAAGTCGAAAAGACGGTGACAGAGGGTGCCGGGGCGGCAGGTCTTGCCGCCTTGGTCGAACATTCCGAGCGCTTCGCCGGGCATCGAGTGGGATTGATCATCTGCGGCGGAAATATCGATCTGCCTATTTTGTCATCGATTATTCAACGTGGCTTGGTGCGCACGTCGCGGCTGGTCAGATTGCGAGTCGGGATACACGATGTGCCCGGTTCCTTGGCGGCAGTGACCACCTGTATTGCAGATACTGGAGCCAATATCGTCCAAGTCAGTCACCAGCGTACGTTTACTCATGTTCCGCTACGTGCGGTGAATGCGGAATTCGTGCTCCACACCCGCGGACCGGAGCATGTTAACGAGATTATTGATTCGCTGCGGCAGGCTGGCTACGCTACGGAACACATGGATACCAGCCAGTGATCGCGATATGCTCCAATATGCGGGCTAACTGTGCGATTGATTCCATGAATGCTGATGCCAATCTGGTCTGTTGGAAATGCGGCACATCCCTGGAAATGGTGTTGCTGCCGTTTCGGCGTTTGGAGGTTTGTCCTGACTGTGATGCGGAACTTCACGTTTGCAAAATGTGCAAGCTCTACGATCCGCACGTGGTGGAGGCTTGTATCGATGATCGCGCCGAGGAAGTACGTAACAAGGAACGTGCTAATTTCTGCGACTACTTCAAACCCACTCCCAACGCTTATCAGTCGCGGGATAGTGCTGCGTCCCAGGCCTCACGCGCCAAGCTCGACGCACTGTTCAGTGCGGATACATCCGCTGGGGAATCGGATACGACGTCCACTCGCCACGCGTTGGACGATTTGTTCACGGATGATAGCGATGACAACTAGCCCATATATTGCACCGAGGTGGCGTTGGCAGACGGCGACAATCCGATGAGCGATCGAACCATCCCAAGAATTGTGCTGTGGTTAGGCTATGCCGGCCTAGTGCCGTTTGTAGCCAGTGCCTTGGCGCTTTGGGTAGCACCGGTAAGGCTGCACGGCTTCGTGTTGTATTCATTGCTGACTTATAGTGCGGTCATCCTCTCATTTATGGGCGCGATACATTGGGGCTTGGC